>NZ_JBEYYU010000015.1:0-147912 GCF_040645755.1 Streptomyces sp. NPDC046716
GGCGTTGATTTTTGGCACGCTGTTGAGTTCTCAAGGAACGGACGCTTCCTTTGTACTCACCCTCTCGGGCTTTCCTCCGGGCGCTTCCCTTCGGTCTTGCGTTTCCGACTCTATCAGACCGTTTTACTGGCTGATTTCCTCGGGGTCTTGCTTCGCTTTCCAGGATTACGCTTTCGCGCTTTCCTTTCCGGCGGCCGTAACTCTAGCAGTCTTTATTCGCCCTACTGACCACACCCATGCACGCACAGGTCTAGACCACATGTAGGGTTCGACTCTTAGAGGCCGCAGGAGTCGAGTACTCGTTGGCACCTCGTGCTCCCGGGCGGAGGTACGACAGTACATGGGGCCCCGCGCGCGGAGCAAATCGTTTGCGGGGTGCTCTACATCAGCCAACCGGTACCTCTCGTGCGGAACCGGGACTTTTTATGACTTACGCTTCGAAACGGTACGTCGTCCAGGACAGGCAGTGACGACGACCATCAATCTCCACCCCTGGGAGGCTTGCCATGACCGATGTGACGTCCCCGCTTGCCGGACGCGCCATTGGGCTCTCCGCCGTTCCTGACCCGGTCTTCTCCGGTGCGATGGTCGGGCCCGGCACCGCCATCGACCCTGTGCGCGAGCCCTCCGAGGCCGTCGCTCCCGTCAACGGCATCGTCGTTTCCCTGCACCCGCACGCCTTCGTCGTCGTGGACGAAGAGGGACACGGTGTGCTGACGCACCTGGGCATCGACACCGTGCAGCTCAACGGCGAGGGCTTCGAGCTGCTCGTCAACAAGGGGGACACCGTGACGCGCGGCCAGGCCGTGGTGCGGTGGGACCCCGCCGCCGTCGAGGCCGCCGGCAAGTCGCCGGTCTGCCCCGTCGTCGCGCTCGAAGCCACCGCCGAGTCGCTCTCCGACGTCGTCGAGTCCGGCGACCTCACGGCGGGCGCGGCACTGTTCGGCTGGAAGTAACAGTGCGCCGTCACTGACGGCCCGCAGGACAACCATCGCGGCGGCACGGCCGCCGCACTATCGGAGACGGGTGAGATGGAGACAACGCTGCGAGGCGTCGGCGTGAGCCACGGTGTGGCGATCGGCGAGGTTCGGCACATGGGGACGGCGGTGCTCGAGCCGCCGGCCAAGCAGATTGCGGCGGAGGACGCGGAGCGCGAGCAGGGGCGCGCCCGTCAGGCCGTCGAAGCTGTCGCGGCCGACCTGATTGCGCGCGGCAATCTGGCCGGCGGCGAGGCACAGGCGGTGCTCGAGGCTCAGGCCATGATCGCTCAGGACCCCGAGCTGATCGCCGACGTCGACCGCCGTATCGCAGTCGGCAGCACGGCGGAGCGCGGGATCTACGACGCCTTCTCGCACTATCGCGAGCTGCTGGCCGGTGCCGGTGAGTACATGGCCGGACGCGTGGCCGACCTCGACGACGTGCGGAACCGCATCGTCGCGCGGCTGCTCGGTGTTCCGATGCCGGGTGTGCCGGACAGCGACGAGCCGTACGTCCTGATCGCCCGCGACCTGGCGCCCGCGGACACCGCGCTGCTGGACCCCGCGCTCGTGCTCGGCTTCGTCACGGAGGAGGGCGGGCCGACCAGCCACAGCGCGATCCTGGCGCGTGCTCTCGGAGTGCCCGCCGTCGTGGCGCTGCCCGGTGCCGGGGAGCTCGCCGAGGGCACGGTCGTCGCCGTGGACGGCAGCACGGGCGAGATCTTCGTCGATCCGAGCGCCGAGAAGCGGGCCTCTCTCGAGGCCGCGGCCGCCGAGCGCAGGGCCGCGCTGGCCGCTTCGACCGGTCCGGGTGCCACTTCGGACGGGCACAAGGTGCCGCTGCTCGCCAACATCGGCGGCCCGGCTGACGTGCCGGCGGCCGTCGAGGCGGGCGCCGAGGGCGTCGGTCTCTTCCGTACGGAGTTCCTGTTCCTCGACGACAGCGCGCACGCTCCGTCCGAGGAGAAGCAGGTCGAGGCGTACCGCCAGGTGCTCGAGGCGTTCCCCGAGGGACGTGTCGTCGTACGGGTGCTGGACGCCGGTGCCGACAAGCCGCTCGACTTCCTGACGCCCGCCGACGAGCCCAACCCGGCGCTGGGCGTGCGCGGGCTGCGGTCGCTGCTCGACCACCCTGAGGTGCTGCGCACGCAGCTCACCGCGCTGGCGAAGGCGTCGGAGGGGCTGCCCGTCTACCTCGAGGTCATGGCGCCGATGGTGGCCGACCGTGCCGACGCCAAGGCGTTCGCCGACGCCTGCCGCGAGGCCGGGCTGCAGGCCAAATTCGGCGCGATGGTGGAGATCCCGTCCGCCGCGCTGCGGGCCCGGTCCGTGCTGCAGGAGGTCGAGTTCCTGTCGCTGGGCACCAACGACCTCGCGCAGTACACGTTCGCCGCCGACCGGCAGGTCGGTGCCGTGTCGCGTCTGCAGGACCCGTGGCAGCCCGCGCTGCTCGACCTGGTCGCGCTCTCCGCCGAGGCCGCCAAGGCCGAGGGCAAGAGCTGCGGTGTCTGTGGTGAGGCCGCGTCCGACCCGCTGCTGGCCTGTGTGCTGACGGGTCTTGGTGTCACCTCCCTGTCCATGGGTGCCGCGTCGATTCCCTACGTGCGCGCGACGCTCGGCAAGTACACGCTGGCGCAGTGCGAGCGTGCGGCGGCCGCGGCGCGTGCCGCCGACTCCGCCGAAGAGGCCCGCACGGCGGTTCAGGCGGTGCTCTCCGGCGAGTAGGCCGG
Organism: Streptomyces sp. NPDC046716; assembly: GCF_040645755.1. Lineage (NCBI taxonomy): Bacteria > Bacillati > Actinomycetota > Actinomycetes > Kitasatosporales > Streptomycetaceae > Streptomyces > Streptomyces sp. NPDC046716. The sequence goes on from NZ_JBEYYU010000015.1 coordinate 2,708, forward strand.
TGGGCAGGCGTCGGTCTGCCGTTTACCGAAGGGCGCTCCACTTCTGGTGGGGCGCCCTTCGTGCTGTCCCCTCGGATCAGTGCAGGTGCCTGCCCTCCGCGTCGGTGGTGGTCACCTCCGGCGCGGTGCAGTAGTCGACGTCGGGCTCGGGGGCCAGCACGTCTCCGGAGTAGGCGTCGATGCAGTAGGCGTCGAAGACCTGTGCCGCCGTGAGTCCGCGCAGGCTCTCCTCCTTCACCTGCCAGCCGTACACCTGGTCCCTCTCCCCCGACCTGTTGGTGCGCAGGACGAGGGCGCAGGCGCTGCCGGTGGCGAGGGCCAGGGCGAGCACGGTGGTCAGCTCCATCGTCGCGGTCTCTTCGAGCCGGACGGTGTCGGGTGCGGCGGCGTCCACGTGGAGCACCGCCTGGAGGGGATCGCGGCCGGTGGAGGCGCTGCACACCAGGTGGTGGATGCCCTCGCCGATCGTGTCGAGCACGCGGGCGACGAGATAGGAGGCCCGGGCGAAGGCGATGCGGCCGATGTCCTGGTGGCAGATCGCGCAGGGGCCCAGGCGGGCGAGGACGGACGAGGCGTAGGTCCACGTCGCCTGGCGGACCGCCGCCTCGACGAGGTCGGGGACGAGATCGGCCAGTGGCTGGCCCTCGTACGGAAGGGCCGGGCCGATGGAGGCGAGTTCCGCGGTGAAGCGGCCGCGGCTCGTGGCGGTGTCCGGTTCGAGGCCGGCTTCCGCGCAGAATTCCGCGTACTCGTCGGGGTCGAAGAGCGTGACGCTGGTGTGGCTGCCCGAGGCGGCCAGGGATTTGAGGAGTCCTTCCACCTGCCGTAGATAGGTCCGGTGGTCCTCGAAGGTGAAGCTGCGGTAGCGCCGCATCGCCGTGAAGTCCTGCTCGTCCGCCAACAGGCCGAGGGTGCCGGCCACCTCGCGGCGCAGGATCTGCCGCGAGGTGGTGGTCCGGCCGTGCTGTGTGTGCGTCATGGTTCCCCCTGAGCGTGCTCGATCAATGCTCACTCAGAGTAATCAGAGCCACTGACAACGGCTCGGGGTCCGGCGCGGGTCAGGCGCGTTTGCGGGCGATGTCCTCGTAGAACGTGAGCAGGTCGAGGTTGTCGATGGAGCCGGGGTTCACCGCCTTTTCCAGGGGGGTGCCCTGGAGGAGGCGCTTGACCGGGACCTCGATGCGCTTGCCGGTGAGGGTGTGGGGAACGCCGGGGGCTTCGATGATCTCGTCGGGGACGTGGCGGGGGGAGAGCTGTTCGCGGATGGCCTGCTTGATGCGGGCGCGGAGGTCGTCGTCGAGGGCCGCGCCGGGCGCGAGGTGCACGAAGAGCGGCATCCAGTAGCCGCCGTCGGGCTGTTCCAGGCCGATGACGAGGGACTCGCGGATCTCGGGGAGCCGCTCCACGACCTCGTAGATGTCGGCCGATCCCATCCGGACGCCCTGGCGGTTGAGGGTGGAGTCGGAGCGGCCGTGGATGACGACGGAGCCGCGCGAGGTGAGGGTGATCCAGTCGCCGTGCCGCCAGACGCCGGGGTAGGTGTCGAAGTAGCTGTCGTGGTAGCGGCTGCCGTCGGGGTCGTTCCAGAAGCGGATCGGCATGGACGGCATGGGGTTGGTGACGACGAGTTCGCCGACCTCGTCGACGAGCGGGTTGCCCTGGGGGTCCCATGCCTGGAGGTCCGTGCCGAGGGCGGGGGCCTGGAGTTCGCCGATGTGGACGGGGCGGGTGGCGACGGCTCCGGCGAAGCAGGAGCAGACGTCGGTGCCGCCGCTCACCGAGGCGATCCAGAGGTCGTCGCGGACCTCGTCGTGGAGCCAGCGGAAGCCGTCCGGCGGGAGGGGCGAGCCGGTGGTGGCCACGCAGGTGACGCGGGACAGGTCGTGGTCGCGCGAGGGGTGGACGCCGGCTTTGCGGCAGGCCATGACGTAGGCGGCGGAGGTGCCGAAGAGGGTCGCGCCGGTGCGTTCCGCGATGGCCCACTGTGCGCCGGTCTCCGGGTAGCCGGGGCTGCCGTCGTAGGTGACGATCGTGGTGCCGGTGAGCAGCCCGGAGACGAGGAAGTTCCACATCATCCAGCCCGTGGACGTGTACCAGAAGAACCGGTCGTCGGGGCCCAGGTCGCAGTGAAGCCCGAGCTGCTTGAGGTGCTCGACGAGGATGCCGCCCTGCGACTGGACGATGGCCTTCGGCAGGCCGGTCGTGCCCGAGGAGTAGAGCACCCACAGAGGGTGGTCGAACGGCACCGCTTCGAAGACGGGTGCCACGTCGGCGGAGGTGAGGGCGGCCCATTCGAGGGCGTCTTCGGGGGCCTCGGTGCCGAGCAGGGGGATGTGCACCACGGCGCGCAGCGAGGGCAGTGCCGAGCGGAGTTCGGCGACGGTGTCGCGTCGGTCGTGCTCCTTGCCGCCGTAGCGGTAGCCGTCGACGGTGAACAGGACGACCGGTTCGACCTGTTGGAACCGGTCCAGGACGCTGCGGGCTCCGAAGTCGGGCGCGCAGGAGGTCCAGACGGCGCCGACGGCGGCGGTGGCGAGCAGGGCGACGACCGCTTCGGGGATGTTGGGCAGGTAGCCGCTGACGCGGTCGCCGGGGCGGACGCCGAGGGTGCGCAGTTCCGCAGCGAGCGAGCCCACCTGGCGGCGCAGCTCCGTCCAGGTGACGGGGCGGGGTTCCTGTGTCTCGTCGACGTGGAGGATGGCGGGGGTGTCCGCGCGCGCGGGGTCCTCCGCCGCGCGCAGTGCGTGTTCGGCGTAGTTGAGGGTGGCGCCGGGGAACCACTCGGCGCCCGGCATGGAGCGGTTGCCCAGCACGCGCGCGTAGGGGTGGGTGAAGCGCACGTCGAACCAGTCGGTGACGGCTTTCCAGAACGTGTCGAGTTCGGCCACCGACCAGCGGTGCAGTGCTTCGTAGCCGCCGTCGGCGGGTGCTCCGTAGTGGTCGGCCGCCCAGGCCTGGAAGCGGGTGATCTGCGCGTCGGCGATCTGTTCCCGATCGGGCTGCCAGAGCGGCGAGGGGTTCGCAGTGTCCATGGGGCGGCTCCCGGAAGTACGCGGCGTGAGCGTCCTTGGCGCGCACGGGCTGGGGTGTGCGCGTGACGCGGCTGACAGGGACGATGCCACGTGATCGACTGTGGCACCAGGGCGGCCCCCACATAGTCCGTGTCGCGAGGATGTGTCTGCACCACTGGTGAACGGCAGTTGAACGCGGCACGCGCGCGTGGAAGTCAGTGGCAGGGTGAGCAGCATGAACGGTCGTGACCTGGTGCGCTCGGTGAAGGTGGTTTCTCAGGTGGGTGCCGCCCAGGGGCTGCGGGCTGTGCGCGCGTCGTGGCGGCATCGCAGAGCGGACTCGGCGGGGCTGCCGCAGCAGGGTCCCGCGCGGGCGCGGGTTCCGGGGTGTGTGGTCGGGGTGGATCCGGCGCCGGGTGGTGGCCGGGTGCGTTTCGCCCGCTCCGTGCTGCGGATCCTGGTCACGGCGAACGGGGCCGCCTTCTGGGGGTGGGACGGGGCCGATCCCGAACCGTCGTACGCCCTGGCGGGGGTGTGTCCGGAGCCGGACTCCCGGGTGGCGCTGGAGCCGGACAAGGACGGCGGGTGGCGGGTGGTCGCCGAGCGGGCGACGGTGACGGTGTCCCGGCACGGCGCCGTCGAACTGTGCACGCCGGGTGGGGTGCTGCTGCGCCGCGATCTGCCGCCGCGCTGGTGGGAGCCGGAGGGTGGTGGCGAGGCGCGCTGGGCGCAGCGGTCGGAAGTGGCCGCGGACGCGCGGTTCTTCGGTCTGGGAGGGCGTCCTTCGGGGCCGCGGCTGCGTGCGGGGACGTACCGGATGTGGAACACCGCTCGGCACGGTGGGTTCGGTCCTGGGGACGATCCGCTGTCGATCACCATGCCGGTGCAGATGGTGGTCGCCGACGCGGGGACGCACCTGGTGTTCCACGACACGACGTGGGACGGCACGGTGGCCCTTCGCGAGGGGCGTGAGGGCGACGGATCGGGGCACGATCGCGCCGGTTCCTGCGAACTGCGGATGCGGGGCGGTCCGCTGCGGTGCTGGGCCCTGGTGGGCACGCCGGCGCGGGTGGTCCAGGGGTGGGCGCAGCTGACCGGTGGCGCGGTGGTGCCGCCGTCCTGGGCGCTGGGTCATCAGCATGCCGTCCGGGGCTTCGGTGACGCGTCCGGCATCGAGCGGGAGGTGCGCCGTGTGGTGGCGGGCTACCGGGAGCGTGGGCTGCCGTTGGACGCGGTGCATCTGGACATCGCTCAGCACAGGGCCCGGCGGGGTCCGGGCCTTCCTGACGATCCGCCCGGTTCCGTGCGCCGTCTGGCGGACGCGTTGCACGGCGACGGGGTGCGTCTGGTGTCCGTCGTCGAACCCGGGGTCGGTCCGGAGCGCGGCGACGCGGTCTACGACGGCGGACGCGCGATCGACGCCTTCGTGCGCGACACCGCGGGCAGAGCGGTGCGGGGTGTCGCTCCGGGCGGTGAATCGGTGTACCCCGATTTCACCGCGGAGCGGGTGCGGAAGTGGTGGGGCGGCCTGTACGAGGCGCGTCTGGCTCAGGGTTCCTCGGGGTTCTTGCACGACGTGAGCGAGCCCCTGTCGTTCGCCGCGTTCGGGGACCGTTCGCTGCCGCTGTCGGCCCGGCACGATCTCGACGGCCGTGGGGCCGACCATCGGGAGGTGCACAACGTGTACGGGTTGTGCATGGCGCGGGCGGGCTACGAGGGGCTGCGCGAGTTGCAGCCCCAGGAGCGGCCGTTCGTGTGCTCGCGGTCGGGCTGGGCCGGGATGCAGCGCTACGGGGGGAGCTGGTCCGGTGCGGTCACGACGGGCTGGCCCGGGCTGCGGGCGTCGCTCTCGCTGGTCGTGGGGCTCGGTCTGTGCGGGGTGCCGTACGCGGGCGCGGATGTGGGCGGGTCCGAGGCGGAGCCGTCGCCCGAGCTGTTCCTGCGCTGGTTCCAGCTGGGCGCCTACTTGCCGCTGTTCCGGACGCATTCGGCGCTGCGCGCGGGTCGCCGTGAACCGTGGCGGTTCGGCGACGAGGTGCTCGGGCACGCGCGCGTGGCGCTGGATGAGCGGCGGCGTCTGCTGCCCTACTTCATGACGCTCGCTCACTTCGCCCGTCGTACCGGTGCTCCGTACGTCCGTCCCGTGTGGTGGGCGGCGCCCGAGGACCGGGCGCTGCGCGACTGCGAGGACGCCTTCTTGGTGGGTGATTCCTTGCTCGTCGCTCCGGTGTGGGAGGCCGGCGTCAGGCGCAGGGACGTCCTGCTGCCGCGGGGGCGGTGGTACGACACGGTGACCGGTGAGGTGTTCGACGGTCCGGGGCGGGTGACGGTGAGTGCTCCGCTGTCGCGGATTCCCGTCCTCGCGCGCGCGGGCGGCGTGGTTCCGGTGCGGGCCGACGACGGGGGCGTCGCCCTGGACGTCTGGGCTCCGGCTCCGGGGGGCACGGGTGGTGGTTACGTCGCCGTGGGCGCCGGGGACGGCTGGGAAGAGCCGGGGATCGAACGCTACCGGGTGCACCGCGACGGCGACCGGGTCGTCGTCGAGACCGTCGGCGAGGGCGGTGTGTCACAGCCCCCGCACCGGGTGCGGGTACGGGGGTTGTGACGCTCGGGCTACATGTAGCGGCCTTCGAACCAGGCCCGGACCGCCACCGTGTGCAGCGGGAAGGCGAGTTCGGCCGGGCGGCGCAGCAGGTGCCATCCGTCGGTCTCGTCCGTGGGGGCGCTCGCCGGCAGTTGCGCGGCGGGGCGTTCCGGCAGCAGGCCGAAGAGGAGGAGGTGGCCGTCCGGGGCGCTCATGGCGTCCACGAGGCGTACGTCGCGGGTCGCCGTGTCGATGCCCGTCTCTTCCCTCAGTTCCCGGACGACGGCGTGGCGCCAGTCCTCCCGGTCGTCGATGAAGCCGCCGGGAAGCGCGATCTCGCCGCGCGCGGGCGCGATGGTGCGGGTGATCACGACGAGGGCGGTGCCCGTCGTGTCGTACACGGGCTGCAGGGCGATCGCCACGGGCAGCGGGTTGCGATAGGCGACGGAGGCACAGGCGGGGCAGGTGCGCGGCCAGCCGCGTACGTCGGTCCCGTAGGCGGCCCCGCAGCTGGAACAGTGCGAATCCGGGACGGGGTTGACCGTGGAGTGGGTTGATGCGGACACGGCGCGGACTGTATCCGATCACCGGAGTGCGGTCTTCCCCCGCGGGTCCGCCGCCTGATAGACGCAGGGCCATGACTCGAACTGCCGCCGCTCTGCGGAAACTCGCTGTCCTCACGGCTGCCGCGCTGCTCGGTACCGCCGCCGCTCCGTCGGTCGCCCGTGCGACCCCCGATCCCAAGGCTCCCCGGGCGTTCGTGGCGCTCGCCGACGTCGATCCCACGATCGTCCAGGAGATCCGCTACTTCACCGCGCACAACTTCGTGGGCGAGCCGGTCGACGGCTACAGGAAGCCGATGTGCATCCTGACGAGACCGGCCGCCGAGGCGCTCCACAAGGCGCAGACCGGGCTGTTGAAGCGCGGGTACTCCCTGAAGGTCTACGACTGTTACCGGCCGCAGCGGGCGGTCGATCACTTCGTGCGGTGGGCGAAGGATCTCGACGACCAGAAGATGAAGGCGGAGTTCTATCCGCGGGTGGACAAGACGCGGCTGTTCGCGGACGGTTACATCGCCGAGAAGTCCGGTCACAGCCGTGGCTCCACCGTCGATCTGACGGTCGTGAAGCTGCCGGTGCGACCCACGCGCCCGTACCTGCCGGGTGAGCCGCTCAAGGCCTGTTACGGGCCGCAGAAGGAGCGCTTCCCCGACAACTCCGTGGACATGGGCACGGGGTTCGACTGCTTCGACACGCTGGCCCACACGGATGATCCGCGCATTCAGGGCGTCCAGCGAACCCATCGGGACCTGCTGCGCGACGCGCTCTCGGGTCAGGGGTTCGTCAACCTGCCGGAGGAGTGGTGGCACTTCACCTACAAGCCCGAGCTGTTCCCGGACACGTACTTCGACTTCCCCGTCGCCAGGAGGTCGCTGGCCGGGCGCTGAGCCGCACGTGGTTCCGCGGGACCCCTGACGGCGGGCGGTTGCCCGTGGCACACTTCTGACGTTCCGTCAGATTCGGTGTCGGGAGGATTCGTGACGCGTACGCGCACACCGGTCGTGGCCGGTTGGTTCACCGGCGAGGGTGAGGACTTCCGCCTGTTGGGGACGCGCTGTTCGGGATGCGCGTCCGTGTACTTCCCGCGCCAGGACGCGGCCTGCCGCAATCCCGGGTGCGCGGGCGGCGACCTGGTCGAGGTGCCACTGTCCCGGCGTGGGCGGATCTGGTCGTACACCGACGCGCGCTACCGGCCGCCGGAACCGTACGTCTCCGACCGGGAACTTCCCTGGGAGCCCTACACGTTGATCGCTGTGGAACTGGACGCAGAGCGATTGGTGGTGCTCGGGCAGGGGGTTCCCGGGGTGTCCGTGGCCGATCTGGAGATCGGCATGGAGGTGGAGGTCGTACCGGGGCTGCTCGACGAGGACGGGGACGAGGCGAGCGGTACCGCCTGGACGACATGGCACTGGCGGCCGACGGGGGTGACGGCATGACGGGGGACGTGGCGGTGCTCGGCGCGGGCATGCACCCCTGGGGCAAGTGGGGGCGCAGCTTCGTCGAGTACGGGACGGCCGCGGCGCGGGCGGCGCTCGCCGACGCGGGCATCGGCTGGCGCGACGTGCAGTCGGTGGTCGGCGCCGACACCGTGCGCGGCGGATATCCCGGATATGTGGCGGGGGCGACGTTCGCCAAGGCGCTGGGCTGGCAGGGAGCCCGCGTGACCAGCGTGTACGCGGCGTGCGCGTCGGGGGCCCAGGCCATCGCCACCGCGCGGGCGCAGATTCTCGCGGGGCTCGCGGACGTCGTGCTCGTCGTCGGCGCCGATGCCGCGCCCAAGGGCTTCTTCCGGCCTGCCGGGGGTGATCGGCCGGACGATCCCGACTGGTTGCGGTTCCGGGTGCTCGGCGCCACCAATCCGACGTACTTCGGCCTGTACGCGCGCCGGCGGATGGCCGTGCACGGGGACACCCTGGAGGACTTCGCCCAGGTCAAGGTGAAGAACGCGGCCTGCGGGGCGCTCAATCCGCATGCCCGCTACCGCACGGCCGTGTCGGCCGACGAGGTGGCCGCCTCCGCCGTCGTCGCCGATCCGCTGCGGCTCCTGGACATCTGCGCCACGTCGGACGGCGGCGCGTCGCTGGTGCTGTCCAGCATGGAGTTCGCGCGACGCCACGGAACCCCCGATCCCGTACGGATCCGGGCGGTGTCGACGGTGACACCGACCTATCCGAACACGGTGCTCGACCTGCCGGACATCGCCACAGACTCGGCCGCGGGAGTCGAGCCGGACGGCCCCTCCTTCCGCTCCTCCATAGCCCGCGCCGCCTATGAGGAGGCCGGCGTCGGGCCCGAGGAGCTGTCGCTCGCCGAGGTCTACGACCTGTCCACCGCACTGGAGTTGCAGTGGTACGAGGACCTGGGGCTGTGCGCCGAGGGAGCGGCGGCCAAGCTGCTGCGCGAGGGCGCGACGGCACCCGGAGGCCGCATACCCGTGAACGTCAGCGGCGGGCTCGCGTCCTTCGGGGAGGCGGTACCCGCCCAGGCCATCGCCCAGGTGTGCGAGCTGACCTGGCAGTTGCGGGGCACGGCGGGGGCGCGGCAGGTGGCCGGGGCCCGGGTGGGGATCACGGCCAACCAGGGGCTCTTCGGACACGGTTCATCGGTCGTCGCGGTGCGCTGACCGAAGGCTTGATCAGCGGGTTCGCACGCTCTGTGATCGCCCGGGAATGCTGCGTGAACAGCGTGTGAACTGGGCCTGGAGGTGCGCCGGGGGCACCATCATGCTCCCGTGCGCTCCTGGACGGACAGTCTTCGCTTCGCCTTCCAGCCCGTGGTCAATCTGACCACGGGGACCGTGGCAGCGCTGGAGATACTGGCCCGTCCCGAGCACGGTGACGTACTGGCCCGGGCCCGGCGCGAGCCCGAACTCGACGGGCGGCTCGCGGCGTTGGCGGTCGGCGACGCCGCGCGCAGGGAGACGCTGCTGCCCCTGCATGTGAACGTGTTCGCGGGCACGCTCGCCGACCTCGGTGGGCTCTGGGCGCTGCGGGACGCGGTGCGGGCGGCGGGACGGCTGCCGTGGGAGGTCACCGTCGACGTGGGGCCGCCGTTCACGCACGTACCGCACCGGGCGCTGCTCGAGGGGGTCGCGGCGCTGCGGGACGAGGGGTTCCGGATCTGTGCGGACGGGGTCGGCGACGGTGATCTGCCGCTGCGGCTGCTCGACGATCTGGCGCCCGATCTGGTCAAGCTGGACGCCTCCCTGCTGGCGCGCGCGGCGTCGGTGCGGGCGATGCGGACCCTGTGCGAGGAGTCGGGGGCACTGCTCGCGGTCGAGGGGGTGGAGTCGGAGTCGCAGTGCGTCGCGGCCCGGGACGCCGGGGCGCAGCTCGCTCAGGGCGATCTGTTCGCCCCGCCGTCCCGGCTGCCGACGTCGGACGTCTACCTGCCCCGACTGCCGGCCGCAGGAGGGGAGTTCAGGCCTTCCGGGCCGTCGGTGCGGGAGTTCGTTCGGCCCGCCGCGCTGCTGCCGCAGGGGGCCTCGGCGGAGCGGGTGCGCAAGCTGCTGACGGGGGCGCCGGAGGTGTCGGGCGTGCTGCTCGTGGACGCGTCCGGGGTGCCGGTGCGGTCGGTGCAGCGGGACCGGTTCCTGCTGTCGCTGTCCGCGCGGTACGGGCACGCGCTCTACGCGGACCGGCCGGCGGCGCGGCTCGGTGATCCGCCGCGCACCGTGGGCGTCGCGGCGACCGCCTGGGAGGTGCTGGACGTCGTCGCGGACGGCGAGCGCAGCCGCACCGCCGACGATGTCGCCGTGGTCGACGACAAGGGGCGGTGCGTCGGCGTCGTACGCCTCGCCGACCTCGTACGGGCCCTCGCGGAGAGCCGGGTGGAGGAGGCGGCCGGTCTCAATCCGCTGACCCGGCTGCCCGGTTCGGACGCGGTCACCGGCGAGGTCGACCGCTGGCTCGCGCAGGGCCGGGGCTTCGCCCTGACCTGGCTGGACATCGACGGGTTCAAACAGGTCAACGACGGAGCGGGGTTCGCCGCGGGGGACGAACTGATCCGCGCGGTGGGGCGGGCACTGGCGCGTACGGAGTCGGAGGAGTTGCGCGTCGGTCACATCGGGGGTGACGACTTCCTGGTCCTGGCCGCACCGGAGCGGCTGGATCCACTCGCCGCCGCGATGCTCGACGCCCCTTGGACGGCGGGCGGCCGCGCGGTCACGCTGTCGCTGGCGACGCTGGTGTGCCCGCCGGGCAGCGTGCCCGACCACCGTGGGGCGGCGGCTTCGCTGGCTCCGCTCAAGCGGGCCGCGAAGGCGCTGCCCGGGGCGAGTTGGGTGTGCGGGCAGGCGGGCCGTGCGGGATACGTGGTGCGGCGCGGGACGGCGGCGGACGGGACCGCCGTCGTGCCGGCGCCCTGAAGGGTGTGGCGCACGAAGGCTTCGCGCACGTCACGGCCGTGCCGCCGAACACCGTTCACCAGAGGGCGCTCCGGGGTGTGTCCGGCCCCGGCCAACCGGTGCGGTCGGCGACCTTGACGCTCCAGTACGGCCGGTGAACACTTCCGGGTGTCAGTCGGCATCGCCGCATGACGGCCCACCTCTGATCGTGGCAGGTCAGGGCCGCTCCCCCACGCGCGGTTCCGGCTGTGCGGGCACGCTCGTCACGGACGCCGGGCAGGGCACGGGATCTCCCCCCGCCTCGGCGGAAGTAGCCAGAACCAGCCAGGGGAAACGCCCCCTGCGCGGAGGACCGGGGCGCTCCGCCCCGGGCGAGGGGCTAGGAGCCGCTATGCACAGCAACGGAGACATCTTCGTCGGTGAGGTCATCGGCACCGCCATTCTGATCCTGTTCGGCGCGGGCGTCTGCGCCGCCGTCACCCTGAAACACTCCAAGGCGAGAGCCTCGGGCTGGATCGTCATCGCGTTCGGCTGGGGGTTCGGCGTGCTGGCCGGCGCGTACACGGCCGCGCCCCTGTCGGGCGGTCATCTCAATCCCGCCGTCACCCTCGGCATCGCCATCGACACCGGGGACTGGGACCAGGTCTGGGTCTATCTGTGCGGCCAGATGGTCGGCGCGATGCTGGGCGCCGCCCTCGCGTACCTGGTGTATCTCGCGCAGTTCAACGCCAATGTGGGTTCCGCCGCCGACGACGACGGTCCCCTGCCCACGCTCGGCATCTTCTCGACGATTCCCGAGATCCGGAATCCGGTGGCGAACCTGCTCACCGAGGTCATCGCGACGATCGCGCTCGTGCTGCCCATCCTGGCGTTCGGGCTCACCAAGGGCCTGGGCGAGTCGGGTACGACGGCGCTGATCGTGGCGCTGCTGGTCGTCGGCATCGGCCTGTCGCTGGGCGGGCCGACGGGCTACGCCATCAACCCCGCACGCGACCTGGGCCCGCGCATCGTGCACCAGTTGCTGCCCATCCCCAACAAGGGCACCTCCGACTGGGGTTACGCGCTCGTCCCGGTCGTCGGGCCGCTGATCGGCGGCGCGCTGGCGGGGGTCATCTACAACGCAGCGTTCTGAAGCGCGGTCCGCGGAACCGTGCCGGACCGGTTCCGCGGCGTTCCGACACCCGATCCACGTACGACCGTCTTCTCACGAAGGGGTAGCCATGCCCGAGACTTCCGTGAAGTACGTAGCCGCGATCGATCAGGGCACCACGTCGAGCCGTTGCATCATCTTCAACCAGGACGGCGAGATCGTCGCCGTCGACCAGCGCGAACACCGTCAGATCTTCCCGAAGCCCGGCTGGGTGGAGCACGACGCCACGGAGATCTGGTCCAAGGTCCAGGCGGTCGTGGCCGGTGCGATCGCCAAGGCGGGTCTGCGCCCCGACCAGCTCAGCGCCCTCGGCATCACCAACCAGCGCGAGACCACGGTGCTCTGGGACCGCTCGACCGGTAAGCCGGTGCACAACGCCATCGTGTGGCAGGACACCCGGACCTCGGCGCTCTGCACCGAACTGGGCGGCTCCGACGGGCAGGACCGGTTCCGCGAGCAGACCGGTCTGCCGCTCGCGAGCTACTTCTCCGGGCCCAAGGCGGCCTGGCTGCTGGACAACGTGCCGGGGCTGCGGGCGCGCGCCGAACGCGGTGAGATCGCCTTCGGGACCATCGACTCGTGGCTGATCTGGAACCTGACCGGCGGCACCGACGGCGGTGTGCACGTCACGGACGTGACCAATGCCGGGCGCACCATGCTGATGAATCTGGAGACCCTTCAGTGGGACGCCTCGATCCTCTCCGCGATGCGGGTGCCCGAGGCGGTCCTGCCGGAGATCCGCTCGTCGGCCGAGGTGTACGGCACCGCGGTCGGGCAGCTGTCCGGGGTGCCCGTCGCGTCGGCGCTCGGTGACCAGCAGGCCGCCGTGTTCGGGCAGGCCTGCTACGACACCGGCACGGCGAAGAACACGTACGGGACGGGCAGCTTCCTGCTGCTCAACACCGGTAACCGGCCGGTTCCTTCGAAGAACGGCCTGCTCACCACCATGGGGTACAAGATCGGCTCCGAGGCGCCGGTGTACTGCCTCGAAGGGTCGATCGCGATCACCGGGGCGCTCGTCCAGTGGTTCCGCGACCAGCTCGGCATCATCAAGACCGCCGACGAGATCGAGACGCTGGCCGCGAGCGTGGACGACAACGGCGGGGCGTACATCGTGCCCGCGTTCTCCGGGCTGTTCGCGCCGTACTGGCGCTCCGACGCGCGCGGTGTGGTCACGGGGCTGACCAGGTACGTCACCAAGGCGCATCTCGCGCGGGCCGTCCTGGAGGCGACGAGCTGGCAGACCCGTGAGGTCGTCGACGCCATGTACCAGGACTCGGGGGTGCGGATCACGACCCTGAAGGTCGACGGTGGCATGACGAAGAACAATCTGCTGATGCAGCACCAGGCGGACGTGCTCGACGTGCCGGTGATCCGGCCCAAGGTGTCGGAGACGACGTGCCTGGGCGCCGCCTACGCGGCCGGGCTCGCCACGGGAGTCTGGAACGACCTGGACGAGCTGAAGGCGCACTGGCGGCGCGACGTCGAGTGGACGCCGTCGATGGACGCGGGGACCAGGGACCGTGAGTACCACAACTGGCACAAGGCGGTGGAGAAGAGCCTCGGCTGGCACGAGGACGGCGTGTAGCCCCGGCCCGTCAGGGACACGGAGGGCCGGACGGGAAGCCCCGGTACGCGCGCGTAGAGGCGAAAAACGCTCTACGCGCGCGTGGCCGCGCAGAGCGCCTCAGGTGACGGCCGGCTCGCGGCGCTGCGCGGACACGGCCGCGGCGTGCTCGACGACCCCGATGAGCACGTTCTTCACGGATTCCTTTTCGCGCGCGTCGCACAGCACCACGGGGACCGCGGGGTCGAGGTCCAGGGCCTCGCGCACCGTGTCGGCCGGGTAACGGGCCGCGCCCTCGAAGCAGTTGACGCCGACGACGAACGGGATGTCACGCCGCTCGAAGTAGTCGATGGCCGCGAAGCAGTCCTCGAGCCGCCGGGTGTCGGCGAGGACGACGGCGCCCAGCGCTCCGGTCGCGAGCTCGTCCCACAGGAACCAGAAGCGGTCCTGGCCCGGTGTGCCGAAGAGGTACAGGACCAGGTTCTCGCGGACGGTGATCCTGCCGAAGTCCATGGCCACGGTGGTGGTGTGCTTGCCCTCGACGCCCTGGGTGTCGTCGACCGGGCGGCCCGCTTCGCTGAGCAGCTCCTCCGTGCGCAGGGGCCGGATCTCGCTGACCGCGCCGACGAGGGTGGTCTTGCCCACGCCGAATCCGCCGGCCACCAGGATCTTGAGCGTGACGGGCTCGACGGGGGCCCTGCCGCGCTCGGAACGCCCGAAGATCATGGGTTGTCTCTCCTGACTCGCTGGTCGTTCTGTCGTTCAGAGGGCTCTCAGGCCGTCGATCACATCGCGCAGAATGCTCTCGTCGGGCAGTTCCGCCGGCGGGACCGGGCGGGTCACGTGGACCAGCTCGTCGTCGACGAGATCACCTATCAGGACGCGGACGACCCCGACGGGCAGGTCGAGTTCCGCGGCGAGCTCCGCCACCGACTGCGGGCCGTCACGGCACAGTTCGACGATGTCGACGTGTTCCGGTGACAGCGTCTGGTCGGCGACCGGGTCGCCGCCGCGGTGCTGCGCGACGACGACCGCGATCAGGTCGAGACGGTGTTGGCCCGCACTGGTGGTGCGGCCTCGTGTCATGGCGTACGGACGCACGACGGGCCCGGCGTCGTCGTCGAACCAGTGGTGCGTCCCTTGCGTCCCCTGACCGTCTGCGCTCATGCCAGCCCACTACCCTCCGGCGGGTGGATCCGTGCGCGGTGCCGTCGCCAGATGTGCGCCGACCCGCTTGACGAGCAAGGTCATCTCGTAGGCCACGAGGCCGACATCGGAGTCCGCGTCCGACAGGACGGCGAGACAGCTGCCGTCGCCCGCCGCGGTGACGAACAGGAAGGCGTCGTCGAGTTCGACCACCGTCTGCCGGACGCCGCCCGCGTCGAAGTGCCGGCCCACGCCCTTGGCGAGGCTGTGGAAGCCGGAGGCGACGGCGGCGAGGTGCTCGCTGTCCTCTCGGGTGAGGTCCTGGGAGACCCCGGTCGGCAGTCCGTCCCCGGACAGCACGAGCGCCTTGCGGATGCTGGCCACACGTTCCACCAGATCGTCCAGAAGCCAGTTCAGCTCACCCGAACCCCCCGGGGTGGTGTGCGCGCTGGCCTTCGGTGCGGTCATCGACCGTCCCCCTCAGATGTCGTTCCCTGTGCTGTGCCGTCGGCGCTCTCGTCGCTCGTGGCGCGCTCGTCGCTCTCGGCGTTGCGGTCGGTCGTGGCGGTCGCCTCGGTCGTGGCGGCTCCGTCGGCTCCGTCGGCCTCGGAGTTCTCCTCGCGGCCGCGTCGCCAGCCGCTCTGCAGCGAGGCCATGCGGCTGCGCACCTCGTCGGCGTCCCGCTCGGCGGGCTCCGCGGAGGTCGTCTCGTCCGGGCCCGCGGTCCGGTCGCCGCGCAGGTCGGGGCCTGCCTTCAGCTGCGGGGCCAGGCTCGCCTGCCGTACGCGGCGGGGCAGGCCGCCCGGGCCGGCGGAGGTGTCCGGCCGTCCGGTGCCGGCGGGCTGGGGCGGTACCGGGGTGGCGGCGGTTTCGGTGGCGCGGGCGCGGCGCCTGGGCAGGTCGGCCGGCGGCGAGGGCGCGACGGTGTTCCGCAGCCGGTTCTCGCCGTCGCGGTCGTGCCGCTCCCCGGCTGCCGCGCCCGTACGGTCGTTCTCCCCCGGCCGGGTGTGCGTGACGGGCCTGCCGTGCGAGCTGACCAGCTTGGGGGTGCGCCGGCGGGGCAGCGGCACGAGACCGCCCGGGGCCTTGTCGTGGTCGCCGTCGCTGTCCCGGCGGGGGCCGAAGACGCCGTCGCGGTCGGCCTCCTCGGCCTGCTGGTGCTGTTCGCCGGGGATGCCGGCCACGGGGCGGCGGGGGCGGAAGAGGGCGCCGCGCTCGCTGTCGTCGTCGCCCAGGGCCCCGGGGAACGGGGTCATGTCGGAGGTGGCCAGGGGCGCTTCCAGCTCCACCGGTCCGTCGAGCAGCGACGACGGCAGACCCGGCAGGCCTTCGGAGGCGGGGAGGCTGCGGCCGCGCAGGCCGTCCGGTGTGCGGCGCACCGCCTCGGGCCGGTCCAGGCGGAACCCGGCGCCCTCGGTGTCCGTCGCGTCCGTGAGCAGGGAGTCCGGGATGAAGACGACCGCGGTCGTGCCGCCGTAGGGCGAGGGCTGGAGCGAGACGCGTACGTTCTGCCGCTGGGCGAGCCGGCTGACCACGAACAGGCCGAGCCGGTCGGTGTCGGAGAGTTCGAACTCGGGGGTCTCGGCGAGCCGCAGGTTGGCGTCGAGCAGCGCGTCGGCGGCCATGCCGAGGCCGCGGTCGTGGATCTCCAGGGTGAAGCCGTTGGCCACGCTCTCGCCGAGCACCTGCACGGCGGTGTGCGGGGGCGAGAACACCGTGGCGTTCTCCAGGAGTTCGGCCACGAGGTGGGTGAGGTCGGCGACGGCGGGCCCGGTCACCGCGATCCGCGGCAGCCTGCGCACCTCGATCCGCTCGTAGTCCTCCACCTCGGCGACGGCGGCGCGCACGATGTCCATCAGCTGGACGGGCTTGCGCCACTGCCGGGACGGGGCGGCGCCGGAGAGGATCACCAGTCCCTCCGCGTGCCGGCGCATACGGGTCGTGAGGTGGTCGAGGCGGAACAGATCGGCGAGTTCGTCGGTGTCCTCGGTTCTGCGCTCCATGGCGTCGAGGAGGGTCAACTGCTTGTGGAGCAGGACCTGGCTGCGGCGGGCGAGATTGACGAAGACCTCGGAGACGCCGCGGCGCAGTTCGGCCTGTTTCACGGCCGCTTCGACGGCGGACCGTTGCAGGGTGTTGAGGGCCTGGCCGACCTGACCGATCTCGTCCTTGTCGTACGAGAGGCGGGGCGCCTCGGTCTCCACGTCGACCGTCTCCCCCGCCGCGAGCCGGCGCATCACGCTCGGCAGCCGCACGCCGGACGCCTCGTGCGCCTCCAGGCGCAGCCGTCGCAGGTCGCGGACGAGGCCGCGGCCGATGCGGAGCGACAGGAAGAGGGAGAAGAGCAGCGCGAGCAGGCCGAGTACGCCGGCGATCCCGGCCCGGACGAAGACCTGGACGGCGACGGGCCGGGCCCGGTCCTCGTAGTGCTCGGCGGCGTGGGTGTTGCGGGTCTCCAGGCCGTGCAGCACGTGGCCCGACGCCTTGTCCCAGCTCTCGGCGGTGACGCCCTTCGGTGTTCCGGGCCTGCCGTTCACGACGGCTTCCTCGGCGTTGCGCAGCGGGGCGGTGTCGGCGCTTTTCCAGTACCGCTGGAAGCGCGAGCGTTCGTCATCGGAGAGGAGGGCGAGGTTGGTCTCGTAGAGGAGGGTGCGCTGGGCCATGAGGTCGGAGACCTGGCGCAGTTCCTCCTGGGTGAGGCGGCGGGCGACGAGCCCGGAGCCGATCAACGCGTCCTCCCGCGCGAGCAGTTCGCGTGCCTGGACCACGCCGACGACGGCCCGTCCCTCGCGCTCCACCTGGGCGTCGTCGAAGGAGACGATGCCGAGCAGGAAGTCGTGCGTCGGTTCGATGAGGCGGTTGTAGAAGGTGAGGGCCTGGCCGCGGGTGACGGTTCCCTCGTCGACGTTGCGGCGCAGGGACGCGATGCCGTCGAAGCCCTCGACGGCCGCGTCCAGTGTGGCGCGCGCGCCACCGTCCATCTCGTCGCGGAGGTCGGCGTCGCGGGCCTTCTCCTTGATGCTGCCCATGGCCTCGTCGGAGGCGCCGCGCTTGGCCCGCAGGGCGGACTGGGCGTCGGAGGCGCGGGGGTCGGCGAGGTAGACGAGCGTCTGGCGGCGCTCTTCCTGGAGAAGGCGGCCGGTCTCGGCCAGCGGGTAGCCGATGCCGTCGACGACCCTGCCCGCCGAGAACATCTGCAGGGCGGCGCGTCCCGTGATGACGGAGGCGAAGGCCCAGATGGCTGTCAGGGACAGCAGCGGCACCATCAGCAGCGCCACGATCTTCCGGCGGATGGACTTCCCGCGAAAGCGCATGGCCTCCCCCAGATCGGCCCCCTGCGGTCGGTCAGGGGCACACATGTGCGTCAACGAGCGGCGCGAGCCTACTACTGACACAGGAACAACTCGAAGGCCTGTCCGGATGCTTTCCGACACGTCTTCGGTGTTGTCGTCCTGAGTTGTCCGGTCATTGGGTGAGATTGCGGCACGAGATTCAATCAATCTTCGGCGATCATCATCAGCCACGCTTCACGCAGAGTTGGCCGGAATGATGCGCTTGTCGTCCGAACTCGGCCGACACGCCGAGATGGTGGTGCGGCCGACGATCTTTCGGTTCTGGATCGGGAATCTTCGGACCGCGCCGTTCGTCGTACATCACAGGGCGGTACGGGGGCATGCGCAGAGAGCCGGACACGCGGCACCGACGGCGTAAAGGTGATCAAACCGGGCAGTCAATGTGCAGGCCGATGCGGGGGCATCGGGCCCGGAGCCCGGGAGCGGCGGGGAGTGATGCAGTGATGAGTACGGCAGGGCAGCGCGAACTGTGGGTCGAGGAGCCGGCGAAGCGGCGCCGGATGCCCGATCCCGTGCGGACGGCGGCGGTGCGAGCGGTGCTCATCGCCTCCCTCACCCTGATCCAGGCGATGGTCGCGACGCTGTGCACACTGGCGGACTCCTGGCTCGCCTTCCCCATGGTGCTCAGCAGTGTGGCCAGCACGGTGGTGGCGACCTGGGGCGTCCTGGACGTCTGGGTGACGCGCCAGGTGTGGAACCAGCGCCACGGCGTCATCTCGGTGCCGGCCAGCACGGCCCGGCGGCTGCGCAGAGAGCGCCGCCACGCACGCAGGGCGGCACGCACCGGCGGCCGCGGCGCGGAGAACATACGGGCTCGGGGCGGGGCCGGGCAGTTGACGCACACCTGACGCCCGCCCCCGCGCGCCGTCAGCCCGAATGAGGCTGCGGCTGCATGTCCGGGCGCTTGAACATCCGGGTGGCCGTGATCTTGCCGTGCACCGTCTCCCCCTCCGGATCCTCCTGCGGCAGGCCCGGGCGCAGATGCTCCTCCACGCTGATGTACTTCAGACCCGCCCTGAGGTCCGCGTCGTTGCGCAGCCGGATCACGAGGGGGAACTCGGCGAGCGCCGTCGTGTCGAACAGGCCGGTGGTGTAGAGGAGTTGGACGCCCAGCGCGTCCGAGACGGCGCGCTGGAGCTCCAGGAGGTACGTGGCGTTGGCGCGGCCGATGGGGTTGTCGAGGAACAGCGTGCCCGCGTGGCGGTGCTTGTCGCGGCCCCGGTCGTTCGAGCGGAGCGCGGCCATCGTGCAGTACAGGGCGATGGCGGCGGTGAGCAGTTGTCCGCCGGAGAACACGTCGCCCATCTGTCCGACGGGGACGCGCTCGGCGCGCAGCACGGCGTCCGGCTTGAGGATCTCGACAGCCACGCCCTTCGGCTGGAGTGCGGCGCTGACTCCGCGCAGCAGCAGGGACATGCCATCGCGGCGCAGGTCGGAATTCTTCTTGACGGCGGCGCGGGTCGCCTCGTCGATGACCTCGCCGAGGCGCTCGGTGAGCGTGGCCTGGTCGGGCTCCTCGAAGCGGATCCTCAGGAACTCCTGGCCGGACCACTCGCCGAGCCCTTCCGGCAGCCGGGACAGCCGCTGGGCCGAGCGCAGGGTGGCGAGCGACGACTCGACCAGTCCGCGCAGGCGGTCGACGATCGAGTCGCGGTTCCGCTCCAGCTGCGCCAGCTCGTCGGTCAGGACCCGCAGCCGGGGGGCGAAGGCGTCCGCCCACTTCTGCGCGTGCTCCGGCAGCGCGGCGGCCGGCAGCTCCCGGATCTGCTGACGGGCGGGGGTGCGCACGGCCTCGTACCGTGTCGCGTTCGCATGCCGTACGAGGATGTCGCTCGCCTCGCGGACCGCGGCCTCGGCGGCGGACAGGTCGGCGGCGCAGCCGCGCAGGGAGCGCCGGGTCTCGCCGGCGGCGGTGCGGGCCTCCTCCAGGCTGCCCGGGTACGGCTCGGGCTCCTCCTGCTCGTCGGTGTCGGCGGTGTGGTCGCGCAGCAGGTCGCGCAGGAGCGCGGCCGTCTCGTCGAAACCGCCGGCCCCGTCCTCGGCGGCGCGGTGCGCGTCGAGCAGTTCGGTGTGGGCGGCGCGGGCGGTCGCCAGCGCGTCGGTGCGCACGGCCAGTTCGGTCGTGGCGGTGCGCAGCAGCGACTGGGCCTGCTCGGTGTCGGCCGGGACCTGCTCGTCGGGCAGCTCGGTGTGGGCGGTGCCGTCCTCGGGCGCGTGCCGCTCGGCCTCACCGCGCAGCCGGCCCAGCTGCTCGCTGGCGGTGGAGGCGCGGGTCTCCAGGAGCTGGACGTGCTCGTCGGCGCGGGCCGCGGCGGCCTGCCGGGAGGGCCCGTCGGAGCCCTCGGGTGATTCGAGGAGGGCGGCGGCGCGGGTGCGCACCTTGTTGCTGAGCCGGTTCAGCTCGGCGAGCGCGGCGCTCTCGTCGCTCTCGGCGCGCGCCTGCTCCGCCCGCAGATCCGCGCCGACGCCGACCTTCTCGTACACCTGGGACGCGGCCCGGTACGCCTCGCGGAGGGCGGGCAGCGACGCCTTGGGGGCTTCGCCCTCGGGTACGTCGTCGGGGGCGCCGGCGATCTCGGCGCGCTCGGCGCGCAGCGTGCGGGCGGTGCGGTGGGCGTCGTCGGCGGAGCGCTGGGCGGCGCGCCGGTCCTCGTCCGCGGCGCGGGCGCCTTCCAGGCAGGTCTGGGCGCGGGCCTCGAACTCGACCGCTTCGTCGGCGAGTTCGCGGACCTTGGCCTGCCAGGCGGCGCGCTCGCGCAGCCGGTAGGCGAGTCCGGCGAGCGCGTCGGCGGCGCGGCGGGCCTTCTGGGCGGCTTCCTGTCGCTCGTCGCGGACCCGGGTGGCCTCGGCGGCGACCTCGTCGGCCTCGGCGCGCGCGGTGCGGGCCTCGGCGAGCTCGGCCTCGGCCTCCTCGGCGAACGCCCGGGCTTCCCGTGCGACGTCGGCCAGCTCGGTGAGGTAGCCGGCCGGGCAGCCGGAGCGCCAGGAGCCGAGCCGGGCGGCCAGCTCGCGGTCCTTGGCGAGGCGGGCGGCGAGGGCGCGGATGTCCTCGTCGCGGCGGGCGGCGCGCTCGCGCAGCGCCTGCCGCTCCTCGTCGGCGGCGTGCTCGTCGTGCATGGCCGGGTTCGGCGGGACGAGGAAGACGTTCTCGTCGGAGGCGTTCTCCGCCGGGGTCGGGGCGAGGAGGGCGGCGGCGGTACCGACGGCGACGGCGGACCGCGGCAGCAGCGCGGCGCCCGCGAGCGCCTCCCTGGCCCGGAGGTGGGAGTTGGGGTCGGTGATGATGACGCCGTCGACCAGCTCGGGCCGGGCGGCGAGGACGCGCGCGTGGTCGGCCGGGTCGACGGACTGGGCGAGGTAGCGCCAGCCGGGCAGGGCCGGGATGCCGTGCTCGCCGAGGAACTCGACGGTGGCGAGGACGTCCGGGCCCGGCGGCAGCAGGCCGCCGTCGCCGAGGGCGCCCAGGATGCGGGAGTCGTCGGCCGCGGCGGTGCGCAGGTCGAACAGCTGCCGCTCCGCGGAGGCCACGGAGTCGTCGAGGAGGGTCTTGAGGTCGTCGGCGGCGCGGTCGAGGTCCGCGGCGGTCAGGGCCGCGTCGGCGGATCCGGTGGCTCCGGTTACCCCGGTCGTCCCCGACGGCCCGTTCACCCCGAGCAGTTCGGCCAGGCGCTCCTCCGCGGCGAGGGACGCGGCGGCGCGGTCCTCGGCGCGGTGGGCGGTCTCGGCGGCGCTCGCGGCGTCGGCGGCGCGGGCCGCGGTCAGTTCGGCGCGGGCCTCGGCGGAGGCGGTCTCGCGGGCGTGCTCGGCGGCGCGGCGGGCGGCCTCGCGGGCGGTGTCCCACGCGGCGACGGTGGTCTTCTCCGCGTCGGCCGCGGCGAGCGCGGCGCGGGCGGGGTCGGCGTCGGGCGCGCTGTCGTCGAGCCAGCCGGCCCGGACGGCCTCGGCGGTCTCCTGCTCGACCTCGCTGAGCCGCTGTCGCAGGTGGCCGAGCTCGCTGCGGGCGCGCTGGGCGTCGGTGGCGGCGGCGGTCGCGTCGCGGTGCGCGGTCTCGCCCGCCTCCTGGAGGACGGCGGAGCGCTCCTCCTCCTCGTTCGCGTGGCTCTCGGCCCGCTCGGCGGCGCTGTGCAGGGCGCGGACGAGGTCGTAGGCGGCCTTGGCGCGGGCGGCGAGCGCGGGGGCCGCGTCCCGCTCGGCCTCGCGGATGGCGACGGCGACGCGCGCGGAGCGGTCGGACGCGGCGCGATGGCGCAGGACGGCCTCGGCGGCCTGCCAGGCGGAGTGCAGCGTGCGGGCGTCGGCCAGCTCGCGCTTCTGCGCGGCGGCGGCCTTCTCGGCTCCGGCGAGCGCCAGCGAGGCGTGCCGGTAGGCGAGTTCGGCGGCGATCAGAGCGCTGCGCTCGCGCGCGGACTCGGCCTCGGTGACGGTGTGCGCGGCGGCGGTGACCTGCTGGGCGAGGTCACCGGCGCGGCCGCGCTCGACGGCGGCGCGGGCGGACAGGCGCCGGGCCAGCGTGCGCGTACGGCGCTCGGCTCCGGCGTGGATGTCCCGTGCGCGGGCCCGGGTGTCGGCGGCTTCCACGATCCGGGTCAGGAGGTCCACGGAGCCGGCGGTGAAGTCGCGCTCGGCCATCAGCTCGGAGCGCCGGCCCAGCTTGTTGCCGAAGCCGCTGACCAGGTCGGCGAGGCCGTCGGTGTCCCGGGTGTCGGTGACGGCGCGCAGCAGCAGGTCGGTGAAGTCGGAGTCCTTCTTGACGGCGAATAGGCCGGCGGCCTCGCCCTCGTCCGCGTTCATCTCGCGCTGGTAGCGGAAGAGTTCGGGGTCGAGGCCGAGGTCGCCCAGGTGCTCGTTCCACCGGTCGTGGATCTCTTCCCAGTGCACTTCGAGGTGCGGATAGGCCTTGCCCGCCTCGACGAGCGCGTCGCGGAAGCCCTTCATGGTGCGGCGGCGGCCCTGTGCGCCGGAAGCGCCCTCGACGACGGGCCGTACCGCGCTGGACTCCGCCACCGGCAGGGCGTCCAGGCTCATTCCGGGGCCGGGCCGGAAGGAGTACCAGGCCTCGGCGAACTTCCGCGGGTCGTTGGAGACCTGGCGGCCCCGCCATTCGCTGACCTTGCCGACGACGACGCACTCGCCGGTGAGGGTGTGCTGCCATTCCAGGGCGACGTGTCCGCAGTCGTCGGCGAGCAGGAACTTGCGCAGCACGCCGGAGCTGGCGCCGCCGAGGGTGTTGCGGTGGCCCGGCAGCATCACCGAGAAGATCAGCTTGAGCAGGACCGACTTGCCGCCGCCGTTCTCCAGGAAGAGCACGCCGGCCGGCGCGGGGCGGCGCGGCGGACCGACGGGCTCGTCCTCGAAGAACTCCGCCTGGGTGGGCGCGGGGTCGGGCACGGGCGCTCCGACGCCCCGCAGGTCGAGCACGGTGTCGGCGTAGCGCGCGCCGGCAGGCCCGATGGAGTAGAGGCGAACCCGGGACAGCTCGTACATGGCGGACTCTCGTGGTAGGTGCGGAAGTTCAGGAGATGCGGCAGGTTCGCGGTCAGGAGTGGAACGGCAGGCCCGCGTCGGCGACGAGGTCGCCCGCGTCCTCGTCCATCGGCGGCACCAGGCTCGCCGAGCCGTCGGTGACGGCCACGACGCCCAGGTCGAGCAGCTCGGCCATGGCGGCGGTGCCCGCCATGTCGCGGACCTGCAGCTGGTAGCGGGCCGTGGTGCGGTAGGTGCCGCCGCCGTCGTCGCCGGTTCTCTGCAGGAATCCGGAGTCGGTGAGGAAGGCGACCGCCTTGGCGACGATGCCGGTCGTCGAGTTGGCCAGGCGGCGGGTGTCCTTGGTGGCGCCGGTGGAGCTGCGCCGGGCCCAGATCCGCCAGGCGGCCTCCAGGCCGGGGGCGTCGGTCGCCGGGTCGGTGTTCTCGCCCTGCTCCTCGGCCCGCTCCTCCAGCTTGCGGCAGGCCTGCCGGACGAACGCGTCCACGCCGTTGACGCTCACGCGTCCGATGTAGCCGTCGTCGGAGAGGTCCTCCGGGCGCGGGAACGCGAGCGCGGCGACGGCGAGATGGGCGAGGCCGTGCAGGAAGCGGTCGGTGGAGTCGGCGGCGGTCCGGCGGGCGTAGTCGCCCATCCGCACCGCGAACACGGAGTCCTCGGCGGCGGTCACGGCCATGCCCGCGCGCGGGGACACCTCCAGGACGACGAGCCCGAGTCCGGAGGCGACGGCGTCGGCGAGGCGGGCGAACGCCGGGTCCTCGCGGTAGCGGCGCAGCAGCTCCTGGTACTCCTGGTCGCGGGAGGGCTGGAGCTTGGGCTGCAGGCCGAACGCGACGAGCCGCGCGGCGTCGGCGGCGTCGGCCGGGGTGATCGGGGCAGCGACCCTGACCGGGCCGGACGCCTCGGGCTCGCCCCGTTCGGCGTGCTCTTCGGGGTGCTCGGTCACGGGCGGTGCTCCTTGATCGTTCCTACGTACTTCCGGCGCCCGTACCTCCGGCGCGGTCCGTGGATCACGCTGCCTCCGTCCGGTCCGCGGCCATGCCGGCCGCGTCGAGCAGCGCGGTGCCCACGATGAGATCGGCGCCGCCGAACTCGTCGTCGTCGAGCTGGGTGCCGTCGTCCACGGCGAACAGCAGCTTCTCCTCGCCCTGCCGATAGGCGGTGCCGACGGCCGGGCTCGCCGCGTGCACCGCCAACAGGGCGACCAGGTAGGGCAGTTCGGGGTCGCGGCGGCGGGCCTCGGCGAGCAGCCCGGACAGGCGACGCGGCGCGTCCGCGGGGAGGTCGAGGAGCTGCTTGGCGCTCGCGAGCTGCTCCTCGCTGAACCGGCTGTCGTCCGGGGTCTCGATGAGGTCGGGCTCGGGCATCTCCGCGCCGAGGTGCTCCCGCTCCAGGGGCGGGGTCAGCAGTATGTCGACGAGGTCACCGACCCGTACGGAGACGGGGGTGCGCAGCCCCGTGCCGCGCGCGAAGAAGGCGTCCGTCACCTTGCGCGCGTCCTGGACCGGCAGCGGCAGCAGCGGCGCGACGAGCTGTCCGTACAGGTCGAGGCCCGCGCGCGCGGAGGGGGTGGCGAAGGCCTGCCGGTCCTGCTCGGCGCGGAAGAGCGGTCCGGCCTCCAGGAGCCGGGACTGGAGCTGGGTGTGGCGACGGATGCAGTCCTTGACGATGTCCACGAGTTCGGCGGCGCGGCGCTTCTGCTCGGGGTCCTCGGACTCGTCGCGCGCCTTGCGGATGTTCGTCAGGATCGCGTTCTCGTGGCGGTAGCGGTCCGCCACGTGGTCCAGGGCCTCGGCGATCATGTCGGGAACGGTCCGCAGCCAGTCGACGGCGCGCACATTGCGGCGGGTGGCGTCGAGCGCCTTGCGCAGGGTCTCCGAGTACTGCACGGTCCGGTACCGGGCCTGCTCGGCGGCGAGCTGGGCGTCGGCGAGGCGGCCGCGGCTGATCAGGACGTCGAGCTTCACCTCCGCGGCGATCTGGGCGCTGGTGACATCGGTGTCGAGGGCTCCGACGAGGACGTTCACCGCTTCGTCCGTGGTGCGGAGGTAGACGCTGCCCCCGTAGCCCGGCACTTCCTCGATCAGCTTGAAGTCGTAGTCGCGGCGCACGTACGAGCCGTCCGTCGCGAACGTGCCGTAGACGGCGCGGAAGCCGCGGTCCACGCTTCCCACGTTGATCAGGTTCTCCAGGACCCAGCGGGCCACCCGCTCGTGCTCGGCGGCCGGCCGCCGCGGGGCCTGGGCGGCGATGCGGGGCATCAGACGAGCCACTATCTGCTCGTGGTCGGCGCCCGTGTCGAAGTCCATGTTCAGCGTGACGAGGTCGATCGTGGAGAGGGCGACCTCGGCCATGCCGTACGTCGAGTACTCGCCCGCGAGGTTCGCCTTGCGCACGTCCAGGTCGTGCAGGGGCGCGGTGCAGGCGAGCGCGCGCAGCCGCCGCGCGAGCCCCTCGTCGGCGGCCGGGCCCGGTGCGGGGCGCGGCCCCGCGCTGAGCTGGGGCGGAACGGATTCCGTGGTGGCAGGCGAAGTCACGGAGCACAGACTAGGCGCTGGGTCTGACAACGGTCGAAACGACGCAGATGCCACGGCGCGCGCAGGACGCTACGCCTCGCGCGCCACACGCTGCCCGTACGCCTCGACGAGCCCGTCGCGGGAGTCGTCGAGGTAGTCGGCGAGCAGCGCTTCGGCCTCGTCGCGCCGGCCGTCCTCGAGGGTACGGACGATCTGCACGTTGCGGGCGAGGTAGGGCTCGTGCAGGCGGCGCGGGTCGTCCACGACGTGGAAGGCGAGCCGGAGTTCGGCGAGGACGCTGCGCATCAGTTCGTCGGTGCGCTCGCTGCCGGCGAGGGCGACGAGTTCGCGGTGGAAGTGGATGTTGGCGGTGGAGACGCCCTTCCAGTCCCGCGCCTTGGCGGCGCGCCGACCGCCCTCGACGGCGGCGGCCACCCGGTCGAGGACGAAGGGCGGTTCGCCGAGCGAGCGGACGACGGAGCACTCGATCATGCGCCGGGTGCGGTAGATGTCCTCGACGTCGTCGATGCTCAGGACCCGTACGAAGACGCCCTTGTTGAGCCGGTGCTCCAGCAGGCGTTCGTGCGTGAGCAGCCGGAACGACTCGCGCAGGGTGTTGCGGGAGACGCCGAGCGCGCTGCCGATGCTGTCCTCGGACAGGCGGGTTCCGGGCGGGAAGAAGCCCTCCGCGATCCGGGTCCTGAGGATGTCCGCGACGCGTTCCGCGGTGCTGGTGCGTCCCAGCAGCGCCCGGTCGTCGGCGAGTGCGTTCTGTTCTTCCATGGCCACGGCCGAATTCAAGCGCAGATACAAGAACGAGACAACGTGGGTATTGAGGGATCGTTCAACGATCCTCTACCTTGACGGTCAGGCACTGCTCTGCCCCACGCACCACCACGCACGCTCATCAGCTCGCTCCCCTCCCCGTGAGTTCCCGAGTTCTTCTGCGAGGTGCTTCATGAGCACGACCTCACCGACGCCGGGCACCACCGTCCCCGCACCGCACGCCCCGCTCCCCCGCTCCGACGGCGCCCTGGGCTGGCTGCGGGCGCTCGGCCCGCGCGGCCGGCGCGCGTTCGCGGGCGCCTTCGGCGGCTACGCCCTCGACTCCTACGACTACTTCACGCTGCCGCTGAGCATGGTCGCGCTGGCCGCCTACTTCGGGCTGAACAGCGGCCAGACCGGCCTGATCACCACGGTCACCCTGGTCGTCTCGGCCGTCGGCGGCGCCGCCGCGGGCATGCTCGCCGACCGGTTCGGACGGGTCAGGGCCCTGATGCTCACCGTGGCCACGTACGCCGTGTTCACCGTGGCCTGCGGATTCGCCCCCACCTACGAGACGCTGCTCGTCTTCCGCGCCCTCCAGGGACTCGGTTTCGGCGGCGAGTGGGCGGTCGGCGCGATCCTGGTCGCCGAGTACGCCTCGGCCCGGCACCGGGGCCGCACGCTCGGCGCCGTGCAGAGCGCCTGGGCGGCGGGCTGGGGCCTGGCCGTCGTCGTCTACACCCTGGTGTTCCAGCTCCTCGACGACGATCTGGCCTGGCGCGTCATGTTCTGGACCGGCGCGCTGCCGGCCCTGCTGGTGCTCTGGGTGCGCCGCCGGGTGCAGGACGCCCCGAAGGCGGTGGAGAAGCTCGAAGTCAGCGAGCGCAAAGGGTCGTTCGCCGAGATCTTCCGGCCGGGTCTGCTGCGCACGACACTCTTCGCGGTCCTGCTGTCGACCGGTGTGCAGGGCGGCTACTACACGCTCGCCACCTGGGTGCCCACCTACCTGAAGTCGGAGCGCGGCCTCACGGTGGTCAACACCGGCGGCTACCTGACGTTCCTCATCTCCGGTGCGTTCATCGGGTACTTGACGGGCGGATACCTCACCGACCGGCTCGGCCGGAAGCGCAACATCGTCCTGTTCGCGGTCCTGTCCGCGGTGAGCATCCTGGTGTACACACACATCCCGGACGGCGCCAACACCCTCCTCCTGGTGCTCGGTTTCCCGCTCGGCTTCTGCATGTCGGCCATCTTCAGCGGCTTCGGCTCGTACCTGAGCGAGCTGTACCCGACCGCCGTACGCGGCACGGGTCAGGGCTTCACGTACAACACGGGCCGCGCGATCGGCGCCGTCTTCCCGACCCTGGTCGGCTTCCTCGCCGACAGCTGGGGCGTGGGCGGCGCGCTCGTCTTCGGCGCCATCGGATACGCCCTGGCCGTCGTGGCGCTGCTCGGACTGCCGGAGACCCGCGGGAGGGAACTGCTGTGAACCTCGTCGACGACCTCACGGGCGGCCGCACCGCCACCTGGAGCCCCCGGCGGGCCCGCGCCCACTTCCGCGCGGGCGCGAGCGCCCCCACCGCCGGCTGGGCCCGCGGCCACACCCAGGCCAATCTGATCGCCGTACCGGCCGACTGGGCCTACGACATGCTGCTGTTCTGCCAGCGCAACCCGAAGCCGTGCCCGGTCCTCGACGTCACGGACCCGGGCGGGTGGACCACCGTCCTGGCTCCCGGCGCCGATCTGCGCACGGATCTGCCCCGCTACCGGGTGTGGGAGCACGGGGAGTTGACGGCCGAGCCGACCGACGTGGCCGACCACTGGCGCGGCGACCTGGTCTCCTTCCTGATCGGCTGCAGCTTCACCTTCGAGTGGGCGCTCGCGGCGGCCGGGGTGCCGCTGCGTCACGTCGAGCAGAACAAGAACGTGCCGATGTACGTGACCACGCGCGCGTGCCGCGCTGCCGGCCGGCTGCACGGCCCCATGGTCGTGTCGATGCGGCCGGTCCCGCCGCAGGCCCTGGAGGCGGCGATCCGGGAGAGCTCCCTGATGCCGGCGGTGCACGGCGGCCCGGTGCACATCGGCGACCCCGGGGTCCTCGGCATCACGGACCTCGACGCGCCGGACTTCGGCGACCCGGTGGACCGGGCGCCCGGCGACATCCCGGTCTTCTGGGCCTGCGGGGTGACGCCGCAGGCGGCCGTGACGGCGTCCCGGCCCCCGTTCGCGATCACCCACGCGCCGGGGCACATGTTCGTCGCGGACACCCGGGACGAGCAGTACCGGATCGAGCCCCCGTACTGACTCAGCGCGAGCGCCACGGTGGGTTCGCACTTGCCTTCAAGCGCTTGAAGTGTGTTCTGCTGCCGGACATGTCGAGCTACACGATTCAGGACGTATCGCGGCGCAGTGGACTGAGCGAGCCCACTCTGCGCTACTACGAGGAGGTGGGGCTGATCGGCCCGGTCGGCCGCGACGAGCGCAGCGGGCACCGCCGCTACGCCGAGGAGGACCTGGATCTCCTCCAGGCGCTGGCCTGTCTGCGCGCGGTCGGCATGAGCATCGAGGACATGCGCGCCTACCAGGCCAACCGGGCGCGCGGCCGGACGGCCGCCGCCGAGCAGCGCGATCTTCTGCTGCGCCACGCGGCGCGCATCGAGGAGGAGATCGCCGCGCAGCGCGCCCGGCTCGGCTATCTGCGGGAGAAGGCCGCGTTGTGGGACGCGCGTGAGCGCGGCGACGAAGCGGCGGAGGCCGCGGCGACGCAGCGGTCCCTCGACGCCGCGCGCCGTCTGGAGGTGCTGCGATGAGCCGGGTTCTGGTGACCGGCGGCTCCGGCTATCTGGGCACGCAGCTGATCGCCGCCCTGCTGCGCTCCGGGCGCGAGGTGCGGGCCACGGTGCGCTCGACGGCCCGCGAGGCCGAGGTGCGCGCGGCGGTGCGGCGCGGGGGCGCCGACGACGCCGGGCTCCAGGTCGTCGCGGCGGATCTGATGAGCGACGACGGCTGGCCCGCCGCGGTGGCCGGCTGCGCGGAGGTGCACCACGTGGCCTCCCCGATCCCGGCCGTCCAGCCCGACGACCCGGACGAGCTGATCGTCCCGGCCCGCGAGGGCACCCTGCGGGTGCTGCGGGCGGCACGCGCCGCGGGCGTCCGGCGCACCGTGCTGACCTCGTCGTTCGCGGCGGTCGGCTACACGCCCAAGCCCGGCGCCGAGTTCGACGAGGAGGACTGGACCGACCCCGACACCCCGGGGCTCGCGCCCTATCCGCGGTCCAAGGCGATCGCCGAGCGGGCCGCGTGGGAGCTGATGGAGGAGTCGGGCGGCGGCACCGAGCTCGTCGTGGTCAACCCGACGGGCATCTTCGGGCCCACCCTGACGGCCACGCTCGGCTCCTCCATGCAGTTGGTGAAGGCAATGCTCGACGGCGCGATGCCGGTGGCCCCACGGGCCCGCTTCGGCGTCGTGGACGTCCGCGACGTGGCGGACCTGCATCTGCGGGCGATGGCCGCTCCCGAGGCGGCGGGCCGGCGCTTCCTGGCCGTCGCGAACGGTCCGACGCTCAGCTTCGTCGAACTGGCGGCCGTCCTGCGCGACCGGCTCGGCCCGCTCGCCGCGCGCGTACCGGCCGAGGAGGCGCCGGGCGCCCCGCTGCCCCGCCCGGTCATCCACAACGACCGGGCCCGCACGGAGCTCGGCTGGCAGCCGCGCGACGTGGCGACGACGCTCGTGGACTCGACGGCGTCACTGCGCGCCCTCGGGCTGCTCGAGGACTGACCGGCGCGGCACGCACCGCTCGGCGGCGACGGAGGTCGCGGAGAGGGCCGCCGCCACCCCCGCCGACGCGCGCAGGTCGAGCCGTGCGCCGGTCCCGCGCAGCCCGTGCCGCACCTCGTCCGCGGCCAGGGCGACGAGTTGGGGCAGCAGGTCGGTGCAGCGCCGGGCGACCCAGCCGGTGCCCGCGGTGGCCAGCCACCACCAGCCGGCGGTGCGGGACGGCGCGGGCCCGTCGGGTTCGGTGCCGGGAGCCGGGCCGTGCGCCACCCCCGACGCGGTGAGCAGGGCGTGGAAACGGGCGGCGAGGAGGCGGTGTCCGCGCTCCCCGGGGTGCAGCCGGTCCGCGCTCCACAGGGCGCGGTCGGCCACCCCGGCGCCCTCGGCGGCGTGCAGATGGACCGCGCCGTGGCGTTCGGAAAGGACGTGGACGACGGAGTTCACCGCGCGCTGCCGACGGGCGAGCGGGCGGGCCAGGGCCCCGGGCAGCCCGAGCAGCGCGCCCGGGTCGGGCAGGCAGGCGGTGAGGAGCACCGCGCCCCGGTCGCCGAACGCGCCGTAGACGGTGTCGAGCCGGGCGGCCACCGCCTGGATGTCGAAGGTGTGGCGCAGGGTGTCGTTGACGCCGACGACGACCGAGACGACGTCGGGGGCGAAGGCCAGCGCGGCGGGCAGTTGCCGCTCCAGGACGTCACCCGTCTGCGCCCCGCTCACCGCGAGGTTCCGGAACTCCACGGGGACGTGGGCGGGCGCGAGCCCGGCCGCGAGCAGCGCGGCCCAGCCCCGCCACCGGCCGCCGCCGACGGGGTCGCCGATGCCTTCGGTGAGGGAGTCGCCGAGCGCGGCGAACCGCAGCGGTTTCATCGCGGCTCCCGCACCGCGGGGACCCCGGCCCTCAGGGGTGCCGCGTCGTGGGCCGCGAGGAAGGCGTCCACCGCGGCACCCCATCCGAAACACTCCGCACGCGCGCGTGCGGCCTCCCGGCGCTGTCGCTCGGGCCGCGCGAGCACCTCGCGTACGGCACGGGCGAAGGCGGCTCCGTCGTCGGCGGCCACGGCGCCGGCCGCGCCGACGACCTCCGGCAGCGCGGAGGACGCGCTGACGACGACCGGTGTCCCGCAGGCCAGTGCCTCCAGGGCGGCGAGGCCGAACGTCTCGGCGGGGCCGGGCGCCAGGCACACATCGGCCGTGGCCTGGAGCGCGGCGAGTGCCGCCCGGTCGGCGACGTGCCCGAGGAACGTCACCGGCAGCCCCTGCGCCCGCTGCCGGAGCCGTGCCCGCAGCGGGCCGTCCCCGGCGACCACCAGCCGCGCGGGGACGCCCGTCGCGCGCAGTGCCGCCAGCGCGGCGATCCCCGTACCGGGCCGCTTCTCCACGGACAGCCGGGTGCACATGACGAGCAGGATCTCGTCCTCGCGCGCGTGGCGCGCCCGTACGCCCGCGTCCCGTGCCTGCGGCCGGCAGCCGACGAGGTCGACGCCGAGCGGGGCCCGCACCACATTGCGGGCACCGAGCCGGACGAACTCCCGCTCGGCCCATTCGGTGGTGCACACCACGCGCGCGTAGGCGTGCGCCGTACGGGCGTTGAGGGCGTCGGCGGCCCGTCGTGCCGCCGCCTCGGGCAGGCCCCAGGCGCGCAGGACGCCGTGGGCGGTCTCGTGGGAGACCATCGCGGCGGGCACCCGCGCCCGCCGCGCCCACTCGCCGGTCCAGCGCAGGGTCGTGCGGTCCGAGACCTCCAGGCGGTCGGGGCGCAGCCGCTCCAGCAGCCGTGTGACGCACTGCCGGTCGGCGAGCACGCGGTAGCCGCCGGTGCCCGGCAGCGGCCGCCCGGGCAGGGTGATGACGCGTCCCTGGTCGCTCTCCTCGTCGGCCGTCCGCTCCCCGGGCACGATCAGCACGGGCTCGTGTCCGGCGGCCGCGTATCCCGCGCCCAGTTCGCGCAGGGCGGTGCGCAGGCCGCCCGAGGCGGGCGTGACGAAGTTGGCGAGCCGCACGATGCGCAGTGCCCCGCTCATGCCGCCACCGCCGTCCGGGCGTGCAGCACCTCGTCGTAGTGGTCGATCAGCTGGTCCCCCACCGCCGACCAGGTCCGGTCGGCGACCGCCGCCCGGCCCGCGGCGCCGTAGGCCGCCCGCAGCCCGGGATCGGCGGCCAGCCTCGCCACCGCGTCGTGCACGGCGCCGGCGTCGCCGGGCGGCACGAGCAGTCCGGTCGTGCCGTGGGCCACGAGGTCGAGCGGGCCGCCGGCCGCGGGCGCGATCACCGGTACGCCGCTCGCCATGGCCTCCTGCACGGTCTGGCAGAACGTCTCGAAGGGGCCGGTGTGCACGAACACGTCCAGGGAGGCGTAGATCCGGGCGAGTTCGTCGCCGGTGCGCCGGCCGAGGAAGCGGGCGCCGGGGAGCACGCTGCGCAGCGACGCCTCGCTCGGTCCGTCGCCGACGATCACGACCCGTACCCCGGGCCGCCCGCAGACCCGCGCCAGGAGCTCCAC
Source organism: Streptomyces sp. NPDC046716 (assembly GCF_040645755.1). Classification (NCBI taxonomy): domain Bacteria; kingdom Bacillati; phylum Actinomycetota; class Actinomycetes; order Kitasatosporales; family Streptomycetaceae; genus Streptomyces; species Streptomyces sp. NPDC046716. The sequence continues at coordinate 35,461 of NZ_JBEYYU010000015.1, forward strand.
CTGCTTCTCGGGCGCGAGCCGTCCCACGTATCCGACGAGCAGTTCGCCGCCCGGCGCGAGGTCGGCCCGCAGCCGCTCGTCGCGGAGTTCGGGGCGGAACCGTACGGCGTCCACACCGCGGGGCCACAGCCGCACCCGTGGCACCCCGTGCGCCTCCAGGTCGCGCCGGGCCGCCGTGGACGGGGCGAGGGTGCGGTCGGCGGCGCCGTGCACCCCGCGGATTCGTCGCCAGGCCGTGGCCTCCCCGGTCCCCATGTACGTACGGGCGTAGCCGGCAAGATCGGTCTGGTAGACGGCGACGGCGGGGATCCGCAGCCGTGCCGCGGCCGCCATGCCCCGCACGCCGAGCACGAACGGGCTGGCCAGATGGACGAGTTCGGCGCCGTGCGCGGCCAGGGTCTGGGTGACGCGGCGGCTGGGCAGGGCGACCCGGACCTGCGGATAGCCGGGCAGCGGGAGGGAGGGGACGCGGACCACCGGGCAGGGCGCGGCCGCGTCCGCGTCGGGGCCGGCCGCGGTGGCGGGTGCGATGACAAGGGGGTCGTGACCGCGGGCGGCGAGATGCCGGGCGGTCTGCAGGGCGCAGTGCGCCACTCCGTTGATGTCGGGCGGGAAGGACTCGGTCACGATGACGACTCGCATACGGGTGTTCTCGCCCCGTCCGGCGTGCCCACGTCAAAGTGGATCTTTCCCGCCGTGGAACGTCCCGTGAGCGTTGCGTCACCCTGCGACACCTGGGGGAACGGCGGGAGGCGGCCCCTCGTCCAGGGGCCGCCTCCCGTCCATCAGGGCGTCACAGGGCCGTCGCGTCCGGCCCGATCCTGCTGCGTACGGCGGTCTGCACCTCGGCCTCCTCGGCCGGGTCGGCGGCGAGCCTGCGCAACTGGTCCACGACCCGGGCGTCACCGGTCTCGGCGTGCCGTGCGGCGATCTCGCGGGTGGACTCCTCGCAGTCCCACAGGCATTCGACGGCGAATCCGGCGGCGAAGGAGGGGTCGGTGGCGGCGAGGGCCCGGGCGGCCTGCCCGCGTCCGTGGGACGAGGCGGTCTCGCGGTAGATGTGCCGCAGGACGGGGGCCGCGCAGACGATGCCGAGGCGGCCCGCTCCGTCGACGAGCGGCCAGAGGGTCGGGGCGTCGGGGCCGTCGCCGCGGACGGCCTCCCTGAGGGCGGTCAGGACCAGCTCGCCGTCCTGGGTGCCGCCCCGGCACGCGAGCATCCGTCCGGCGGCGGCGCCGAGCACGTCGGGCCGGGGCGCCCAGCGGCGGGCGCGCTCCACGGCGGCGACGGACCGCATCCGCTCGAAGCAGTCCACGGCCGCGTCCACCACCACTCGGGAGGGGGCGGCCACGGCGGCCTCGACGAGATCCAGTACGTCGGGATCGTGGGTGTCGGTGAGGTAGCGCAGGGCGGTGCAGCGGGCTCCGTCGGAGCCCTCGCGGGCGGCCCGCAGGATCTCGGCGCGGTCGGTGGGGCCCGCGACGGCGGTCAGGCAGCGGGCGGCCGGCACGTACAGCGCCGCGCCGCGCTCGAAGCCCTGCTGCGCCCAGTCGAAGACCGCCTGCACGCTCCATTCGGGGCGCGGTCCCGAGGGCCGCATCTGCCGCTGCCAGCGGTCGAAGGAGCCGGATTCCCGGGCGGCACGCACGCGTGCCCCGATATGGGGTCGCGGGTCCTCGGCCCACAGCCGCCACGGGCGGGGCTCGAAGGCGTCGCGGACGGCCGCGACCAGGTCGGCCTCGGCGTCCAGCGGGAAGCGTGCGAGGACCGGCTCGGCGAGGGCGCGCAGCCCCGCGTCGTCGTCGCGCAGGGCCAGCTCGTCGAGCGCCCAGGCCCAGTTCCCGCCGAGGGCGGCGTACCTGCGCAGCAGCTCCAGGGCGTCCCGCCTGCCGTAGGAGGCGAGGTGCCCGAGCACGGACAGGGCGAGCCCGGTCCGGCACTCGTCGGTGTCGAGCAGGTCGTCGGGGTCGAAGAGGTGCCGCTCGATCTCCCCGAGCTCGCCGTGGAGATCGAGGTAGAGACGGGCGTAGTACAGCGAGCGGTTCTCCACCTGCCAGTCGTGGCGGGGGTCGCTCAGCACACAGTGATTGAGAGCCGCGAGCGCCTCGTCCCGCGGCGCCGTCAGCGCGTGCAGCGTGCCGTCACCGCGGCCTCGCTGCAGCAGGCCGAGCAGCGTACCGCTGGGCGCTATGACCGGTTCGAACATGGGAAACAGCCTCACATCAAGCGTCGACGCAACCGGGAATCCGCAACTACCTGGCCACGCGACAACACGTCGGAGCGCCCGCCGTCTCTTGCTTGCTGTAAGCCATCTCTCTGCCTCTCGTCCAAGGCCCGATCAGGGCCACTTACGGCCCGCGTGGCACGTGGGCAGCACCTGCCCCGCCATCACGTCCGTAAATCACGCCGTCATCATGACCCAGCGGTTCCGCCCGCCGCGACCACATTTCCTGCACCCCCGTTTTTCCTGGTCAGCGCCTGTGTGTCAGGAGGCGCCGAAGAGCTCCAGGAGCTCCGCCTTGCCGAACATCCGGGCGGTGTCGACCGCCGACGGCGTCCCCGCGGCCGGATCGGCCTCGCCCGCGAGCAGTGCCCTGATCACGGCTTCCTCGCCCTTGAAGACGGCGCCCGCGAGCGGGGTCTGTCCCTTGTCGTTGGCACGGTTGGCGTCGGCGCCGCGCTCCAGGAGCGCGGTCACGGTCGGCGCGTGGCCGTGGTACGCGGCGAGCATGACGAGCGTGTCCCCCCGGTCGTTCGTGAGGTTCGCGGGCACGCCCGCGTCCACGTACCCGGTGAGTGCCTCCGTCTCGCCGCGGCGCGCGAGGTCGAAGATCTTGGTGGCCAGCTCCACGACCTCCTGGTCGGGGGCTTCGCTCATCGGCCGAACCGCCTTTCACATCCGTGCTGGTACAGCCGTGCGGCCGTACGAGTGAATCGCCAGGGTACTGCCCGCCGGGGCACATGAGCCGACCCCGGTGAGGCAAAGATCACGGGCAGTACGGACGACCGTCCGGCAGCCCGCCCGGGCACCCCATCAGCATCTGCCGACCGGGTGAAACATGGGAAAAAACACCCATTTGCACCTTTTGTCGTATAGATACATGCTGTGAGCCTGGAAGAACTCATGGTGACTGTCCCCACCAACCAGGAGAACCCTCATGATCCTGTCCATCTCGGGCGTCGTGCTGCTCGGCATCATCGTCTTCCTCTTCTTCCGCAAGGACGGACTGAAGGCCTCGCACGCACTGGTATGCGCCCTCTTCGGCTTCTACCTGGCGGGCACGGCCATCGCCCCGAGCATCAAGGCGGGCGGCGCGAGCCTCGCCAGCCTGCTCGGCGGGATCAAGTTCTGACGGCCCATCCACCCGCACACACCTTCAGGAGACCGACGTGGTCAGGCGTCCCAACTCCCCGTTGCCCCGGATTCTGAGCACCGGCAGCGCCTCCATCGCCCGGAGCCGGGAAATGGCACGGACGGCCGCCGACGGCGCCACCGACGTCCTCCACCCGCTCATCACGATCACCCGTGGACTGCGTCGTCTGGCTGCCGCCGGACGACGCAAGTGGACGGACACCCCCAAGGACCGGCGCGGACCGCTGCTGTTCCTGGTGGCCGCCGTGGTCCTGGTCGTGGTGTTCATTCCCTACGGGCCGCTGCTCGCGATCATCACGGTCATGGCGGCGGCCGCGTGGAAGGGCCGCGACCCCAAGCAGCCCGAAGCGCCGGCCGGACCCGACGAATCGCAGGTCAAGCGCCTCTCCTCGCTCTACGAGGCGCTCGTCCCGTACTTCTCGGTGGCCGAGGACCCGAACCCGCTCTACGCCCACGGCGGCGAGTGGGAGAAGGCCTTCGAGACGTACGACTTCGACGGCGACGGCCGCTTCGACCGGCTCACGATCAGCTATCCGGCCTACTTCGCCGACGGCGAGGCGGAGTCGCGGGCCCGGATCGAGCAGCTGCTCGGCGCCAAGCTGGGCCGCGGCCGTGAGTACCACTTCGCCTGGGACGAGGAGGGCAACCACCTCACCGTGACGGTGCTCGCCCCGCTCCCCACCCACATCGCCGCCCAGCGCTTCGTGACCGCCCCCGCGGAGACGCTCCTCGGCTTCACCGACGAGACCGGGGTGCAGCGCACGCTGCCGGTGCGGGACGGTGAGGAACAGCGGGACGTGCCGCCGGTCGTCTGGCGCACCGGCGTCCGTTCCACGGAGCCCCACCTGCTGGCCGTGGGTCAGCCCGGCAGCGGCACGACGTCCCTCGTGCGCTCGATCGCGCTGCAGGCCCTCCAGCACGGCGACGTACTGATCATCGAGGGCAGCGGCACCGGCGACTACGCCTGTCTGGTCGGCCGGGACGGTGTCCTCGCCGTCGAGTGCGGCCTCGCGGGCGCGCTCGCCAGCCTCGAATGGGCGGCGCACGAGACCGAGCGCCGACTGATCGCGGCCAACCGGGCGCGGCAGGCCGGCCACCCCACGCCGGACGACATCAAGCGCCCGCTGTGGATCCTGCTCGACCGGCCCGGCGCGCTGGGCCACCTCGCCGCGGCGGACGGCCGGAAGGATCCGCAGAGCCTGCTCCAGGTGCCGCTGCGGCACGGGCGCGCGGCCGGGGTGACGGTCGTCGTGGCCGAGCAGTTCGACAGCCTCGACGCCCTGACCGAGCCGGTGCTCCAGCACACCCGCGCGCGCGTGGTGCTCGGTCCGGCCACCTCGCAGGAGTTGGAGGACGTCCTCGGCATCCAGCCGCCGACCACCCCCACCTCCGACGTTCCGCCCGGCCGCGGCTACGCCCGGCTCGGGACGGGTGCGGTCCACCGGCTCCAGGTGCCGGCCACGCCCGACCCGTACGACGACGCGACCAGCGAGGCACAGCGGCAGGCCGTGATGGCGCTGCTGCCGGACCGGATCACGCCGGCGGAGACCGCTTCCGAGACCGCTGTCGAGGCGGTTCCGGACGAGGCCGAGGCGCTCGCGGAGCGCTGACGGAGGATCAGGCGATCAGGGTGCGCGGCACGTCCCCGCCCGCACCCCGACCGTCCGTCACGAGCCGGGCCGCCGCCGCGAGCCGCGCGGCGGCCTCGTCGGCCACGGCGCCGCTCACGGTGAACGGCAGCCGCACATAGCCCTCGAAGGCGCCGTCGACGCCGAACCGCGGCCCGGACGGCACCCGCACCCCGACCCGCTCCCCCACGGCGGCGAGGCGCGAGCCGGAGAGCCCGCCCGCCTTGACCCACAGGGTCAGGCCGCCCTCGGGCACCTCGAACTCCCAGTCGGGCAGCTCCCGGCGCAGCGCGGCGACGAGGGCGTCCCGGTTCTCCCGCGCCTGGCCGCGGCGCAGCTCCACGGCCTCCTCCCAGCCCCCGGTGTTCAGCAGCCAGTTCACGGCCAGCTGCTCCAGGACCGGAGTGCCCAGATCCGCGTAGGCGCGTGCGGCGACCAGACTGCGGATCACGTCCGGCGCGGCCCGCACCCAGCCGATCCGCATGCCGGCCCAGAACGCCTTGCTGGCCGAGCCCACCGTGACGACCGTCGAACCGGCCGGGTCGAACGCGCAGACCCGGCGGGGCATGGCCCGGTCGCGGTCGAAGTACAGCTCGGTCATGGTCTCGTCGACCACGAGCACGGTGCCCGCCGAGCGGGCGGCGTCGACCAGTGAGCGGCGCTGCTCCTCGTCGGCGAGCGCGCCGGTCGGGTTGTGGAAGTCGGCGACCACGTAGGCGAGTCGCGGCGCGGCGTCCCGCAGGACCTGCCGCCAGCGGTCGAGGTCCCAGCCGGTGAGCCGGTCGGCCATGGCGACGGGGACGAGCCGCAGACCGGCCTCCCGCATCAGCTGGAGGATGTTCGCGTAGCTGGGCGACTCGACGGCGACCCGCTCCCCGTGGCCCGCGAAGAGGTGGCAGATCGCGTCGATGGCGCCCATGGCGCCGGTCGTGACCATGATCTGCTCGGGCATGGTCGGGACGCCCTGCGCGGTGTATCGCTCGGCGATCATCGTGCGCAGCGCGGGCAGGCCCGCCGGGTAGTCGCCGTGCGTGTGGGCGTAGGGCGGCAGCTCGTCGAGGGCGCCCCGCACGGCGCGGGTCAGCCAGGGCTCCGGGGCGGGCAGCGCGGCCGTGCCGAGGTCGATCATCGAGCCCAGGTCCTCGGGCGGCAGGGGTTCGAGTCCGCGCGCGGGGAGCGGGTTCCCGGCCGGACCCGCCGTCCAACTGCCCGCTCCCCTGCGGGACTCCAGGTACCCCTCGCCGCGCAGCGCCTCGTAGGCGGCCGCGACGGTGGTGCGGCTGACCGAGAGCGCCTGGGCCAGTTCGCGCTCGGCGGGCAGCCGGGTGGCCACCGGGACGCGGCCCTCCAGGACGAGCAGCCGGATGCCGTCGGCGAGCGCCCGGTAGGCGGGCGGGCGGCGGGTGCCGGGGCCGGCCGGGCGCTCCTGCTGCGAGGTGAGCAGCCGGGCGAGCTGGGCCGAGCCGATCGCCGAAGTCCACTGAGCCATGCGGTCCAGTCCACCTTCCAGGAATTGGCCATGGTTGACGACTGTTTCCAGGCCACAGAGTGTCATGAGTCGGTCCACTACCACCACAGGGGGCATCTCTTGTCAGCGCCAGAGCCGTCATCGCCGGCCGCACCGGGCGGCGGCCCGCTCGTCCGCCGTCTCCTCCAGCTCTACGTGGGTCTCGCTCTGTACGGCGCCAGTTCGGCGCTCCTGGTGGAGGCGGGGCTCGGCCTGGAGCCGTGGAACGTGCTGCACCAGGGTCTCTCCGAGCTGACCGGCGTCTCGATCGGCGTCGTGTCGATCGGCGTGGGCGCGGTCGTGCTGCTCCTGTGGATCCCGCTGCGCCAGCGGCCCGGCCTCGGCACGGTGTCGAACGTGTTCGTCGTCGGCCTCGCCATGGACGGCACCCTCGCCGTGGTCCCCGATGTCCACTCCTACGGGGTGCGCGTTCCGCTGATGATCTTCGCGATCGTGCTCAACGGCGCGGCGACCGGTCTCTACATCGCGGCGAAGTTCGGACCCGGCCCGCGCGACGGCCTGATGACGGGGCTGCACCTGCGTACGGGCCGCTCGATCCGTCTGATGCGCACCGCCGTCGAGGTCGCCGTCGTGGTGACCGGGTTCCTGCTGGGCGGCACGATCGGGGTGGGCACCGTGCTGTACGCGGTGGCGATCGGCCCGCTGGCCCAGTTCTTCCTGCGCGTGTTCGCCGCCCCCGCGCCGGCGGCCGGATCCACCGTGGCCGCCGGGGCGTCACCGCGGCGGGCGATACTGCGACGGTGACCGACCCCGTACGCCACCCCTATCTCGACCATCCCGGACCGCTCGCCCTCGCCCACCGCGGCGGGGCGGCGGGCGGTCTGGAGAACACGCTCGCCGCGTTCCGGCGCGCCGTGGACCTCGGCTACCGCTACGTCGAGACCGATGTGCACGCGACGGGCGACGGCCGTCTCGTCGCGTTCCACGACGCCACCCTCGACCGGGTCACGGACGCGCGGGGCCGGATCGCCGACCTGCCGTGGAGCGAGATCCGCCACGCGCGCGTGGCGGGCGCGGAACCGGTCCCCCTCCTCGAGGATCTGCTGGAGGAGTTCCCGGACGTCCGCTGGAACGTGGACGTGAAGGCCGAGCCGGCCCTCGTCCCCCTGCTGGACCTGCTCCGCCGTACGCGCGCGTGGGACCGGGTCTGCGTCGGCTCCTTCTCGGAGCGCCGGGTCGCCCGTGCGCAGGACATCGCCGGGCCGCGCCTCGCCACCTCGTACGGCACCAAGGGCGTGCTCGGCCTGCGCCTGAAGTCGTACGGCCTCCCGGCGGGGCTGCGCCGCTCGGCCGTCTGCGCCCAGGTCCCGGTCGCCCACGGGCGGATCCGGGTGGTCGACGAGCGTTTCGTGCGGGCCGCCCACGCGCGCGGGCTCCAGGTCCATGTCTGGACGGTCAACGACGAGTCCGAGATGCGGCGGCTTCTCGACCTCGGGGTCGATGGCATAGTTTCCGATCACATCGAGACGCTGCGGGACGTCCTGAAGGACCGGGGAAGCTGGGTCTGAGGACCACCGCCCGCGGTGCGCCGGACATACGGGGACGACAAGACAACAAGGGGACACGGGTGGGCACCGACACCGCGCAGGGGACGGCGACGGGCGCGACCGCCCTGGCCGACCGCAAGCGCGAACAACGCGGCTGGTACTTCTACGACTGGGCGTGCTCGGTCTACTCGACGAGCGTCCTGACCGTGTTCCTGGGCCCGTACCTCACCTCGGTCGCCAAGGCCGCGGCGGACGCGGACGGCTATGTGCACCCGCTGGGCATCCCGGTGCGCGCCGGGTCCTTCTTCGCGTACACGGTCTCCCTGTCGGTGATCGTCGCGATCTTCGTGATGCCGCTCGCGGGGGCGGCCGCCGACCGGTCGGGCCGCAAGAAGCCGCTGCTCGCGCTCTCCGCGTACACCGGCGCGGCGGCCACGACGGCCATGTTCTTCCTCGGCGGCGACCGCTATCTGCTCGGCGGGCTGCTCCTGGTGGTGGCGAACGCCGCGCTGGCCGTGTCGATGGTGCTCTACAACTCCTTCCTGCCGCAGATCGCCCCTCCCGAGGAGCGCGACGCCGTGTCGTCGCGCGGCTGGGCCTTCGGCTACGCGGCCGGCTCGCTCGTCCTCGTGGTGAACCTGGTGCTGTATCTGGCGCACGACTCCTTCGGTCTCACGGAGTCGACGGCCGTGCGCATCTGTCTCGCCTCCGCCGGGCTCTGGTGGGGCGCGTTCACCCTGATCCCGCTACGCCGTCTGCGTGAGCGGCGCTCGGTCCCGGCCCAGGGCGGTGCCCGGACGGGGACCGGGCTGCGTCAGCTGGTCGCCACTTTGAAGGACATGCGCCGCCATCCGTTGACGCTCTCCTTCCTGCTGGCCTATCTCGTCTACAACGACGGCGTGCAGACCGTGATCTCCCAGGCGTCCGTGTACGGCTCCGAGGAACTGCGCCTCGATCAGGCGTCGCTGATCACGGCCGTTCTCCTGGTGCAGGTCCTGGCGGTGGCCGGGGCGCTCGGGATGGGCCGCCTCGCGCGCGCGTACGGCGCGAAGCGCACGATCCTCGGGTCCCTGGTGGCGTGGACGGTGACCATCGGGGCGGGCTATTTCCTGCCGAAGGACTCGCCCGGATGGTTCTACGCCCTGGCGGTCGGCATCGGGCTCGTCCTCGGCGGTACCCAGGCCCTGTCCCGCTCGCTGTTCTCGCACCTCGTCCCGGCCGGCAAGGAGGCCGAGTACTTCTCCGCGTACGAGATGAGCGACCGGGGCATGAGCTGGGTGGGGCCGCTGGTGTTCGGCCTCGCGTTCCAGCTGACCGGCAGCTACCGGGACGCGATCGTGTCCCTGGTGGCTTTCTTCCTGATCGGTTTCGTCCTGCTGGCGCGGGTACCTGTCCGGCAGGCGATCCGCGACGCGGGGAATCCTGTACCGACCCGGATTTAGCACCAGAAGGCAAAGGCCGGTAGTGTACGCGGTTGGCCTGCCAGGCGTACCGTTACTGCACGTCAAGAATTTGAGACGCTGGGTGACATCTGGTGTCGGATGTGACAAACCGGGCACTGGTGGGTAGGGCAATTTCTGATCAGGCTGCGGCTACGACGGCGACGCATGACCCGGGGACCGGGAATCTTTACCGCCGACCGGACGTTGACCGGATGACGACGACAGCGACACCTGTCCTGTGGGCGACAAGCCCGGGAGGCACGATTCATGAGTGAGCGAGCTCTTCGCGGCACGCGCCTCGTAGTGACCAGCTACGAGACGGACCGCGGCATCGACTTGGCTCCGCGCCAGGCCGTGGAGTACGCATGCGAGAAGGGACATCGTTTTGAGATGCCCTTCTCGGTGGAGGCCGAGATTCCGCCGGAGTGGGAGTGCAAGGTCTGCGGGGCCCAGGCACTTCTCGTGGACGGTGACGGCCCTGAGGAGAAGAAGGCGAAGCCCGCCCGTACGCATTGGGACATGCTGATGGAGCGGCGCACCCGTGAGGAGCTCGAAGAGGTCCTCGAGGAGCGCCTGGCGGTGCTGCGCTCGGGCGCGATGAACATCGCGGTCCACCCGAGGGACAGCCGCAAGTCCGCGTAACCCCTGCGGGGCTTGGCAAGGACAACGCACGGCCGGAGGCCGGACACACCTCGTGTGTCCGGCCTCCGGCCTTGTCGTGTGCGCCCGCGCCGTCTCAGGGCGTGAGCGGCGGGCGCGGATCGGCGTCGTCCCGGCTCGGGCCCGGGTACTCGTCCTCGCGGACGACCTCGCCCTGGATGACCGTGGAGCCGGGCTGACGCATGCGCGCCTGCTGGAACGCGTTCCCCAGCGAACCGGGCGCCGCCGCGCTCATCCTCTTCTCCAGCGAGCGCTCCGTGTAGCGGCTCAGGGCCGTGCGCAGCGGCGGGAGGAGCAGCAGGAGGCCGAAGGCGTCCGTGATCAGTCCGGGGATCATCAGCAGGAGGCCGGCGAGCAGCAGCAGCCCATTGCCCGGCCTGCGCTGCTCCCCCGCCTCAACGACGCCCTGCTGCTGGCGCCGGAGCGTCTCGTTCAGGCTCTGGAAGGCACGGCGGCCCGCCGCCTTGATCACGACGGCGCCGAGCACGAAGCCGGCGACCATCACCAGGAAGTACGGGAATCCGCCGATCGCCCCCGCCACCACGGTCCCCAGCCAGATCTCCAGGACCACCCACGCGGCGACGCCGATCGGCAGGAGCGTACGGGCCCGGGAGCGCCGGGCCCCCGTGGGCTTGCGGGGCGGAGTACCAGTGGTCATGGCTCAAGTGTGCCCGGTGCCGCGTCCAAGTGGCGTAAGCGGAGGATCAGGAAGCGCCCGTCACAAGGGGCTCAGCGGGCGTCGGGCCCGCGACCGAACACCTTGCCCACCCGCTCCCCCACGCCCCACGTGGTGACCCGCCACAGGGCCTCCACGACGATGTCCTTGCTCATCTTGGAGTCGCCCAGCTCGCGCTCGACGAAGGTGATCGGCACCTCGACGACGTGGTAGCCGGCCTTGACGGCCCGGCGGGCGAGGTCGACCTGGAAGCAGTAGCCCTGCGAGGCGACCTCGTCGAGGCCGAGGCCTTCGAGGGTCTCGCGGCGGAAGGCGCGGAAGCCGCCGGTGACATCGCGGATCGGGACGTCGAGCAGGAGGCGGGAGTACGTGGAGCCGCCGCGGGAGAGGAACTCACGGGACTTGGGCCAGTTGACGACCCGGCCGCCCGGCATCCAGCGCGAGCCGAGCACGAGGTCGGCGCCCTTGAGCGCGGTGAGCAGCCGGGGCAGTTCCTCCGGCTGGTGCGAGCCGTCGGCGTCCATCTCGATCAGCACGCCGTAGTCGTGCTCGATGCCCCAGGCGAACCCGGCCAGATAGGCGGCGCCCAGGCCCTCCTTGCCGGTGCGGTGCAGGACGTGCACCTGGTCGTCGTCGGCGGCCAGCTCGTCGGCCAGCTTGCCGGTGCCGTCCGGACTGTTGTCGTCGGCGACCAGGACGTGCGCCGCGGGCACCGCTGCCCGGACGCGGCCCACGATGGACGTGATGTTCTCCGCCTCGTTGAAGGTCGGAATGATCACCAAGGCCGTACCCAGAGGGCCGAACTTACGCCCACCGCCGTCGCTCACAGCTTCCCCTTAAAACATCCGTGCACAAGGGGACCACCATAGCGAGCAGGAATGATCACTCCGACCAGACGCCCTGAGGCGGGTGAACGGGAACTGCGGATCGGGGCCGGGCGTCCTTCGGGCCGACCTGGGGCCCGCTGGCTGCGGGTCGACCTAAAGCCGTTGTCTACTGAACGCCCGGGCCCCACCCGGGTCGCACCTGGCTCGACCGGCCGGAACGTTCCAGCGCCCCGTGGCGCGGGCGCTGGGCCTGGCTCCCAGTGGTGGTGCGCCGGTGCGGCGCACCACCCCCTGACCCAGCTGCGTTCGACGACTGCGTGGACTTCCCCGGTCGTGCCTGGAAGGTGGTGGACCCGGCCGAACCTACCCGCCCCCCGCCGCGTTCTGTCAACAGCCGTTTGACCTGGGGCTCTTCGGAAAGACGCCTGGTCAGGGCGGAGGACACGCAGGTCGTACGGGACGGTGCGGACCCGCGATCGGATGCACGCCGCCCCGGTACATCACTCGTCCGGCCGTACGAAGACCGTCTGTCCGAACACGACGGTCCGCAGACAGACCGGGAGCGCGGCGCCCGGGGTCAGGTCCGGCAGCCCCGGGGTGCCCGAGCGCGGGTCGGTCGACCAGCGGGACACGCGGTCGTCCGGGGCCTGCACGATCAGTTCGTCGGTGCGCCAGACGGCGTAGTCGGCGGGGGCGCCCGGGACGAGGACGCCGGCGTCGTCGCGGCCGACGGCGCGCCAGCCGCCGCGCGTGTGGGCGGTGAACGCGGCCCGCACGGAGACGCGGTGCTCGGGGGTGCGGTGGAAGGCCGCGGCGCGGATCGTGCCCCACGGGTCCAGCGGGGTGACCGGGCTGTCCGAGCCGAAGGCGAGCGGGACGCCGGCCTTCAGCAGGGCCGCGTACGGGTTGAGGGTGCGGGCCCGCTCGGCGCCGAGGCGGTCGGCGTACATGCCGTCGTCGCCGCCCCACAGGGCGTCGAAGGCGGGCTGTACGGACGCGGTGAGGCCGAACTCCGCGAAGGCGGCGACGGTCTCGGGGGTGAGCATCTCGGCGTGCTCGACCCGGTGCCGCGCGGCACGCACGCGCGCGAGGCCGACCTTCTCCGCGGCCGCGCGCATCCCGTCGACCACGGCGGTGCAGGCGGCGTCGCCGATGGCGTGGAAACCGGCCTGGAGGCCCGCCTCCGTGCAGGCGGCCACATGGGCGGCGACGTCGTCCGCCGTGAGATAGGCGGTACCGGTGTGGGGCGTGTCCGCGTACGGCTCGTGCAGGCAGGCCGTGTGCGAACCGAGTGAGCCGTCCACGAAGAGGTCGCCGGCGGCGCCGAGCGCGCCCAGGCTCCGGGCCCGCTCGATGTCGCGGTCCGCCCAGTAGCCGGCCACGCGGGGGCCCGGCTCGGAGCGGGCGACGTCGAGCAGGCCCGTGAAGTCGTCCTCGGAGGAGATGTCGGGGCCGCCGCACTCGTGCACCGATCCGATGCCGAGCGAGGCGGCGTGCCGGAGCGCGGCGCGCTGGGCCTCGGTGCGCTGCTGCGGGCCGACCGCGCCGAGGGCCGCGGCGCGCACGGCGTGGTGGGCGTCGCGGGTGAGGGGGCCCTCGGGGTCGTACCCGGCGCGGTCCGTGACGCCCGGGACGAGGTCGAGCAGGGCCGTGCTCACGACGGCCGAGTGCACGTCGATGCGGGTGAGGTAGACGGGGCGGCCGCCGGTGGCCTCGTCGAGTTCGGCGCGGGTGGGCGGGAGGCGGTCCGGCCAGCGGGCGGCGTCCCAGCCGTGGCCGAGCAGGACCCGGTCGGTGGGGCGGGCCGCGGCGTGGTCCCGGACGAGGGCGAGGGCTTCGGCGCGGGAGCGGGCGGCGGTGAGGTCGAGCCCGGTGAGGGCCAGGCCGGTCGACGTGGTGTGCACATGGGCGTCGGTGAACGCCGGGGTGACCAGGGCGCCGTCGAGGTCGACGATCTCGTCCACGCCGTCCGCGAACGCGTCCGCCGCGCCTTCCGAACCGACCCAGGCGACATGGCCCGCCTCCACGACCATGGCGGTCGCGAAGGGGTCGGCGGGGCTGTGGACCTCGCCGCGGCGCAGGAGGACGGTGCGGGTGCTGGGGGGCGTGCTCATGGGGACAGTTTCGCGTGTCGTGCGGGGGGCTGCGGTCGCGGGGTGCTGTTCCGAGGCCGTGCTGGGGTGCGGGCGCGAAGAACGCTTGCCCCGCGCCGGGGGCCGCCTTGCCCACCCTGCCGCCCATGGCGGCAGATTGCCCAAGGCGGCGGGGGCGACCTTCTACTGGATACGCGGAGGGCGGGCCTCGTACGGGGTGGAGAGGACCACCGTCGTGCGGGTCGAGACGCCGGCCAGCGAGCGGACCCGGGCGAGGAGGTTCTCCAGCTCGTGCGGGGTCTCCACCCGAACCTTCAGGATGTAGTTCTCGTCGCCGGCCACGCTGTGGCACGCCTCGATCTCCGGTACGCCCGCGAGGCGTTCGGCGATGTCGTCGGGGGCGCTCGGGTCGAAGGGTTTCACCGAGATGAAGGCCGTCATCGGCAGGCCGACCGCCTCGGGGTCGACGACCGCCGCGTAGCCGCGGATCACTCCGCGCTGTTCGAGGCGGCGCACCCGCTGGTGCACCGCGGACGTGGACAGGCCCGTGGCCTTGCCCAGGTCGGTGTAGCTCATCCGCCCGTCCTTGACGAGCAGCTGCACAATCTGTCGGTCGAGCTCCTCCATGGCGATGAACCTACCCGTCCCTTGATCCCCCCGGTACCGCGAAGGCCCTCTCGTCTACCGCGTCCCGGGCACCTGCAATCGGCATGTGACGAAGACCACACCGTTCGGACCGTGTCCTGGGGCATCGCGCGGTTACCTCGCGCACGGGACGGGAAGTGCTTGCTGTGGCCGAGGCCGCGACTCATGGACATCCGCGGCCGGCCCACCCGAGGGGGAGAATCCCATGCAGAGTGTGAAGCGTCCCGGACGCCCTGCCGTGCGCGGCAACCGCAAGCAGGCGGTCGTCGAGCCCCAGCCGGAGGGTGTCGAACCCGGCTTCGACGAAGGCGTCGGCGACGAGCTCGACGCGTACGACACGTTCGAGATGTACCGGGTGATCTGCCCGGACTGTGCCCAGCCCATCGCCCTCCTCGCGGACGAGGAAGAACTGCCCGAGCACGCCCATGTGACCTCGCCCTGGAACCCGTTCGGCCTCTCCGTGTGCGCGGGCACCGGCCGCGCGGCCGCCGCGGCGCGCCCCGCCGACGACGTGACGGGCGCTCAGGAACAGGACACCGCACTGCTGTTGACGCTCCCTCAGGGACTCGACTGGCGCACCCAGCCGTTCTCGCACGTCGGCGGGCCCGGCTCGCGCCCGATCCGGGTGCCCCGGCAGCGCAGCAGCGCCGCCTGACCTATCCCCGCTCACTCCAGTAACTGCCCTGCACCATGGCGCGCAGACTGTCGTGGTGCAGGATCAGTGTGTCCGGATCCGCGGGCACGGCGACCTCGCCGAAGTGGGCCTGCCGGTAGGCGACCCTGAGCATCACCACCGCGTGCCGCAGGGCGGCGTAGAGCGTGTAGAAGTCCATGTCGCGCGGGGTGTGGCCGGTGCGGCGCGCATAGCCCTCCTCGATCCGGTCGCGGCGCAGGAACGCGGGCAGTCCCGGCTGGCCGAAACTCACGGTGAGGTCCTGGAAGAAGCGGTGGAGATAGACGGTCCAGCCGAGGTCGACCTCGCGCGGGGCCAGCGCCGCCATCTCCCAGTCGAGCACGGCGGCCGGCGCGAAGCCGTCGTAGATGATGTTGCCGATCCGGGCGTCGCCCCAGTTGAGGACCGCGGCGCCCTCCTCGTGCGGCCACAGCTCTTCCAGTCGGTCGAAGGCGCGCTCGATCAACGGTGACGGGGCGAGTCCGGCCACCACCCAGGCGTAGTAGGCCCGTTGGGCGGTGACGTGCCGACGCAGCGGGCTGCCCTCGCCGGGCAGCGCCAGGAACTCCGCCTCGGCCGCCGGTACGCCGTCGTGCAGCCGGGCGATGACGTCGAGGCTCGCCTCTTCGAGACGGGTGCGCTCGGCGTCCGTCGCCGCGTGCAGCCAGTTGCCCTCGTAGGTGTAGGGCATCACGTCGGGCGGCACCCGCCCCGCGACCCGCTCCATGACGAAGAAGGGCGCGCCGAGCGGTCCCGGGTCCTCCTCCAGCCACAGCACGCGCGGCACCGGGATCCCGGCGCGCTCGGCGGCGAGCCGCATCGTGCGGTACTGGCGCGGCATGTCGTACACCGGGAAGATCGTGTACGCGGACGGATCGGCCGCGAGCCGCAACGCGCAGGCTCGCACCGGGGGTTCGGGGTGCTCGATGTCGAACAGGAGCGTCTCGCTGGACATGCCGTTGGACCCGGGGACGGAGACGTTCACCGCCTCGGCCCCCGGCAGCCTGCGATCGAGCCACGCGGTGAGGCGGCGGGCGAGCTCTTCGGGTTCGCGGGTGGAGGTGCGCGGGCGCGGCGCTGTCGCCATCGTCGAACTCCCTCTGCCTGAAGGTGGGTTACGAGCGACGCGGGGCCACGGAGTCGAAGCCGGTGAAGCCGCTCGGGTCGTGCCGGCCGAAGCTGCCGTGCTCGAAGATGCCGTGGCCGACCTGCCCGTCGAGGGTGAAGCGGGCCGCGTGGTCGGTCACCCCGTAGCCGGCCAGCGGGTGCGCGGACGGGTCGGAGAGGTCGTAGCCGCGCCGGTCGGTCCAGCCGCGGCCCTGCCAGGTTCCGTGCTGCCAGTCGTCGGCGGGCGGATAGCCGGCGCCGAGCGCGAGCGGCGAGGAGGTGAGGATCTCCACGCCGAGTTCGAGGGGCTTGCCGGTGAGCGGATCGGTGAGGTGGACGACCGCGCTCTCGGGGTGGCGGGTACCGGGACGGTAGGCGATGTCCGTCCGGGGCCAGCCGAGTTGGCGGTCGCGGTGCCCCTCGCGGACGAGGGTGGCGTCCGTGAGGGTGCGGTACCCGTCGGCGTCCTCCTGGGTGACGACCATGAGGAAGCGGTCGTCGAAGCGGACCGGCGCCCAGATCCAGTGGAAGCCCTCGGTGGGATGGTCCTGGGCGAGCCGCCCGCCCTCCTCGCCGGGCACCGGGCGCACTCCCCAGCTGCGGTCGCGGGTGCCGGTCCAGTCGCGTACGTCGATCTCCCGGCCGCCGATGCGCAGCCGTCCGTCGACCCGGCCCGCCTGCACGAACCGCTTGCCCTCCAGGGTGAGCCGTCCGCCCCTGCGCTGGAGGTGGTGCGGCTCCCACAGGGCCGGGAAGGCGGCCTGCCAGTTCAGCTCGTACGAGAGTCCGGCCGGGTCGTCGGGGTCGGCGACGCAGGTGAGGACGAAATCCTTGAGGGGGCGCTCGACCTGGATGCGCAGCGGGCCGACCGCCATCCGCATCCGGTCCTCCTCGTCCAGCGCGTCCGAGGCGCGGACGGCGTGCAGGGTGTCACCGGCGCGGAGGGTGGCGTAGGCGTCGATGATTCCGAGGTTGGGGTAGACGCCGAGGCCGAGGATGAGCAGGAAGTGCCCCTCGGGGTCGACGAGGTGGAAGATGCAGCGGTCGTAGGCGTTGCGGTCCCCGGTCGCCACGTGCTTCATCGACAGG
This sequence comes from Streptomyces sp. NPDC046716, assembly GCF_040645755.1. NCBI lineage: Bacteria > Bacillati > Actinomycetota > Actinomycetes > Kitasatosporales > Streptomycetaceae > Streptomyces > Streptomyces sp. NPDC046716. The sequence continues at coordinate 52,689 of NZ_JBEYYU010000015.1, forward strand.
GGCACCTGGTGGACGGGGTACTCGTCGAGCGGCACGGGACGTTCGTCGTCGGCCACGGGCATCCTCCCTGCGTGCGGACCGGTTGACGTCGCCCGGAGGGGTACGGCCTGCCCGGCGGCGGAGTTGACGGTACGTCAGCTCCGCCGCACTGAGAAGACGTTCGACCGTGGCGGTGCCCGGCGCACGGTTATGCCGCGAACGGACGCTCGATACCGTCAACACGTGACCTGGCCCGTCGCCCGAACGTTGACCTGGCATGACCCCGACGGAGATCCCGGCCTCTGCGCCCACCGGACGACGCAGGCGCATCCTCGTCCCTGTTGCCGCAGAATCGGTTCATCATCAGCAACAGCAGGCGCCCCAGACACACGCGGCACCTTCGTCGCACCCGGCGCAGCTGTCACACGCGACCCCGCAGCCCCCGCGCCCCGCGCCGCCGCACGCCCATCAGCGGGTCGCCGCGCCCCCTCCGGCGAACCCCTCGCACCCGGACCCGCCCATCTACCGGGCGCTGATCGCGAGCTGGGCCGACCGCGGCAGGACGCTGCCGGGCCGGCACGACCCCGAGTGGGTGCGGCTCGTCGCGCCGACCGTGCGCACCGGGCAGTTCAGCGGGATTCAGGTCCCGCGAGGTGACGGGCGATGACCATGCGCTGGATCTGATTGGTGCCCTCGACGATCTGCAGCACCTTGGCCTCGCGCATCAGGCGCTCGACCGGGAAGTCCGCGGTGTAGCCGTACCCGCCGAGGACCTGCACGGCGTCCGTGGTGACCTTCATCGCCGCGTCGGTGCACAGCAGCTTCGCCATGGCCGCCTGCTTGGAGAACGGCCGGCCCGCGTCCCGCAGCCGGGCCGCCGACAGGTACAGGGCGCGGCCCGCCTCTATCTGCGTCGCCATGTCGGCGAGCATGAAGCGCAGGCCCTGGAAGTCGGCGATGGGGTGGCCGAACTGGGACCGGTCCTTCGCGTACGACACCGCCTCGCTCAGCGCCGCCTGCGCCACGCCGATCGCGCAGGCCGCGATGCCGAGCCGGCCGGAGTCGAGGGCGGACAGGGCGATCTGGAAGCCCTGCCCCTCGTCCCCGATGCGCCGCGCGTCGCCGATCCGGACGCCGTCGAAGTGGACCTGCGCGGTGGGCGAGCCCTTCATCCCCATCTTCTTCTCGGGCACGGCGGCGCTCAGTCCGGGCGCGTCCCCGGGGACCAGGAACGCCGTGATGCCGCGGGCCCCCTCGCCGCCCGTGCGGGCCAGCACCGTGTAGAAGTCGGCGACGCCGCCGTGGGTGATCCAGGCCTTCGTGCCGGTCAGCACCCAGTCGTCGCCGTCGCGCACCGCCTTCGTCCGCAGGGAGGCGGCGTCGGAGCCGGACGAGGGCTCGGAGAGGCAGTACGCGCCGAGCAGCCCGCCGCCGAGCATGTCGGGCAGGTGCTCGGAGCGCTGCTGCTTGGTGCCGAAGTTGGCCAGCGCGTGACAGGCGAGCGAGTGGACGCTGACGCCGAGCCCGACCGTCAGGCGCGCGGCCGCCAGCTCCTCCAGGGCCTGGAGGTACACCTCGTAGGGCTGGTCGCCGCCGCCGAACTCGGAGTCGTAGGGCAGTCCGAGCAGTCCCGACGAGGACAGCAGCGCGAACGTCTCGCGCGGGAAGCGGCCGGCGTCCTCCTCCTCGGCCGCACGCGGGGCGATCTCCCGCTCCGCGATGTCACGGACCAGTTGCATCAGGTCCTGAGCTTCGTCCGTCGGCAGTTGACGCTCGACTCCTGGCTCCGGCATGGCGACGCTCTCCTCCCTGGGGGGCGCTGCGGCGGGGCCGCGGGGTGAGGCGGCGCCACCGGTTGGTCACTACCGAACCGATGCTGCCCTTCCGGGTCTCGGAAGCGGCTGACCAGCGGCTGCGGCGTGTTGAGTATTCCCGATCCGGAGGCCCGCGTCACTAGTTAACGACCGCTTACTCCAAGTTTTTCGCGGGGCTCCGTGACGTGTGCGGAAGCTGAGGAGATTGGTCCGGACCATTGACCGCACTGGTCTAGTCCTCCTACTGTTCCGTCCGCAGGTCCAGCACGGAATTCCCCACATCCCCCTGTCCCCCTCCCCCACGAGGAGACAAGATGCTCAGACCGCACCTCCCCCGCATGCGCCTCAAGGCGCTGGCCGCCGCGGCCTGCGGCGTCGTCCTCAGCGCCGGACTGCTCGCCTCCGCGGGCAGCGCGACGGCGCAGACCGAGGTCGACTCCGGTACCAAGGCCGCCGGTTCGAAGGTCGTCGGATACTTCACCGAATGGGGTGTCTACGACCGGAACTACCACGTCAAGAACGTCGAGACGTCCGGTTCCGCCGACAAGCTGACACACATCAACTACGCCTTCGGCAACGTCCAGGGCGGCAAGTGCACGATGGGCGACTCCTACGCCGCGACCGACAAGGCGTACACCGCCGACCAGTCCGTGGACGGCGTCGCCGACACCTGGGACCAGCCGCTGCGCGGCAACTTCAACCAGCTGCTCAAGCTGAAGAAGCTGCACCCGGACCTCAAGATCCTCTGGTCGTTCGGCGGCTGGACCTGGTCCGGCGGGTTCGGCGAGGCGGCGAAGGACCCGGCGGCGTTCGCCCAGTCCTGCTACGACCTCGTCGAGAACTCCAAGTGGGCCGATGTCTTCGACGGCATCGACATCGACTGGGAGTACCCGAACGCCTGCGGCCTGACCTGCGACACCAGCGGTCCGGACGCGTACAAGAACCTGATGGCCGCGCTGCGTTCGAAGTTCGGCGGCGACTATCTGATCACCTCGGCCATCGCGGCCGACGCGGAGGACGGCGGCAAGCTGGACGCCACCGACTACGCGGGCGCCGCCCAGTACGTCGACTGGTACAACCCGATGACGTACGACTACTTCGGTGCCTGGGACGCGCAGGGTCCGACGGCCCCGCACTCGCCGCTGACCAAGTACGACGGGATCCCGAAGGAGAGCTGGAACTCCTCGGCCACCATCGACAAGCTCACGGCTAAGGGCGTCCCGGCCTCCAAGCTGCTGCTCGGCATCGGCTTCTACGGGCGCGGCTGGACCGGCGTCACCCAGGATGCCCCCGGCGGCACGGCGACCGGCCCCGCGGCCGGCAAGTACGAGCAGGGCATCGACGACTACAAGGAGCTGAAGACCAAGTGCCCCGCGACGGGCACGGTCGGCGGCACCGCGTACGCGCACTGCGGCTCGGACTGGTGGAGCTACGACACCCCGCAGACCATCGCGGGGAAGATGGACTACAAGAACCAGCAGGGTCTGGGCGGCACCTTCGTGTGGGAGCTGTCCGGTGACACCTCGAACGGCGAGCTGATCAAGGCGATCGACTAGTCGCGCGCGAACGACCGCGGAGGGCGGGGCCGGATTCCGGCCCCGCCCTCTTCGTCCGTGGTCACCGGCGCCGGGCACCCGGGCTCGAACTCCGCGATCACGCCCAGGGTTTCGACGAGGGTGCGCACCAACAGGGCCCGCAAGGTGTCCCGTTCGACCTCCCGGCGGCCGATCCAGTCCAGCGTGACGCCCTCGACGCTGCACAGCCAGCCGAGCAGCGCGATCCGCGCCAGCTCCGGCACGTCGGGCTTTCCGTAGGCGCCCCGGGCGATGGTCGCGATCATCTCCTCGCGCACCCCGTTCCGGATGGCCTGCACCTCGGCGTCGAAGCCGACCCCGCCGGTGATGATCGTGCGGTACGCGGCCTGATGGTGCTCGGCGTAGCGCAGATAGCCGTCGATGGTGCGGTGGACGCGGTCGACCGGGGGCAGATCGCCGGCGCCGCTCGCCAGGTCGAGGAGGTCGCCGACGGAGTCCTCGATGATCGCGAGGTAGTAGCCGCGCTTGGACGTGAAGTAGTAGTAGATCAGCCCCTTGGCGACCCCGGCGTGCTGGGCGATGTCGTCCATCGACAGCGCGTCGTAGGACGTGTCGGCGAACAACTTCCGCCCGATGGCGATGAGTTCGGCACGGCGCGCGACAGAGCGGTCGGTGCCGCGTGCCCGCTGTTCACTGTTCTTCAATTCCAGCCCTGGTGTCCGACTCCTGCGGATTCCGCAGTATGGCACCTCACGGGCGGGCGGTGACGCGGATCACCTCACGCCGGGTGGCGGGGCCGTCACATCAGGCCGAGCTGCGTGACGAACATCGCCACGACCACGACCAGGGTCCAGCCCAGGACATGCTCGAGGATCTTGGGCCCGGAGTCCTGGGGGCCGCCGGTGCGGGCGCGGCCGGCCGGGGTGGGGGCGGTGGTGGAACTGGCGGTCATGGGCGTCTCGCTCGGCTCGTGATCAGGGGCCTGATCGGGGCAGGAACTCCCCCCGAAGGCGCCCGGCTCCCCTCCGGCGCCTTCTCCACCATGCCATCACGCGGGCCCGTTGCGACCGAGACCTTCCTCACGCGCCCCGCCCCGGAACCCCGGCGGGTGTCAGCGGACGCCGACGGCCGCCAGCGCCTTGCGCTGCCTCGGGGTCGGATGCGCCGGGAAGTACAGGTAGCAGACGCCACCGGTGCCGGAGGAGACACCGCCGGAGGCGTTGTACCGCTTCGTGCGCAGCCAGATGTTCTCCCACTCGCGCCGCCGGTAGACGTGCCGGACCGCGGGGTCGTCCGGCGAGGCCGGGTCGTTGGCGATCACATCGCCGTCGGCGGTGAACCCGATGACCGTCATCAGGTGCCCGGACGTGCCGTAGCCGGCGCCGGTCAGCTCGGTCTTCAGGAACGACTGGGACGTTATGGCCGGGATGCCGGCCGCGATCAGCGTCTCCAGGTCGGTGAGGGAGCCGAGCCGGGTGACGACGCCCTGGAGGTCCTTGTACGTGGCCGCGTACGCGGCGTTGAACGGCCAGTTGCCGCACCCCTCGTACTGGTAGTCGTACGTGGAGCGGGCCGCGAGGCAGACCTGCGGGTCGGCGTAGGACGCGTCGACCCATTCCAGCTGCGCCGTGCTCGGCTTGCGCCCCCAGGACTCGATGATCATCTGCGAGGAGGTGGGGCTGCACCACGCCTCGCCGCCGCCGTCGTACTCGGGGTACTGGCCGGCGTGCACGTCCTGCGAGTAGCGCGGCACCGTCAGCTCCCCGGCGAAGCCGGGAACGGAGGCCGGGACGGTGAAGCGGTCGGGGACGTCCGAGCCCATCGCGCCGAGCCGCCAGACGGTGGGCGCGGCCTTGCTGCCGGGGGCGCGCAGCAGCGTCAGCCGCAGGCTGTAGGAGACGAGGCGCAGGCCGGACGCCGCGTCGTCGATGGAGAAGGTGTCGGTCCAGATGCTGGAGCGGCCGTCGCTCTGGTCGTCGACCGAGGTGCGGCGGATGTCGACCTTCTCGTCGTCGCCCGAGGTCCAGCGCCCCATGACGTACCAGGGGGTCGCGGTGCCGTCGGTGTACGTGCCCCGCAGCTCGATCTGGATCCAGGTGCCGGCCGGGGTGTGCGCGTTCCAGGAGGCGATGACCTCGGTGGCGGGCACGGCGAGCGCGTGGACGGGGGAGGTCCAGGTCGCGTACTCCCAGTCGGCCGTCCGCTTCAGGTGCGGGTCGGTGTAGCTCATCGTGCCGGCGGCCGTGGCGAGGGTGACGCCCGGCCGGGCGCCGGCGAGGGCGCGGGTGCCGTGGCCGGTGCCGGAGCGCCAGTCGGTGTACGTCGTCCAGGTGCGGTTGTCCACGAGTCGGGCGGAGGCCTTCCGCTGTGCGGGGGACGAGGCGTGCGCGGTGGTGGCCGCGGTCGCGGCGAGCGCGACGCCCGCGGCCGCCGCCAGCACGGTTCTGCGGGACGGGGTCGAGGAGGTCTGCTGGTCGGGGCGGGTCATCGGGAGGATCCCCCTGTCGACGGTTCGGGCGGACGGGACGGGCGCGCGGGATGTGCTCCGGGTGGAACAGTGCGCCAACTATGGCTCCCGGAACGGGATTTCCACCAGCGTTTCGAGGGTGCTCCACGCGACCAATATTGGTCTTCACCACTGGCATGACCTGCGACGGCGCCGATGAAACCGATCCACGCGCGACATACCCTTGCGGGTGTGGACCATCAGCACGCACCACTCGCCCCGTACGCCGAACGGCTGCGCCGGCTGCCGCCCTCCTGCGGCCCGGTCCGGCTCGTCGGCGTCGACGGGCACGCCGGGTCCGGCAAGTCGACCTTCGCCGGCCGGCTCGCGCGGGCCCTCGGCGACGCGCCCGTGCTGCACCTCGACGACCTCGCGAGCCACGACGCCCTCTTCGACTGGACCGGGCGGCTGCGCACCCAGGTCCTCGAACCGCTCTCCCGGGGCAGGGCCGCGCGCTACGGGACGTACGACTGGAACACCCGGCGCTTCGACGGGGCGCGGGTGCTGCCGCCCGCCGAGGTGGTCCTCATCGAGGGCGTGGGGGCCGGGCGACGGGCGGTGCGGCCGTTTCTCACGGAGTTGCTGTGGATGGATCTGCCGGGTGAGGCGGCGTGGGAGCGGGGGCGCGCACGGGACGGAAAGGCGCAGCGGGAATTCTGGGACGGCTGGATTCCAGCGGAGCGGGAGCATTTCGCACAGGACCCGTCGCGGCCGTTCGCCAAGAAATTGGTAAGAGAGTGCCCCGAGGGATACGAGATGCACGAAGGCCCTGCTGGGACCACACAGACTTCCCGGTCCGTCACTCACCGTAAGGGTCCGCCAGCGGTGCGCTGAACGGTCGGAAAGCGCCTTCCGCCAGTTTCGGCGAGTGCCCCAACTCGGCTTGACCCAGGGGCCGTACAGGACTTACGTTCTCAATGTGCGGCCTTTCGGGACCGCCCGCAGTCGCGAAGCCCCCGGTTGTTCCCCCGTGATCGGGGGCTTCGTTCTGCCCGCAATGCCCCTTCACCGGCGCTCCGGTGCGCTCTTCGTTCACCCAGAGTCACCCTGCGGTACCGCGCTCACCTGCACCGAATCCCCCACTGTCGCACCGATCCGACCCCGTTGCGCCCTTCGGCCCACCCTGTGCCCGCAGGTACGATGCCTCTCGGTGCGGCCTCTGGACGGCTCGCTGTCCGCATCGTGACAACTCCCGTCCATGACAGCTTGGTTCAAGGGCGGTTCAGGTTCATCGGGGGCACGGCGTGTGGGGGACGTGATGAGCTTCGGCACTGGGGCACCACCGACGGGCCCGGCCGACCTCGCCTGGCTGCGGGGCGTCGACGCCTACACGATGGGCGCGTATCCGCAGGCGGAGGAGGAGTTCCGGACCGCCGTGCGGATGGATCCGGGGATGGCGGACGGCTGGCTCGGGCTGCACGCCCTGCGCATCGACACGACGACGGCCCTGCTGCGGATGTTCCGCCACCGCGACCGGTTCGGCGAGCAGCGCACCCGGCACCGGCGCACCCTCAACTCCTGGTACTGGCTGGGCTGGTGGGTGCAGCCGGTGCTCGAGCATCCGCGCGACCTGCTGCTCGCGCACGCCTCGCACTGGCTGGACGGCCGCCATGTCCCGGACCTGGACCGGGCGTTGGCCACGCTGCCGCCGGTCGACGCGGACCGGCAGGTGCGGTTCCTGCACGCGTGCCGGGCCTATCTGGTCAAGGACTGGGAGCAGTTGGTCCGGCACACGGACCCGCTGGTCGACGACCCCATGCTCGGCATCGAGGCGGGGCTCTTCGGCGGGATGGCGCGGGTGCGCCTCGACATGTACGGCCACGCCGAACCGCTGCTCTCCTCGGCGCTGATGCGCTGCCGCAGCGAGCAGCCGCAGCGCAAGGAGCTGCGGTACTGGCTGGCGCGCGCCCACGAGGGCACCGGCCGTTCGGCCGCCGCGCTGCCGCTGTACCGGGCCGTGCACCGGGTCGATCCCGCGTTCATGGACACCGCGGCGCGCCTCGCGGCGATCACCGAGGGGGACGGGTACGCGGACTTCGGGGACGGCACCGACCTGGCCCCGATGTCCCTGACGGGCTTTCAGGACGGGCTCGACGGCGGAGAGTCCGTCGATCCGCTGTTCGCCAGCGACGGCCGCGACCTGAAGGTGTCCGAGCCGGATCTGCCGCCGCCGGGCGGCGCCGGTGACGAGGCCGACATGGTCAGGGAGAAGGCGGTGGTGCCGGTGACTCCGGCGCCGATGCCGCCCGGTCCCGCCGATCCGACGCTGCTCGACGAGGCTCTTGCGGAGCTGGAGTCGATGGTGGGCCTGGAGCCGGTGAAGCGGCAGGTCAAGGCGCTGTCGGCGCAGCTGAACATGGCGCGGCTGCGGGCCGGGCAGGGCCTGCCGGTGCAGCCGCCCAAGCGGCACTTCGTCTTCTCCGGCCCCTCGGGCACCGGGAAGACGACGGTCGCCCGCATTCTCGGCCGGGTGTTCTACGCGCTCGGGCTGCTCGGCGGCGACCATCTGGTGGAGGCGCAGCGGGCCGACCTGGTCGGCGAGTACCTGGGCCAGACCGCCGTGAAGGCGAACGAGCTGATCGACTCGGCCATGGGCGGGGTGCTCTTCGTCGACGAGGCGTACGCGCTGTCCAACTCGGGGTACGGCAAGGGCGACGCGTACGGCGACGAGGCCCTTCAGGTGCTGCTGAAGCGCGCGGAGGACAACCGGGACCACCTCGTGGTGATCCTCGCCGGGTACCCGGAGGGCATGGACCGGCTGCTCGCCGCCAACCCGGGGCTGTCCTCCCGCTTCACGACACGGGTCGACTTCCCCTCGTACCGCCCCCTGGAGCTGACCTCGATCGGAGAGGTGCTTGCCGGGGAGAACGGGGACGTGTGGGACGAGGAGGCCCTGGACGAGCTGCGTTCCATCGCCGGGCACGTGGTCGACCAGGGATGGATCGACGAACTGGGCAACGGACGGTTCCTGCGGACCCTGTACGAGAAGTCCTGCGCCTACCGCGATCTGCGGCTGACCGGCTATCTGACGGAGCCGTCCCGGGACGACCTGGCCACGCTGCGGCTGCCGGACCTCATGCAGGCGTACGGCGAGGTGCTGTCGGGGCGGGGGCCCGGCGGTCTGTGACGATGCCGTGCGGGACGCGCCGGGCGGCGCGCCCCGCACGACGGGTCAGGCCGGTACGCCCTGCCGGGTGCGCGCCGGCGGTACCACCGGCTCGTCCCGGTGGGCCGGGTCCCTGACCTCGCCGACCAGGAGTTCCAGGACGTCCTCCAGCGCGACGAGCCCGAGGACCCGGCCGGAGGCGTCCGCGACCTGCGCCAGGTGGGTGGCCGCGCGGCGCATCACCGTGAGCGCGTCGTCCAGGGGCAGCTCCGCGCGCAGGGTCGTCATGGGACGCCACACGTGCTGCGGGACGGCCCGGTCGGTGTCGGGGCCCTCGATCAGGTCGAGGACGTCCTTCACGTGCAGGTAGCCCATGAACGCGCCGGTGTCCGCGCAGATCGGGAAGCGGGAGTAGCCGGTGCGGGCGGTGAGGGCGATGACCTCGGCCGGGGTGACCGACGGGCCGACCGTCACCAGCGACGCCTTGGGGAGCAGGACGTCCATGACCGGGCGCGAGCCCAGCTCCAGGGCGTCCTCGAGGCGCTCCTGCTCCTCGGGGTCGAGGAGACCGGCCTGCCCGGAGTCCTCCACGAGACGGTTGAGCTGCTCGCTGGTGAAGACCGCCTCGACCTCGTCCTTGGGCTCGACCCGGAAGAGCTTGAGGATCAGCCGGGCGCAGGCGCCGAGCGCCACCGTGATCGGCTTGCACAGGCGGGCGAAGGCGACGAGACCCGGGCTGAACCACAGCGCGGTCTTCTCGGGCGCCGCCATCGCCAGGTTCTTCGGGACCATCTCGCCGATGACGAGGTGGAAGAAGACCACCGCGGCGAGCGCGATGACGTAGCCCAGCGGGTGGATGACGCCGTGCGGCAGGTGGATCGCCTCGAAGAGGGGTTCCAGGAGCTTGGCGACGGTGGGCTCGGCGACCGCGCCGAGCGTCAGCGAGCAGACCGTGATGCCGAACTGGGCCGCCGCCATCATCTGCGGCAGGTGTTCGAGCCCGTACAGGACCTGGCGGGCGCGGTTTCCGGGGAGGGGTTCGATCTGGCTGCGGCGGACCGAGACCAGGGCGAACTCGGCTCCCACGAAGAAGCCGTTGGCCAGGACCAGGAGGGCGGCGAAGAAGAGTTGCAGGGCGCTCATCGGGCCGCCTCCAGGACTGCGGACGGCGCGGCGTCGGCGGTGCGGACGATGCGGACCCGCTCGGCACGGTAGTGGTCGACCTGGCGGACCGAGAGCTTCCAGCCCGGGAGTTCGGCCTTGTCGCCGGGGGCGGGGATGCGGCCGAGGAGGTCGGCCACGAGTCCGGCGACCGTCTCGTAGGGGCCCTCGGGGACGTCGAGGCCTATGCGGCGCAGGATGTCGACGCGGCATCCGCCGTCGGCGTCCCAGGCGGGCCGGCCGTCCTCGGGCGGCGCGGTGGCCAGCTCGGGGAGGTCGAGGCCGTCGTGCTCGTCCCGGACCTCGCCGACGAGCTCCTCCACGATGTCCTCCAGGGTGACGACTCCGGCGGTGCCGCCGTACTCGTCGACGACCACGGCCATCGGCTGCTCGCTGCGCAGCTGGGCGAGGAGCGGCTGGACCGGGAGGGTCTCAGGGATCAGCAGCGGGGCCTGGGCGATCCGGCTCACCGGGGTGCGCAGGCGTTCGTGCGCGGGCACGGCGAGGGCGTCCTTGAGGTGGACGACGCCGATGACCTCGTCGATCCGCTCCCGGTAGACGGGGAAGCGGGACAGGCCGGTGGCGCGGGTCAGGTTGACCACGTCCTCGGCGGTCGCGGAGGACTGGAGCGCGCTGACCTTCACCCGCGGCGTCATGACGTGCTGGGCGGTCAGCTCGCCGAGCGAGAGGGTGCGCACGAACAGGTCGGCGGTGTCCTGCTCCAGGGCACCGGCCTGCGCGGAGTGGCGGGCCAGGGACACCAGTTCGCCGGGGGTGCGGGCGGAGGCCAGTTCGTCGGCGGGTTCGACGCCGAGCGCCCGGACGAGCCGGTTGGCGACCGTGTTGAGCAGGGCGATCACCGGGCGGAACAGCCGGGCGAAGACCGCCTGCGGACCGGCCACGAAGCGGGCCACCTGGAGCGGCTTGGACACCGCCCAGTTCTTGGGCACGAGTTCGCCGATCACCATCTGCACGGCCGAGGCCAGCAGCATGCCGACGACGACGGAGACGCCGCCGACCGCGCCGTCGGGCACGCCGACGGCGGTGAACGGGCCGCGCAGCAGCTCGGCGAGGGCCGGCTCGGCGAGCATGCCGACGACCAGGGAGGTGATGGTGATGCCGAGCTGGGTGCCGGAGAGCTGGAAGGAGAGTTCCTTCAGGGCGCTCACGACGGTGCGGGCGCGCTTGTCGCCCGCGGCCGCGGCCTGTTCGGCGTCGGGGCGTTCCACGGTGACGAGGCCGAATTCGGCCGCCACGAAGAAGCCGTTGGCGAGGATCAGAAGAAAGGCGGCCGCGAGAAGCAGCAACGGGATGGTCATGCCGCCGCCTCCGGGGACGTACGCGAGCGGGTCGCGCTATGTCGGGAGGGGGCGGCGCAGGTACTACCGGACGATCCGTCCATCGCTGGAGGGAGTCACTCCTCGGTTAGCAGGAACCCCGGACGATCGGGCCGGGGCGGGGCGGCACTCGACGCACGCCCTGCCAACAGATTAATCAGTACTGGGGGCGGGGCGTCAGGGGCGGGGCCCGTGATCCGGACGCGCGCAGCCCCCGCCCGTCCGGCCGGGGGTACGGGGGTCGCCCCCGGACGACAGCAGCATCAGTAGTGGGGGCGGGGCGTCAGGGGCCGGGCGGCCGTGTCAGTTCTGCGGCTGTGCGTGGGCCGCGTCGGCCAGGGCGCGCAGGGTTCTGGCGTCGCGGATCGCGGTCTTCTTGGCGAGGCCGGGCTGGATGCCCATGGCCGCCATGCTGGTGCCGTCGGTGAGGTCGAGGAACACCCACGGGTCGCCGGGGCGCAGATTGACCTGGACGATCTCCGCCCACGCCAGGCGGCGGCCGCGTGCGATGTTGACGACGGTGACGCCCTCGCCGTCGGCGACCACCTTGGGGCGGGCCAGTAGGCCGAGCACGCCCCAGAACAGCGCCGCCGTGAAGACGAAGCTGGTCTTCTCCGCCGGGCTCATCTCGCCCAGGACGAGCGCGACGACGGTGATCGTGACGAAGGAGGCGGCGCCGAGCGTGTGCAGGATCACGCGGGTGCGCCCCGGCCTGAAGGTGACGGGCAGGCTGGGCAGGGCTTCGGACATGGTGGTCTCGGTGTCCTCAGAGGCGGCAGGCGTGGATGGCCGTCGTCAGGATGGCCCGCGCGCCCAGGGCGTACAGGTCGTCCATGATCCGCTGCGCGTCCTTGGCGGGGACCATGGCGCGCACGGCGACCCAGCCCTCGTTGTGCAGCGGCGAGACGGTCGGCGACTCCAGGCCCGGGGTGAGGGCGACGGCCTTCTCCAGGTGCTCGGCGCGGCAGTCGTAGTCCATCATCACGTAGGTGCGGGCGACGAGGACGCCCTGCAGCCGGCGCAGGAACTGCTGCGCCTTGGTGTTGTCGGTGTCGGCGCCGGTCCGGCGGATGACGCACGCCTCGGACTTCATGATCGGCTCGCCGAAGACCTCCAGGCCCGCGTTGCGCAGCGAGGTGCCGGTCTCGACGACGTCGGCGATGGCGTCGGCGACGCCCAGCTCGATGGCGGTCTCGACCGCGCCGTCCAGGTGGACGACGGACGCGTCGACGCCGTGGTCGGCGAGGTACTGGCCGACGATGCCCTCGTACGTGGTGGCGATCGTCTTGCCTGCGAGGTCGGCGAGGTCCTTGACGGCGCCGGGCCGGGAGGCGAAGCGGAAGGTGGAGCGGGCGAAGCCGAGCGGCAGGATGGTCTCCGCGTCGGCGCCGGAGTCGATCAGCAGGTCCTGTCCGGTGATGCCGATGTCCAGCTTGCCGGAGGACACGTAGATCGCGATGTCCTTGGGGCGGAGGTAGAAGAACTCCACCTCGTTGTCCGGGTCGACCGTGACGAGTTCCTTGGACTCCTTGCGCTGGCGGTATCCGGCCTCATGCAGCATCGCCGACGCAGGTCCCGACAGTGAACCCTTGTTGGGGACGGCGATGCGCAGCATGAGACAGGATTCCTTTGCGTGATCAGGGAGTTGAACGAACGGGCTGAGGGCGTGACTCAGAGATGGGAGTACACGTCGTCGAGGGAGATGCCGCGGGCGACCATCATCACCTGGACGTGGTAGAGCAGCTGCGAGATCTCCTCGGCGGCGGCGTCCTTGCCCTCGTACTCGGCGGCCATCCAGACTTCGGCGGCCTCCTCGACGACCTTCTTGCCGATGGCATGGACACCCTTGCCGACCAGCTCAGCGGTGCGGGAAGTGGCGGGGTCGCCGGTGGCGGCCTTCTGCTGGAGCTCGGTGAAGAGCTCCTCGAACGTCTTATTGGACATGGTGGTGCCTACTTTACGCGGCTCTCCCGTGCCCCTAACGCCAGGGCTCGGCGATGGTACGCAGCGTGGTCGCGGTGGCGACGGCGGCGGTGACGGCCTCGTGCCCCTTGTCCTCGTTGGAACCCTCGATGCCCGCCCGGTCCAGGGCCTGCTCCTCGGTGTCGACGGTCAGCACGCCGAAGCCGACGGGGACGCCGGTGTCGACGGAGACCTGGGTCAGGCCCTGGGTGACGCCCTGGCACACGTACTCGAAGTGCGGGGTGCCGCCGCGGATCACGACGCCGAGCGCCACGATCGCGTCGTAGCCGCGGTCGGCGAGGCGCTTGGCGACGACCGGCAGCTCGAAGCTGCCGGGGACGCGGAGCACGGTGGGCTCGCTGATGCCCAGCTCGTTCAGGGCCCGCAGGGCGCCGTCGACCAGGCCGTCCATGACCTTCTCGTGCCACTGGGCGGCGATGACGGCCACCCGCAGGTCGCCACAGTTCTCCACGGTCAGTTCGGGTGCACCCTTGCCGCTCACGCGCTTCTCCTCGTGTGTACGTAAATGGTTCGACGGTCGATCACTGGTTGTTGCAGGCGGACGTGCGGGGCGCGTCCAGCCAGGGCAGGTCGTGGCCCATCCGGTCCCGCTTGGTGCGCAGGTAGCGGAGGTTGTGCTCGCCGGCCGTGACGGGCATCGGCTCGCGGGCGGTGACCTTGAGACCGTGCCGGGTCAGGGCGTCGGTCTTGTCGGGGTTGTTGGTCATCAGGCGCAGGCTGCGCACGCCGAGGTCGTGGAGGATCTGGGCGCCGGCGGCGTAGTCGCGGGCGTCGGCGGGCAGGCCGAGCTCCAGGTTGGCGTCGAGGGTGTCGCGGCCCTGCTCCTGGAGTTCGTAGGCGCGCAGCTTGGAGAGCAGGCCGATGCCGCGGCCCTCGTGGCCGCGCAGGTAGACGACGACACCGCGGCCCGCCTCGACGACGCGGCGCATGGACTCCTCCAGCTGGGGGCCGCAGTCGCAGCGCAACGAGTGGAAGATGTCGCCGGTCAGGCATTCGGAGTGGATGCGCACGAGCAGATCGTCGCCCTCTCCGACCTCACCGTGGACGAGCGCCACGTGCTCGACGCCGTCGACCGTGGAGCGGTAGCCGTACGCGGTGAACTCGCCGAACGCGGTCGGGAGCTGGACGGTCGCCTCGCGCTTGACGGTCGGCTCGGCGCTCTTGCGGTACGCGATCAGGTCCTCGATGGAGATGATCGTCAGGCCGTGCCGGCGGGCGAACGGGACCAGTTCGGGCAGCCGCAGCATGACGCCGTCCTCGCCGGCGATCTCCACGATGGCGCCGGCCGGGCGCAGGCCCGCGAGCCGGGCCAGGTCGACGGCGGCCTCGGTGTGGCCGTTGCGGACGAGGACGCCGCCCTCCTTGGCGCGCAGCGGGAAGATGTGTCCGGGCCGGACGAAGTCGCCCGCGCGGGCCGTGCCGGAGGCGAGCAGCCGGAGCGTGGTGGCGCGGTCGGCGGCCGAGATGCCGGTGGTGACGCCGTGCGTGCCGGAGGCGTCGACGGAGACGGTGAACGCGGTCTTCATCGACTCGGTGTTGTTGCCGACCATCTGCGGCAGGTCGAGCCGGTCCAGTTCGGCGCCCTCCATGGGGGCGCAGATCAGGCCGCGGCACTCGCTCATCATGAAGGCGACGATCTCGGGCGTGATCTTCTCGGCGGCGACGATCAGGTCGCCCTCGTTCTCCCGGTCCTCGTCGTCGACGACCACGACGGGGCGGCCCGCCGCGATGTCGCGGATCGCCATCTCGACCGGGTCGAGGGAGAGGTCGGCGTCCGGGCCGACCTCGTACAGGTGGGGTGCCGTGCTCATGCGTGCGCTCCTTCCAGAGCGGGGGCGGCGGCGGTCCGGGACCGCTGCCACCAGTCGCGCATGCCCCACAGGACGAGCGCGCCGTAGATGACGTAGACGAAGCCGGAGAAGGCGTAGCCGTTGGCGAAGTTCAGCGGGACGCCGACGGCGTCGACCAGCAGCCAGGCGAACCAGAACTCGACCATGCCGCGCGCCTGGGCGTACATGGCGACGACGGTGCCGACGAAGATGTACGCGTCCGGCCACGGGTCCCACGACAGGCTCGGGTAGGCCTTGAAGAGCAGCGCGACGGCCACCGTGCCGGCGGCGCCGGCGAGGACCATCAGGCCGCGCTCCTTCCAGGTGGCGAAGCGCACGGCGATGGTGCCGTCCTGCGCCTGCTTCCGGCCGCGGACCCAGGCGGCCCAGCCCATGGCGGCGACGACCATGACCACGACCTGCTTGCCGGCGCTGCCGGTCAGGTGGCCGGCGAAGGCGCCGAAGAGGATCAGGCCGGAGACGAACTGCACGGGCCAGGTCCATATGGAGCGCTTCCAGCCGAGCGCGAGCGCGATCAGGCCGAAGGTGTTGCCGATCATGTCGGACCACAGGATGTGCTGCCCGAAGGCCGTGAACGCCTCGGTGTTGAGCCAGTTCACTTGGTGCCCCCGTTGAAGCTCCGGTCCGCGCCGAGCAGGCGCTCGACGTACTTGGCGATGACGTCGACCTCGAGGTTGACCGGGTCGCCGGGCTGCTTGATGCCGAGCGTGGTCAGCGCGAGCGTGGTGGGGATGAGGCTGATGGTGAAGTAGTCGGCGGCCGCCTCGACGACGGTGAGGCTGACGCCGTCGACCGTGATCGAGCCCTTCTCGACGACGTACCGGGACAGCTCCGCGGGAAGCGAGATCTTGACGATCTCCCAGTGCTCGGAGGGGGTGCGCTCGACGACGGTGCCGACCCCGTCCACGTGGCCCTGCACGATGTGCCCGCCGAAGCGGCCGTCGGCCACCATCGGACGTTCGAGGTTGACGCGGGAGCCGACGGCGAGGTCGCCGAGGCTGGAGCGCTTGAGGGTCTCGGCCATGACGTCGGCGGTGAAGGCGCCGTCGCCGTGCTCCACGACCGTGAGGCACACGCCGTTGACGGCGATGGAGTCTCCGTGCTGGGCGCCTTCGGTGACGACGGGGCCTCGGACACGGAAGCGACAGGCGTCATCGAGCATCTCGACGGCGGCGATCTCGCCCAGCTCTTCGACGATTCCGGTGAACACTTCCCGGGTCCTCCCTCTTGGGGCCTGGACTCCGGGGCACTGTCGTACGACGACGACAGAACGTACGGACAGCGACACCGGGAACGGCGACGCCGTGTTCGACACCGGTCCCTTGCGGGAACGGTGAAACAGCCGGCGACGCGCACCTGTGGTGCCCGCCCGCCGCGCACTGCCTCCCATCCGGACTTTAACCGTCGGTCCAGGAATTTCACCTGGTCAACCGGCCACTGGAAGTGACCGGGTCGCGGACTGTAACCGCCGGTTCGGACTTTCACCGACCCCGGAGTGCGCTGCTTCTGGTACACGCCCAGTCTGCCACGTCCTGTCGATGTGCATGCATACGGTTGCTGTGGGCTGTTTCACAGCCCGGCGAGATGGTTAGCCGCGGCGATCGGGAATACAACGGCTGGTTCTCCGCCTGCGGGCCGGTGCGGCCAGCCACGACGCACCCGCAGCCGTCGAACCGTCGAAGGCCCTACGGCGCGAACACGACCTCCTGCGCAGCCTCCCGCGCCATCAGCAGCGCCCCGCGCAACACGGCCCCGCCCCCCAGTTCACCGGCCCGCACCTCGGTGGCCAGCGGAGACATCACCGCAAGCCGCGCGGCGACGCGCTCGGCGAGCACGTCACCGCCCGCCCGCCCGACCTCCCCGGCGAGCACCACACAGCCCGGATCGAGCACCGCCACGACGGCGGCGGCCCCGAGCACCACCCGGTCGGCCAGCACGTCGAGGAACGCGTCCGCGCCGGAGGCGACGGCCGCGCGGACCACGTCAGCGGCCCGCCCCACGGGCTCCCCCGGCGCCACGAGCCCGTGCCCGGCGGCGAGTTCGAGGATCGCGGCCGAGCCGGCCAGCGAGTGGAAGCCCCCGTCGCAGTTGACGGCGGACGGCACCCCGCCGGTGCCGGGCACCGGCAGGAACCCGACCTCCCCGGTGCCGCCGGAGGCCCCGCGGCGCAGCCTGCCGTCCAGGACGACGGCCGCGCCGATGCCGAGGCCGAGCCACAGCAGTACGAACGTGTCGCGGTCCCGGGTGGCGCCGTCGCGCTGTTCGGCGAGAGCGGCGAGGTTCGTCTCGTTCTCCACGAGGACGCGCGCGGGCAGCCGTTCCTGGAGCGCCGCGATCAGCCGGCGGTGCCAAAGGGGCAGGCCGGAGGAGTCGCGCAGTTCACCGGTCGCGGGGTCGATGAGGCCGGGGGCGCCGACGCCGACGGTGTGCAGGGGCCCGGCGCCGACCTCCTTGGCGGTGCGTTCCAGGAGGGCGACGGCGCGCTCGACGGCGGCCCCGGTCTCCTCCCCCGCCGCGACGGGCGCGGCGGCCTCCGCCAGGACGGTGCCGAGCAGGTCGGAGACGACCAGGCGGACCCCCTCGGTGCGTACGTCGAGGGCGGCGAGATGGGCGCGGTCGGCGACGATCCCGTACAGCTTGGCGTTCGGGCCGCGGCGCTGCGCTCCGGCCTCCCCGACGACCGCGACGAGGCCGGAGGCCGTGAGGCGTTCGACGAGGTCGGCGACGGTGGGCCGGGACAGTCCGGTGCGCTCCTTCAACTGGCCCGCGGTGAGCGGCCCCTCCTCCTGGAGGAAGCGCAGCGCGAGCCGGTCGTTGATGGCTCGGGCGGTCCTCGGCGATGCGGGCATGGCGGGATCCTACGGCTCGGCGACGGAAACAGGTTAACTATCAGGCAGGGTTCCTGATAGTTTACGGCGGCACTGTGAGGGACGAGCATGGGGACACACCGGGAGGGGCCCGCGCAATGAGTGAAGTCATATACGCGACAGGGGAGTTGAAGCGGGCGCGGTACGCCGTCGCGACCGTCTTCTGCGTCCATGGGGCCGTGACGGGTTCGTTCGCGACCCGGGTGCCCTGGATCCAGGACCACGCGGGCGTCAGCGCGGGCCAGCTCGGCCTCGCGCTCGCCTTCCCGGCGATCGGCGCCTCCGTGGCGATGCCGCTGGCCGGCAGCATCAGCCACCGGTTCGGGGCCAGGACCGCGCTGCGCGGACTGCTCGCGCTGTGGACGCTGGCGCTGACCCTGCCCTCCCTGGCGCCGAATCTGCTCACGCTCTGCGCGGCCCTGTTCGTCTACGGGGCGACGGCCGGCATGTCGGACGTGGCGATGAACGCGCTCGGCGTGGAGGTCGAGACCCGGCTGGACAAGTCGATCATGTCGGGGCTGCACGGCATGTGGAGCGCGGGCGCCCTGATCGGTTCGGCGGGCGGCACCCTCGCCGCGCACCTGGGCGCGGACGCGCGGCTGCACCATGTGCTCGCCGCCGCCGTCCTGACCGTCACCGGTTTCGCCGCCTGCCAGTGGGTCCTCGACCTGCGCCCGACGGAGGACGAGGAGCCGCCGCCGCGCTTCGCTCTGCCGCCGAAGTCCGCGCTGCTGATCGGCGCGGTCGGGTTCTGCGCGGTCTTCGCCGAGGGCGCCAGCCTGGACTGGTCGGCGGTCTATCTGCGGGACGTGCTCGACACGTCGGCGGGGCTCGCGGCCGCCTGCACCACCGGCTTCACCCTGACCATGGCGGTCGCGCGGATCGCGGGCGACCGGGTCGTGGACCGGTTCGGGGCGGTGCGCACCGTGCGGATCAGCGGAGTCGGCGCCGCGGTCGGCGCCCTGATGGTGGTCGTCGCGCCGAACCCGGCCGTCGCCATGGCCGGATTCGGGCTGCTCGGTCTCGGCATCGCGGTGGTCGTGCCGCTCGCCTTCGCGGCGGCCGGGCGCAGCGGGCCGAACCCGAGCCTGGCCATCGCCGGCGTCGCCACGATCACGTACACGTCGGGGCTCGTCGCGCCGTCCGCGATCGGCACGATCGCCGAGGCGACGAGCCTGGTGGTGTCGTTCGGTCTGGTCACCGTGCTCGCGTGCGGTCTCGCGGTGTTCGCGGGGGTGCTGCGGGCCGGTGACCGGAAGCGGACGGCGGTGCCGGAGCAGGTCAGCCCTGCGGCAGCAGATCCTGCGCGCAAGCCCTGAACGCGTCGCTCCAGCGGGTGGGGCGCAGCGTCCCCGGGTCGAGGCGGACCAGGACGCGCGTCCCGCGCGCGTAGGTGGTCGCGCCGTCGGCCGAGCAGAAGCGGAAGCCGTAGGTCAGGCCGGTGTTGCCGAGCCGTTCGATCCACAGGTGCACGGCGTACGCGCCCGGGCGCAGGACCGGGGCCTCGTAGCTGACGGTGAGTTCCTTGACCGCGTTGCAGAAGTCGCCGGCCGCGCCCCAGTCGCCCTCGAAGACGAGGCCGCGCTCGTTCCACAGGGCCGTCCAGGCGCGCTCGACGAGGACCGGGTAGCGGGCGTTGTGCAGCATGCCGAGCGCGTCGAGGTCGTCGAAGTGGACGTCCACCGAGACGAGACGGCCGGGGCCGCCGGTGGTACCGGGCTGGAGGTCGGGGGTGACGGCGGTCACGGATGGGGCTCCTGGTGCGGTGCGGATGGGAGCGTCATCGTACGGCGACGAACTAAGCAAACGCTCAGCAGACCGGCGTGACCTGCACCTCAACCCACTCCTCGGCGACTCCCGGACCGGGCGACGGGCACGACAAGAACTCGTACTTACGTCGCATTAACATGAGGCGATCGTTTCAGGCCACAGAAAGCAGAGTGCGCACATGGACCTCGGCGTCCGCTGGAAACTGCACGGGGACGGCAAAGTCCCGGCCCCCGGTGCCGTGGTCCGGCCCGACGAGCGGCTGACGTGGCCGCGCACGATCGGGCTCGGCGCGCAGCACGTGGTGGCCATGTTCGGCGCGTCGTTCGTGGCTCCGGTCCTCATGGGTCTCGACCCGAACCTCGCGATCATGATGTCCGGTGTCGCGACGGTCATCTTCCTGCTGGCCACGCGCGGCCGGGTCCCCAGCTACCTGGGCTGTTCGCTCTCCTTCGTCGGCGTCGCAGCCGTGATCCGGGCCTCGGGCGGCTCCAGCGCCACGGTCACCGGCGCGGTCTTCGTCGTCGGTGTGCTGCTCTTCTTCGTCGGTCTGGCGGTGCAGAAGTTCGGGGCGCGGATCATCCACGCCGCGATGCCGCCGATCGTGACCGGCGCGGTCGTCATGCTGATCGGCTTCAACCTGGCGCCGGTCACCGCCTCCACGTACTGGCCGACCGACCAGTGGACGGCGCTGCTGGTGATGCTGTTCACCGGTTTGGCCGTGGTGTGTCTGCGCGGGTTCTGGTCCCGGATCGCGATCTTCCTCGGCCTGATCTTCGGCTACGCCATCTCCTGGCTGTTCGACCAGATCTTCGGCAAGATCCACTCGACGAACGGCGGCACGGCTGCCGTGGACCACTGGCGCCTGGACCTGTCCGGCGTCGGCAAGGCCGACTGGATCGGACTGCCCTCCTTCCACGCCCCGTCGTTCGAGTGGTCGGCGATCCTCGTCGCGCTGCCGGTGATCATCGCGCTGATCGCGGAGAACGCCGGGCACGTGAAGGCGGTCGGCGAGATGACCGGCGACAACCTCGACGGCAAGCTGGGCACCGCGATCTCCGCGGACGGCGTCGCGTCGATGCTCTCCACCGCCGTGGGCGGCCCGCCCAACACCACGTACTCCGAGAACATCGGCGTGATGGCCGCGACCCGCGTCTACTCGACGGCGGCCTACTGGGCGGCGGCCGGCTTCGCGCTGCTCTTCGGCGTGTGCCCGAAGTTCGGCGCGATCGTCGCCGCGATCCCGGGCGGGGTGCTCGGCGGCATCACCGTCATCCTCTACGGCATGATCGGCCTGCTCGGCGCGCAGATCTGGATCAACGCCAAGGTCGACCTGCGCAATCCGCTGAACCTGGTGCCGGCCGCCGCGGGCATCATCATCGGCGTCGGCAACGTGTCCCTGAAGTTCACCGACAACTTCTCGCTGAGCGGCATCGCCCTCGGCACGATCGTGGTCATCACCGGCTACCACGCGCTGCGGGCGATGGCCCCCGCGCACCTCAAGCAGCAGGAGCCGCTGCTCGACCAGGGCACGTCCACGTACGACGAGAAGACCGCCGACCGGCGGTAGGGCGGGGCGGCGACGGCCGCCGTTCCCTCGTTTCGGGGAAGACCCCGGCCAGCCGACGCCCGCGTCGGCCCAGGGCTGGGACGCTTCGTGCATGGCGCAGTTGGAACGCATCACAGGGCCGCGCATCCCGGCCCAAGGAGTCGACTCGGTGATCGCACGGATGCGCGTGGTCGCCGCGCATCTGCCGCCGCAGGACGGCGTGGCGGTCTTCAACCGGATCTATCTGTCCGTCACGGAAGCCGTGGATCACGCCATCGATCTGGGGTCCCGCGGCGGGTTTCCGGACCGCGGGGCCGCGGTCGCGCTGGACGTCCGGTTCGCCGAGCGGTATCTGACGGCGGTCGACGCGGCGGCCGTCGGGGTGCGGCCCCCGGCCTGCTGGCGGCCGCTGCTGCAGTTCCGCAGCCATCCCGGGGTGCGCCCCCTGCAGTTCGCGCTCGCGGGCATCAACGCGCACATCGGCCACGATCTCGCCCTGGCCGTCGTGGACACCTGCCGTGCCCTCGGCTGCGAACCGACCACCCTGGAGGACGAGTTCGACCGCGTCGGCGATCTCCTCGTCTCGCTGGAGGAGCGCATCCGCGAGGAGCTGGTGCCGGGCCCCGATCTCCTCCAGGTCGCCGACCCGATCACCCACCTGCTCGGCTCCTGGAGTCTGGACCGGGCCCGCGACGGGGCGTGGGCGGCGGCCCGCGCCCTGTGGGCCCTGCGCGAACTGCCACAACTCCAGGCCGAGTTCGCACAGCGCCTCGACGCATCCGCGGGCCTGGTCGGGCGCATGCTGCTCACCCCGCTGCCCGCCTTCCCCGGCTGAAACCGGCCGCTTCCCCTCCGGAACTCCCCCGGCGCGTGGATACGTTGACGGTGCGACATCCGTTGCACCGGACACGTACGCGACGAAGGAGACCTGTATGACGACCCGACTCGGCCTCGGACTCCCGCAGATGCGGCAGTACGCCATCGGCCGCGACATCCCCGATGTGGCGCGCGCCGCCGAGGCGACCGGTTACGAGAGCCTGTGGGTCTTCGAGCGGATCCTCTACCCCGAGCCGGCCCGGCAGGGGCTGTACGGGATACCCGGGATGCCGTGGCCCGACGGATACCGCTCGGTCGCCGACCCGCTCGTCTCGCTCACGCTCGCGGCCGCGGCCACCTCCACCGCCCGTCTCGGCACGAGTGTGCTGGTGGCGCCGCTGCACGTCCCGTTCCAGCTGGCGCGCTCGCTGGCCTCGCTCGACGCGGCGAGCGGCGGCCGGGTGGTGGCGGGGCTCGGCACGGGCTGGTCGCACGACGAGTACGCGGCGGCGGGCGTGGCCCCCTTCGACCGGCGCGGCCAGGTCCTCGACGAGCTGATCGAGGTGTGCCGCGCGGTGTGGGGCCCGGACCCGGTCGCGTACGAGGGGGAGCTGACGACGATCGCCCCGTCCGTGGTCGGTCCCAAGCCGGTCCGGCCGGTACCGATCCTGCTCCCGGCGAGCAGCCCGAAGGCGCGGCGCCGTCTCGTCGACCGGGCGGACGGCTGGATGCCGGTGGGGATGGGGGCCGAGGCCCTGAAGAAGGAGTGGGCGCAACTGCGGGAGCTGGCCGAGGAGCGTGGTCGTACGGATCCGCTGCAGAGCGTGCTGCGGGTGAACACGGTGCGCACGCCCGAGCCGTACACGGGCGACGACCGCCGCCCCTTCCAGGGCAGCGTCGACCAGATCGTCGAGGACCTGGTGACGCACTCCGAGGTGGGTCTGGAGGAGATCCTGATCGAGCTCCAGGGTCCGCTGCGCGACGCCGAGGAGCTGAAGGACGTGGCGGCGGAGGTCTACGAGAAGGCGCGGGCCGCGGGCGTCTGAGCGTATCCACGGGTCAAGGGCGACCGTGTCACGAAACAGTGCCGGTGGTCCGCACGGGGATTCGAGGGAGACCCGTTCCACCACCGCCTTCCCGTATCGCGTGTAACAGGCATGTAGAGGGAAGGCGGAGAGGGGAACGGGCCGCGCGGCCGGTGAGTCTTCATGATCAGTGAGCCGCTCACCCCGGGCGGCCGCCACCGATCGCGAAGGAAGCAACGATGCGCGCCCAGAAGTTCACCCTCGCCGCCGTCGCCCTCACCGCCGGCCTCGCCCTCACCGCCTGCCAGGACGACGGGGACGCGGCGTCGGCCTCGAACGACTCCGCCGCAGCGTCGTCGTCCTCGTCGTCGTCCTCGTCGTCGGCCTCGTCGTCGACCGGGTCGTCCGGGTCGTCGGACTCGGCCTCGACGGGCGGCTCGACGTCCTCCAAGGGCAGCGGCTCGTCGGCCGACGACGACGCCCCGGGCAGCGGCGGCGGCCAGATCAACACCGGGCCCTGCAAGACCGCGAACCTCAGCTTCAGCACCGCCCACGGCATGGGCGAGGGCGACTTCATGGTCGCCCTGAAGAACACCAGCGACGCCTGCTCCCTCAAGGGCTTCCCCGGCGTCGACCTCCAGGCGGACAACGGCGGGGGCAGCATCAGCGCCGGGCGCACCGGTGTCGCCCCGGTGTCGGTCGTCCTCAAGAACGGCGAGGAGACCCGCTTCCACCTGCACTACACGCCGAACACCTCGGGCGGCTCCGGCGTCACGATCACCAGCCTCCTCGTGACGCCCCCGAACGAGACCCACTCCAAGAAGGTGCCGGTCTCCCTGAACCTGCCGGTCTCCGACAAGCCCTCCGGCGGCGTCACCGTGGACCCCATCGGCACCGGCAAGCAGTGAGGCGCGCTCGCCCCGCCCCGGCCGGACCCGTCACGCCGGAGTCTTCTCGCCGCCTCCCGCGGCCAATGTCAGCAGGCCGCGCTCGGTGATCGCGGTGAGCGAGAGCGTGCGGTATCCCGCGTCGGCGAACAGCACCGTGACGTGGTCCCCCTCCTGGCTCATGACCTCACCCTCGCCCCAGGACGTGTGGCGCACCCGCTGCCCCGGCGGGAACACGTCGTCCCGCGGTACGTCCCGGCGGGGTGTCACGCCGCCGGTGCCGGCCAGCACGCCGGGCTGCCGCGCGCCGGACACGCGTTCCGGGCGTGCGGGGACGCATGCGTCGCAGCCCCCGCAGTTCGTCTTTCCGGGACGCTCGCCGAAGTAGCCCAGCAGCTGGCGCCGCCGGCAGCCGTCGGTCTCCGCGTACGACCGCATCATCTCCAGGCGGGAACGCTCCAGTTGGACACGGGCGCCCGCGATGCGCAGCGCCTCCTCGGTGCAGGTGTCGCGCCGGGCACGAGGAACCGCGTGGACGACGCCCGCGGCGGCGAACCGGACGCCGCCCGCCTCCTCAAGGAGGTGCAGCAGCGAGGTCAGCGCCGTCTGTGACAGGTCCGTCTCGTCACGCAGCGCCGTGCCGGAGACGCCGTCCGCGTGGGAGCGCACGGCGTCCATCACCCGCAAAAGCGTGTCCGCCTCGGGGCGCCCGCCCGCGCGATAGCGCTGGGCCGAGAGATCTTCGGGCCGGTACGCGAGGATCGCGGCCGCCGGATCACCGTCGCGGCCCGCACGCCCTATCTCCTGATAGTAGGCGTCCAGCGATCCGGGAACGGTGGCGTGCAGCACAAAGCGGATATCCGGCTTGTCGATTCCCATTCCGAAAGCGGATGTCGCGACGACGACATCGAGGGTGCCGTCGCGGAAATTCTCATGGGTACGGGTGCGCTCCGCCGCGGAAAGTCCGGCGTGATAGGCGGAACTGTCGAATCCGAGATCGGACAGTTCCGCGGCGTACCGTTCGGCCTCTCGACGCGTCCCGGTGTAGATGATGCCGGGTTTCGCCTCGGCGCAGGCACGTTCCACGACCCAGCGGCGCTTTTCCGCGTCCTTTTGGTGACGGACGACTTCCAAGTGAAGGTTGGGGCGGTCGAAACCGGCGATCACCTGATGGGCGTCGCGCATTCCGAGGCGCTCGATGATGTCGGTGCGCACCGGTGCCGCGGCGCTCGCCGTCAGGGCCAACAGGGGCGGGCCGCCGATACGTTCGCGGACCCGGCCCAGCGCGAGATAGTCGGGCCGGAAGTCGTAGCCCCACGCCGAGACGCAGTGGGCCTCGTCGACCACCAGCAACGCGGGGCGGGCGGCGGCGATCTCGGCCGCGACGTCGTCCTTGGCCAATTGCTCGGGCGAGACGAACAGGAAGTCCAGGTCGCCTTCGCGCATCCGCTCCCAGGCGGCCTCGTTGGCCCGGTCGCCCTGCGCGGAGTTGACGGCCCGCGCACCGGGGCGCCCGCGCGCCCCGGTGAGTGCGGCCACCTGATCGCGCTGCAGCGCGATCAGCGGTGAGACGACCACGACGGGTCCGCTCAAGAGGACACCGGGCACCTGGTAGACGGCCGACTTCCCGGCGCCCGTGGGCATCACGACCATCGTGTCCCGCCCCGACATCACGGCGCTCATCGCGTCGAGCTGTGCCGGCCTCAGTTGTTTCCAGCCGAACACGTCACGCGCGCTGCGCCGTAGACGTCGTCGCAGGGACAGGGTCTTGAGCGGCATGTTTCTCCAGAGAAAGAAGGGGCGGCTGCGCCGCGATCCACCGCTGGAGACTAGAAGTAATGCTTTCGCCCGCCGACGGCCCGACCGGTGGCCCCGAGAATCCACAGGATCGCGCCGACCAGGATCAGGATTCCGCCTATGGTCGTCAGGAGGCCCATGCCCACGAGCAGCCCGATGATCAGCAGGATCAGTCCAATAACAATCATCACGAATCCATTCGTTCGAGTCGATTTCTACGAGCTGACTCCGAGTACCCCGACCGGAACCGCATATGCGGCCGAGAAGGAGAATTGCGGCGGGTGGCGAAGCGAAGAGAAATGGTGACCGGAGACTCGTCCGTCGCCGCCATTGCCCCTCTCACCCGCCACCCCGTGCACTCGTACCGAGGTCTTCCGCAGGCACGGTTGCCCCACAACCACCCGTGCACGCATACAACCTTCATGAAATCGCACAGGATCCGCGCAAGCGGCCCTAGTCCTCCGGCAGTTCGACCGGAGCGATGGACTCGTACACGTCGCCCGGCCCCGGGTTGGCCGCGTCGGTCTCCCCGCCCAGGTGGTGCATGACGCCCCAGACGGCGTTCAGCGCGGTCTGCACCGCGCCCTCGGCCCAGCCGGCCGTCCAGGAGATGTCGTCGCCGGCGAGGAAGAGCCCGCGCCGGTCGGCCGGCAGCGCGTCCTGCATGAAGTGGGTGAAGAGGCGGCGCTGGTAGCGGTAGTGGCCGGGCAGGTTCGCCTTGAACGCGCCCATGAAGTAGGGCTCGTTCTCCCAGGACACGGTCACCGGGTTGCCGATGATGTGCTTGCGGATGTCGACGTTCGGATAGATCTCGCCCAGCGACTTCAGCATCACCTCGAGCCGCTCGTTCGCGGACAGCGGCAGCCACTTGAGGCTGTCGTCGCACCACGTGTAGGAGAGGCAGATGACGGCCGGCCGGTCGGGCCCGTCGTCCAGGAGGTAAGTGCCGCGCGTCATGCGGTCGGTGAGCGTCATCGACATGACGTCCCGGCCGGTGGTCTCGTCCTTGTCCAGCCAGAACGGCCGGTCCACGGGGACGAACAGTTTGCTGGACTCCATGTAGTGGGTGCGCTCGATGGCGGTCCAGTGGTCGATCGGGAAGAGCGCGTCGTCGCACGCCACCTTCGACAGCAGCATCCACGACTGGGCGGTGAAGATCGCGGCCTTGTACGTGCGGATGTCGCCCTCGGCGTCGGTCACCGTGACGCGGTTGCCCGCGGTGCGCGACAGCCGGGTCACGGCGGGGCGCGGGTCGCCGCCCGGGTGCAGTGCGGCGAGGGACGTGCCCGGCGCCCAGTGCACCAGCTTCCGCGGCTCGCGCTCCCACAGCCGCAGCGGCAGCTGCTGGGAGCCGCCGACGATGCCGCGGTGGTGGTCGTCGGCCTCGGTGTAGACGACGCGCAGGATCTCCAGGATGGAGTTGGGGAAGTCGGTGTCCCACCCGCCGGTGCCGAAGCCGACCTGGCCGAAGATCTCCCGGTGCCGGAAGGAGGTGAACGCCTCGGAGTCGCACAGGAAGCCGTAGAAGGTCTGGTTGTCCAGCTTCTCGACCAGCTTCGCCCAGATCTCCCGGATGCGCGGCACGTCCCGCTCGCGCATCGCCTGGTTCATGTCGGAGAAGTCGGCGCCCTCCTCCAGGCAGGCGTTCCACGCGGCGGCGACATCGCGGTAGACCTGCGGCAGGTCGTCGACGGTCTCGGCGTAGTGGCTCTCGCCCTTGAGGTCGACGACGGTCGACGGGGTCGTCTCGGCGAGCGGGTTGGGGAACGGCCGGGTCTCCAGGTCCACCAGGTCGATGTAGTGCTGCAGCGCCGTCGAGGACGGCGGGAAGCGCATCGCGCCCATCTCGGCGGTCAGCGCCGGGTCACAGCCGTCGAACCCCACGGTCCGCAGCCGCCCGCCGATCCGGTCGGCCTCGTACACGACGGGCTTGAGGCCCATCTTCATCAGCTCGTACGCGGCGACGATGCCCGAGAGGCCGCCGCCGATGACGGCGACCTCGGTGCCGTGCTCGGTCGCCGGTATCTGTCCCAGGCCCGCCGGGTGCGCGAGGAAGTCGTCGTACGCGTACGGGAAGTCCGGCCCGAACATGGTGATCGGCGGCTGGGCGTCGGTGTGCTGGACGGCGGTGGGCACCGTGGACGTCATGGGGTGCGGACTCCTTGCGGACGCGGTCGCGGGCAGGAGAGGGCCCGGCCCGGGCGAGCTGAGGGTGGGCCCACGACAGATCGGCAGGCCCCGAAAACGGTACGTTTTCGCTGGTCAGCGGGACAAGACGGGACTGTTGCGTCTGCGTGTGCGATCTGTTGCGTGCGGGGCGCCCCGGGCGGCGATTCGTTGCGCGCCCGGGGGCCTGCGCGGCGTTCTGCGTACCTGGACGCGCGTCAGGCGGGCGAGCCGGAGGTGAAGCGGCGCATCAGCGGCGACAGGACGAGCACGGACTTGGTCCGCTCGACGAACGGCTCGCCCGCGATCCGCTCCAGGACCCGCTCGAAGTGCCGCATGTCGGAGGCGAAGACCTGCACCAGCGCGTCCGCGTCCCCGGTGACGGTGGACGCGGCCACGATCTCCGGATACCGCTCCAGGCCCCGCCGGATCGCGTCCGGCGAGGTGTTGCGGCGGCAGTAGACCTCGATGAATCCCTCGGTCTCCCAGCCGAGCGCGGCCGGGTCGACCCGTACGGTGAAGCCGGTGATGGCGCCGGTGGCCCGCAGCCGGTCCACGCGGCGCTTCACGGCGGGCGCGGACAGCCCGACCAGCTGGCCGATGTCGGCGTAGGAGCGGCGGGCGTCCTCGGCGAGGGCGTGCACGATGCGTTCGTCGAGATCGTTCAGCAAGGCAGGAGGTTCACTTCTGGGCTGCGGGGTCAGCGGTGACTTCCGGGGCGGCGAGACGGGAGCGACGCATCCCGTAGCAGAAGTAGAACACGAGGCCGACGGCCATCCAGACACCGAAGACGATCCAGGTGATCGTGGACAAGCTGCCCATCATCCACACGCAGAAGCCGAAGCCGAGGACCGGCAGGACCGGGAAGAGCGGCACCCGGAAGGTGCGGTCCATCTCGGGGCGGGTCCGGCGCAGCAGCACCACGGCGACGTTGACCAGGGCGAACGCGAAGAGCGTGCCGATGCTGGTGGCGTCGGCGAGCTGGCCGAGCGGGATCGCGGCGGCGAGCACCCCGCAGAACAGGGAGACGATGACGGTGTTGACGCGCGGCGCCCCGGTCTTGGGGTGGACCTTGGCGAACGCCTTCGGCACCAGCCCGTCCCGCGCCATCGCGAACAGGATGCGGGTCTGGCCGTAGAGGACGGTCAGCACGACCGACGCGATCGCGATGACGGCGCCCGCGGCGAGCAGCGTCGCCCAGAACGACTGGCCGGTGACGTCCTGCATGATCCCGGCGAGGGTGGCCTCGGTGTCGTCGAACTGCTTCCAGGGCCGGGCGCCGACGGCGACCGCGGCGACGAGCACGTACAGCGCGGTGACGATGACCAGCGAGAGCATGATCGCGCGGGGCAGGTCGCGCTGGGCGTTCTTCGCCTCCTCGCCCGCGGTGGAGGCGGCGTCGAATCCGATGTAGGAGAAGAAGAGGGTGGCGCCGGCCGCGCTGACCCCGGCCATGCCGAGCGGCATGAAGTGCTCGTAGTTGCCGGACTCGAAGCCCTTCAGGCCGATGGCGCAGAAGAGCAGCAGCGAGACGATCTTCACGACGACCATGATCGTGTTGGCGCGGGCGGACTCGCGGGCGCCGCCGAGCAGGAAGACCATCGCGAGCAGGACGACGATGAGGGCCGGCAGGTTGAAGATGCCGCCGTCCCCGGGCGGCGCGGAGAGCGCGTCCGGGATGGTGACGCCGATCGTGCCGTCGAGCAGTTCGTTGAGGTACTCGCCCCAGCCGACGGCGACGGCGGCGACCGAGACCCCGTACTCCAGGATCAGACACCAGCCGCAGATCCAGGCGACGAGCTCGCCCATCGTTGCGTATGCGTACGAGTAGGAGGAGCCCGCGACCGGGATGGTCCCGGCCAGTTCGGCGTAGGAGAGGGCCGAGAAGAGCGCGGTGAGACCGGCGATCACGAAGGAGAGGGTGACCGCGGGGCCGGCCTTCGGAACCGCCTCGCCGAGGACGACGAAGATGCCGGTGCCGAGCGTGGCGCCGATGCTGATCATGGTCAGCTGCCAGAGGCCGAGGGAGCGCCGCAGGGTGCCGCCCTCGCCCTGGCCGCCCTCCGCGACCAGGCGTTCCACGGGTTTGCGCCGCATGAGACGGGCGCCGAGCCCTGCGGGGGTTCCTGCTGAGGGTGGGGTTCCCTGGTCGAGCACGCGCTGGCTCCTTGATCGCTGCCGGTTTCAGTCGGCCGTGACGACAAGGAGACGTGACGGTCCTCACCCTGGCCGGGGACCGCCGAGCAGGCCGTCCCCCGCCATGCCACGTACAGCGGATGACTCTAGAGGACGTCTGTTCCCGTCTGTAATGCAGCAACCTTGCGCGCACCCGCAAGATCGTTGCGCGTAGGGTCGCCCCACACGTGTTCGTTGCGTGGCCCGGCTTCCCCCGGCGCGCGAGGTGTGTTCGAGACCACACGTCACGCAGGGGAGTGAAAGCTCCGGACCGGGGTAGTCGGCATGGCCGCCCCTGCCGTTGGCCGGGAAGATGACCTGACATCAACCCGGGCTTCGGCAGGGGCGGTTCGGGAAAGGCATCATGTGCTCGACGCACATGTCCGGCAGAAGCGATGTGAGAGAGGCTTGTGAGTACCAGCGACACCGACATCCGCACCCTGTTGCTCGAGGCGCTGAGGGATCAGGAGGAACAGATCGCCGCCCGCTGGACCACGCTCCAGCTGGAACAGGCCGCACTCGGCACCGACATGACCGAGGGCGAACTGCGCGAGGAGGCCCGCACCCTCATCGACGCGCTCAGCGACGCACTCGCCGGCGACGTGCCGATCGAGCGCGTGGTGGCCGCGCACCACGGTCTGCGCACGGCGGTCACGGAGCTGTCGCTGCGCCGGGTCCGCGCGGGTGCCACCCCCACCGACACCTCCCTCGCGGTGCTCTCCCTCAAGGAGGCGCTGCTGGCGGCCGTGCAGCACACCACGCGGGACATGGGCGAGCTGTTCTCGGCGGCGATCCTGGTGAACCGGATGCTGGACGCGGCCGGAGCGCTCTCCTTCGAGACCTACGTCGAGGGCCGCGAGGAGATCATCCGGCGGCAGAGCCGGCAGCTCCTCGAGCTGTCCACGCCGGTGGTGCGGCTGTGGAAGCACGTGCTCGCGGTGCCGCTGATCGGCACGCTGGACACGGCGCGCACCCAGATCGTCATGGAGTCGCTGCTCCAGGCCATTCAGGACGACGAGGCGAAGGTCGCCATCATCGACATCACCGGGGTGCTGACCGTCGACACGGCGGTCGCCCAGCACCTCATGCACACGGTCAACGCGGTCCGGCTGATGGGCGCCGACTGTGTCATCAGCGGGATCCGGCCGCCCATCGCCCAGACCATCGCCCAGTTGGGAATCGACCTGTCCACCATCCTGACCCGTGCCACCCTGGCCGACGCCCTGTCGGCCGCGGTCAGACTCACGGACCAGCCCGCCGTGGGTCTGGCCGTCGCCGAATCGGCAGCACGGTGACCACCCCGCGCCCGCAGGGCGTTCCCATTCTCCGGCTGGGCGACGTCCTGGTGACGGGCCTGCTGAACGAGCTGGACGACAAGTCCGCCGTCCTGTTCACGGACGAACTGACCGAGCGGATCGTGTCGGACTCGGCCCGCGGGGTGCTCATCGACATCTCCCGGCTGGAGATCATCGACTCGTTCGTGGCCCGGACGCTCATGGAACTGACCACGATGTCGCGGCTGCTCGGCGCCCGGGTGATCGTCGCCGGGATGCGTCCCGCGGTCGCCATCACGCTGGTCGAACTCGGTATCCGGCTGACGGGCGTGGAGACCGCGCTCAACGCGGAGCAGGGCCTGACCGCGCTCGGCTGGCAGCGGACCCTGGAGGCTCCCGGCCATGACCTTGTCGGATGAGCACACGGCACCCGCGGCCCATCCCCCGGGCCCGCAGGTGACGGTGCAGCGTGCGTACGAAGTCCGTTCCGACGACGACCTGCTGACGGCACGTCATGCCGTGCGGGCGGCCACGATCGAGTGCGGATTCGGTCTGGTCGACCAGACCCGGGTGGTGACCGCGGCCAGCGAACTCGCCCGCAACGCCTACGTCCACGGCAAGGGCGGCACCCTCACGGTGGAGCTGCTGGCCCGGCCGGGCGGCACCGGCATCCGGCTGGTCATAGGGGACGACGGTCCCGGCATCGCGGACGTCGGCGCCGCGCTCCAGGACGGCTTCACCACCGGTGGCGGCCTCGGCCACGGCCTGGGCGGCGCCCGGCGGCTGATGGACGAGTTCCACGTCGACACCCGGCCCGGCGCGGGCACGACGGTGACCGCGGTGCGCTGGACGCCACGATGACCGGACGGACCCACGACCCCGCGGTCACCGCGCACGTCGTCGTCGACCACGCCAGCGCCGTGCACCACGCGGCGACGCTGGCCCGGCGGGCCGCACGGCACGGCGGTCTGGACGGCACCGCCGCCGAGCGCGCCGCGGTGCTCACCACCGAACTCGCCGGGAACCTGCTGCTCCACGCGGTGGGCGGCGCCGTGTACGTGCAGTGCCATCCGCTGGGCGGCGGCATCGACGTGGTCGCCGTGGACCGGGGGCCGGGCATGGCGAGCCCGGACCGGGCCATGGTCGACGGCTTCAGCACCACCGGCACCCTCGGCTCGGGCATGGGCGCGGCCCGCCGGCTCGCCGACGAGCTGACGCTGCGCACCCTGCCCGGCGTCGGCACCCTGATCTGCGCCCGCTTCCACGCCCCCGGCACCCGCCCGCCCCTGTCCGACCTGGGTCTGCTGTGCCTGCCGGTGCGCGGCGAGGAGGAGTGCGGGGACAGCGCGGCCGTGGTCGACGCGCCCGGCGGGCGTACGGCGGTCGTCGTGGACGGGCTCGGGCACGGGCCGGAGGCGGCCGAGGCGAGCGCCGCCGCCGTGGCCGCGTTCCGGGCGGCGCCCGAGCGCCCGCTGCCGGAGATCCTCACGGCGATGGACGGCGCGCTGCGCTCCGGCCGCGGCGCCGCCGTCGGCCTGATGCGGCTGCGGCCCGGCTCGGTGGAGCACTGCGGCATCGGCAACGTACGGCTGCTGCTGGTCGCCCCGGACGGGGTGCGCTCCCGGGCGCTCGGCCAGCCGGGTGTGGTCGGCTGGAACATGCCGCGACCGCAGACCCGCACGCTGCCCATGCCCGAGGAGTGCGCCGCGGTCGTGCACAGCGACGGCATCACGGCCCGCTGGCCCGACAGCGCCACCCCCTTCCTGCTCGGCATGCCGCCCCGGCTGCTCGCCGCCGCCCTGGGGCACGGTCACCGCAGCGCACGCGACGACGCGACCGCTCTGGTCTCCGGGGCGGCAAGGAGGAGTTCATGACCGACCAGGCGGCCGCGCACCAGCGCACGACGCACCGGTCGCTGCCCGAACTGCGCTCGGCGGTAAGGGCGTTGGCGGCCCGCGTGCACCTGCCGGCCGAGCTGCGCACCCGCCTCGCGCAGTCCGTGTCCCGGGTGGCCGAGAGCGAACTGCGGGCGGGCCGGCTGGTCACCCTGGAGGCCGCGCCGGACCGGGCGGCGGACGACCGGGAGCTGACGCTGCGGCTGCGGGCGCCGTCCGCGTCCGCCGTGGAGAACCTGCCGCTGCCGGCCCAGCGCGAGGCGGACACCACGGTGTGGCGCATCCCGCTGCCCGCGCGGCCCCCGGCCGGCGCCCGGCCGGGCTCTCCCGTGGAGCTCCTCGAGGAGGAGCTGCGCGCCGCGGTGCACCGGGCCGAGACCCTGGAGGCCGACCGGCGCAGCCTCACCCACGAACTGGACGAGACCAACAGCGGCGTCCTCGCCCTCTACGTACAGCTGGAGGAGCGCGACGAGCAACTGCGGCGCGCGCACGGCCAGATGCTGCGCGAGCTGGAGGACGCGCTGCGCCCGGCGCCGATAAAGGTCGACGGCCTGGAACTGGCCATCCACTACGCGCCGGCCGAGACCGACGCCCCGACGGGCGGCGACCTCTACGACTGGTTCGAGCTGCCCGACGGCACCGTGCACATCACGGTCGTCGACGCCCTCGGACACGGTGTCGCCAGTACCCGCAGCGCCCTGAACGTCACCCACGCCGTGCGCACCCTCACCCTGGAGGGCCACTCGCTGGAGTCGATCGTGGGGCGCACCGACGAGATCCTGCTCCCCTACGACCGGGAGCTGATGGCGACGGTCCAGCTGGTCCGCATCGACCCGGTCTCCGGCCGCGTCGCTCTCGCCAACGGCAGCCATCCGCCGCCCCTGCTGGTGAGCGGCGACGGCAGCGCCCGCTTCCTGGAGGTGCGCGGCCGCGGCATCGGCTATCCGATGGCGGGCAGCGAGGGCCTGCGCCACGAACAGCTCGCCCCCGACGACCTCCTGGTCCTGTACACGGACGGCCTGACCGAGAGCCGCCGCGACCCCTACGAGGGGGAACGGCGGCTGACCGCGGCGGCCGTCCGCCACCGGCACCGACCCACCGAAGAGATCCCCGGCGCCCTCGCACAGGAGATGCACACCGTGATCCTGCACCCGGACGACACGCTCGCCCTCACCGTACGGAGAAGCCGATGACCCACGCCGCGCCCGGGGCGATACCCGGGGATCCGTCCCATGTGCTGCGGCTGGCCACCGTGCCCGGTCCGGACGGCCCGGTCGTCGCGCTCACCGGCGACCTGGACTACGAGAGCGCGCCTCGGCTGCTCGACGCCCTCAACCGGGTCACGGTGCCGGACGGGGCCACGCTCACCCTCGACCTGTCGGACGTGCGGTTCTTCGACTCGGGCGGCATCAACGCCCTGCTGCGGGCGCGGACCGCGCTCCAGGAGCGGGGCGCCGAGCTCGCGGTGTGCAGGCTGTCCCCGGTCGTCGAGCGGATCTTCCGGATCACCGGACTGGACACGGTGCTGAGTCCCGGTGGACCGGCCGGAACCGGTACCGGTACCGGCCCGTCGGCGGGGTAGCCGTTACAGATGGAGATCGTGATGGACGGTCCCCTGACGGGGACACAGGCCCGGCACACAGCTGCCCGGTTTCTCGCCGAGCACTGCCCCTGGGCCGACACGGACGCGGTGCTCCTGGTCGTGTCGGAGCTGGTCACCAACGCGTCCCGGCACACGGGCGCGCTGGGCCGGCTGCGCCTGCGCGCGGACGCGGGCGGGCTCGCGGTGGAGGTGGAGGACGCCGATCCGCGCGCCCCGGTGCCGCGGGCGCCGGATCTGGGCGGCGGGGGCGGCTTCGGCTGGCACATGGTGGAGCGGCTCGCCGAGCAGCTCTCGGTGCGTCCGGCGGCGGACGGCAAGTGCATCGCGGCCGCGTGGGCGGCGCCGACGGCGGTGTGAGCCGGGGCGCCGCCCACGGCTCGGCTAGCTCCAGCTGGCGTGCAGCGGCTTGCCCTCGGCGTAGCCGGCGGCGGACTGGATGCCGACGGTGGCCCGCTCCTCGAACTCGGCCAGCGAGTTGGCGCCCGCGTAGGTGCAGGAGGAGCGGACGCCCGCGATGATCGAGTCGATCAGGTCCTCGACGCCCGGACGCTGCGGGTCGAGGAACATGCGGGAGGTGGAGATGCCCTCCTCGAAGAGCGCCTTGCGGGCGCGGTCGTACGCCGACTCGTCCGAGGTGCGGTTCTTGACGGCGCGGGCGGAGGCCATGCCGAAGGACTCCTTGTAGGCGCGGCCCTTGGCGTCGTGCTGGAGGTCGCCCGGGGACTCGTACGTCCCGGCGAACCAGGAGCCGATCATCACGTTCGACGCGCCGGCCGCGAGGGCCATGGCGACGTCGCGCGGGTGCCGGACTCCGCCGTCGGCCCAGACGTGCTTGCCGTACTTCTTGGCCTCGGCGGCGCACTCCAGGACGGCGGAGAACTGCGGGCGGCCGACGCCGGTCATCATGCGGGTGGTGCACATGGCGCCGGGGCCGACACCGACCTTGATGATGTCCGCTCCGGCCTCGATGAGGTCCTTGACGCCCTCGGCCGCGACGATGTTGCCCGCCACGATCGGGACCTCGGGGTCGAGCGCGCGCACGGTCCGGATCGCGGAGATCATCGACTCCTGGTGCCCGTGGGCGGTGTCGATGACGAGCGTGTCGACGCCCGCGTCGAGCAGCTGCTTGGCCTTTCCGGCCACGTCGCCGTTGATGCCGACGGCCGCGGCGATGCGCAGCTTGCCGTCCGCGTCGGTGGCCGGGGAGTAGAGGGTGGCGCGCAGGGCGCCGGTGCGGGTGAGGAT
Organism: Streptomyces sp. NPDC046716; assembly: GCF_040645755.1. Taxonomy (NCBI): domain Bacteria; kingdom Bacillati; phylum Actinomycetota; class Actinomycetes; order Kitasatosporales; family Streptomycetaceae; genus Streptomyces; species Streptomyces sp. NPDC046716. Next base: position 89,026 of record NZ_JBEYYU010000015.1, read on the forward strand.
GCCCGCCAGCTTGCCGTCCTTGTCGACGGCCGGGGCGTAGCGGCGGTTGGCGCCGTCCAGCTTGTTGAAGGCGTCGCGCGGGTCGATGTCCGCGTCGAGCAGCAGCAGGTCGCGGGACATGACCTCGGACAGCTGGGTGAAGCGGTCCACGCCGGTCAGGTCCTCGTCGGTGACGACACCGAGGGGCCGCAGCTCGTCGTCGACGACCACGCCGGCGTTGTGCGCGCGCTTGGGCAGCAGGGCCAGGGCGTCGGCGACGGTCTGGGTCGGGGCGAGCACGATCGGGGTGTCGAGCACCAGGTGACGCGTCTTGACCCAGGAGATGACGTCGGTGACGACCTCGATCGGGATGTCCTGCGGGATGACGACGATGCCGCCGCGGCGGGCCACGGTCTCGGCCATCCGGCGGCCGGCGATCGCCGTCATGTTGGCGACGACCAGCGGGATCGTGGTGCCCGTGCCGTCCGGGGACGAGAGGTCCACGGCCTGACGGGAGCCGACGGCGCTGCGGCGCGGCACCATGAAGACGTCGTCGTACGTCAGGTCGTACGCGGGCTGGATGTCATTGAGGAAACGCACGTGCGCAGGTCCCGATCGCTAGAAGGGAGCCCCGGAAGGATGCCGCCGGGGCACAAAGCACGTACTTCATTTTCCCACGTGGGCCATGGTCACGTCTTCGGGCCGAACGTCCCAAGGCGGCAGAACCGGCTTGGATGATCATCCGAGAGGGTCATTCGGGGAAGGCGTCCAGCGCGCCGGTGAAGCAGCTCAGGGGCGCATGGGTGAGTCCGGCGCCGATCTGGCCGATGCCGGGTTCGCGGTGGGCGATGCCGGTGGTGACGACGGGTTCGAGTCCGGTGTCGACGACCTTGCGTACGTCGATGCCGACCGGGCTGCCCTGGAAGTCGAGCCCGGAGAGCCGGTAGTCCCGGTGCCGGCCGAGGGTGATGGCCGCCATCTCCTCGCTGACGCGGCGGGCGCGCTCGGGGGTGCCGCCGACGAAGCCGACGATCGCCGGGGCCGCCGCGAGGGCGAAGCCGCCGAGGCCGTGGGTCTCGGTGATGGCGCTGTCGCCGATGTCGGGGTTGGCGTCCTGTGGCCCGTACCCGGCGAAGTACAGACCCTCGACGGGCGCCGCGGGCGCCGTGAACCAGGCGTCGCCGAGGCCGCTGACGCGGATGCCGACGTCGACGCCGTTGCGGGCGAAGGCGGTGACGAGGGTGGAGTGCTCCACGCCGTGCCCGGCCATGAGCGCCAGTTTGCTGGCCGCCATGGAGAAGTTGAGGAACCAGTAGTTGTTGTCGCGCAGGAAGTCGAGCGCCTCGATGCCGCCGAGGTCGGCGTGGCGGGCGAGGGCGGCGGCGAGTTCCCGGGTGAGCAGGGCGCTGGCGGCGGTGTTGCGGCTGTGGCACTCGTCGCCCATCTGGAGCGCCTGCGCGGTGACGGTCCGCAGGTTGACCGGTTCGGGCAGGGAGCGCAGGGCCGCGCGCAGGGCGGGTCCAAGGCGCTCCCCCATCCAGCGCAGCCGGTCCAGCACGTCGTCGCCGAGCGCGCCGTAGCGCAGGCACCGGCCCTGGCCCTCGTTGAGGTTGGAGTACGCGCGCAGTCCGCTCGCCCGGTCCTCCACGACCATCAGCGGCATGGACGCGGAGACGATGCCCGCCATCGGGCCGACCGCGTCGTGGTGGTGGCAGGGCGCGAAGCCGATGGCGCCGGATCCGGCGAGCCGCAGCGCCTCGTCCTCGGTGGCGGCCCAGCCCTCCAGGAGGGCCGCGCCGACGACGGCGGCCCGCATCGGGCCGCACATCCGCTCCCAGGCGACGGGCGGCCCGGCGTGCAGCAGCAGCCGCTCTTCGGCGAGTCGCGGGATCAGTTCGCCGGCCGGGCGGACGTCGGTCCACAGCGGCTGTACGTCGAGGACGCGCGCCAGCGCGGTCGTGTTGGCGGCCTCGATGTCGGGGCGGGCGGTGAGCCGGGCGAGTTTGGCGGCGAGCCGGGCGTCCCCGGCGGCGGGCGGCCGCCAGTCGAGCTGGGTGACGGTCGCCCCGGCGGCGCGCGGCGCGGCGGCGAACTCCTCGACGCCCACGTTCACGACGTGCGGCGGGGCGGCGAGCAGCGGGCGGGCGGACGGGGTCATGCGGGGCCTCCGATCGTGGCGGGGCGTGGCGCGGACGCCCGGGTCGCCCGGTCGCCGCCCAGCAGCCGGGCGCAGGCGAGGGCCGCCTGCGTACTGCTGCCGACGACCTCGGCGCCCGCCTCGCGCAGCACGCGGCGCTGGGCGCTCGCCCCTTGCGGGTCCTCGTCGGTGCCGACGACGAAGCAGAGCACGGCGGGCCGGTCGGCGTCGGCCCCGGCCAGCGTCGCGGCGATCGCGGAGGCCGGGTCGGGGGCGGCGCCGTGGCCGATGACGAGGTCGAGCACGATCACGGCCGCGGCCGGATCGGCGAGCGCCGCCCGCAGCCAGGCGTCGCGCACGGCCGGGTCGATCATCGGGTGCGGGCGGCCCGCGGTGTAGGCGTCGTCGCCGAGGTCGAGGACGAGGTGGCGGGGCGGCAGCGCGGGCGGCGCGCCGGGGCGCCCGGCGGTGCGGTCGAGCGGCCCGAGCGCGGGGCCGAGCAGCAGGTCGGCCTCGTGGGCGAAGGTGCCGCCCGTGTACAGGGCGCGCAGCAGGCGGCGGTCGGGCGGCGGCTCGGGCAGCGACGGTACGGGTTCGGCGGGGACGGGGTGTCCCAGGGCCTGTTCGGCGGCGGCGCGCGCGGCCTCGTACAGGGTCGGGGCGAGGGTGACGCCGGGCGGGACCGGCACGCCCTCGGGGTCCCAGCCGAGGAAGCAGACGACGGCGGGTTTGCCCAGCTCGCCGATCCGGGCGAGCAGCCGCTCGGCCACCTGGGGCGCGGGCGGCTTGGAGACGAGGACGAGGGAGTCGGTGGCCGGGTCGGCGGCGAGGGCGTCGAGGGCGGCCCGGGTGGTCAGCCCGCCGACGGCGTCGCTCACGTCGCGGCTGCCGGTGCCGATGATGTGGCTGACGCCCGCGCCCAGGTCGTGCAGGAGCGTCGACACCTGTTGCAGACCGGTGCCGGAGGCGCCGGTGAGGCCGACGGTGCCGGGCCGGACGGCGTTGGCGAAGCCCAGGGGGACGCCGCCGATCACGGCGGTGCCGCAGTCAGGGCCCATGACGAGCAGACCGCTGCGGGCGGCCTCCTGTTTGAGCGCCACCTCGTCGTCGAGCGGCACGTGGTCGCTGAAGACGAAGGCGTGCAGGCCGCGGCGGAGCGCCTTGCGGGCCTCGGCGGCGGCGTAGGCGCCGGGCGTGGAGATCAGGGCCAGGTCGGCGTCGGCGGGCGCGGCGGCGAGGGAGCGCGGCGGCGGCGCGGCCGGGGCTCCCGGAGTGCCGTCGGGCGGGGCGCCGGTGTCGCGCAGCGCGGTGACGGCGTCGGCCAGCGCGCGCTCGACGGCGGCGGGCGTGCCGCGCACGGCGACGATCAGGTCGTTGGGGGCGGCGGAGCGCCCTTCCTCGGCCAACAGCTCGGCGTCGGCGAGGACTTCGCGGTTGGCGGGGGTTGCCATGACGAGGCTGACGGCGTCCACGCCGGGCGATCCGGCGAGGCGCGCGGCCACTCTCATCAGGGCGACGGAGTCGGCGTACAGGTCGTTGTGCACGGCGTTTCGCAGCACCATGGGGCGACTGTAGGCAGGGCGCGCGACCTGGGGACATGGCTCCCGTTGCCAGGGCGCCCGCGGGTTTACCGGCACCGGATGACAAGACCCGTCGTGATGCTCAGCCGCTCTCCCGCACCGTCAGCAACCGCTGTGCGTAGACGGCGAGTTCGGTCTGGAGGCGGGCCATGGCGTGCCGCTCCAGGCCGCCGGTGAGGCGTTCGATCTGGCGCAGCCGGTAGCGCAGGGTGTTGTAGTGGATGTGCAGCCGGGCCGCGGCGGCGACGCCGTTGCGGTCCTGGAGCAGATAGGCGCCGAGGGTCTCGACGAGGGCGCCGTCGGTGCGGGCGTCGTGGTCGATGAGCGGGCCGAGCGCGTCGTCGACCATGCGGCGCAGCTCGACGCTGGGCACCTGGCCGAGCAGCCGGTAGACGCCCATGTCGGCGTAGGTGCGCACGAAGTCGTCGCCGTGCACCTCGCGGCCGAGCCCGAGGGTCTGCACGGCCTCCTCGTAGCTGCGGTGGTAGGCGGCGAAGTCGCTCTGTTCGGTACCGGCGGCGACGACCACGTTCCAGTCGGGGTGGGCGGCGGTGACGGCCGTGTGCAGGGCCTGGCAGCGGGCGGGGAGCGAGTCGCCGGGTTCGAGGAGGCCCGCGAGGCCGGTCTGGTTGCCCCACAGCAGCGCCTGCGGCCCGGCGGCGCCGCGCACCAGGCTCAGCAGGCGTTCCTCGAAGAGCGGTCCGGGCAGGGGCGCGGAGCCGTCGGCGGCCGTCGCCTCCAGCAGCACGGCGGCGCGCGGCAGCCGCAGGTTCCAGCCGAGCGCGGCGGCCCGGCTCAGGGTGTCGGAGCGGTCGCGGGGCGCGCGGGACACCAGGTCCGTCAACAGCGTGGTCCGGTAGTGCTGTTGGCGGCTGGCGGCGGCCTGCTCCTGGGCGGCGATCATGCAGGCGACGGTGGTGGCGTGGTCGAGCGCCATCCGCTGGTGCGGGGTGAGCCGGGCCCCGCCGTCGGCCCACAGCGCGACGGCGCCGCCGCGCCGCAGGCCGGTGTCGAGGGGCCGGGTGGCGGTGGCGGGCACGTCGCGCGGCGGGGCGCCGGCCGAGGCGAGGACGCCGCCCTGCCGGTCGTGGACGGCGACGGCGCAGCCGGACAGTTCCAGGAGTACGTTCATGAGCTCCTGGTAGGAGCCGCCCTCGACGGCGACCGCGGTGAGCCGCTCGTGCAGGGCGCGGGACTGCTCCAGTTCCAGGGCGTGCCGGTTCAGGACGGTGCCGAGGACCTCGGAGAGGATGTCGTTGAACATGACGTCGCCGGGCAGCGCGATCACCGGGAAGCCGAGCCGGTCCCCCAACGCCAGCATCTGCGGCGGAAGTTCGGGCAGGTAGGGGCCGATCTTGACGCCGAGCGCGGCGAGCCCGCGGCCGGCGAGGGTGGGGACGAGGGCGGTGAGCGCCGCCTCGTCGTCGCGCACCGCGTAGGCGGTGGTGAGCAGCAGTTCGCCGCCGCGCATCCAGCGCACGATGTCGGGCACTTCCATGATGTTGACGACGCGGATGCGCCGGGCCCCGCCGCGGGCTCCGGCGACGAGCCGGGCGCCGCCCAGGCACGGCAGGTCGAGCGCCTCGCGCACGGTGAGACCCGCGGAGAGGTCGTAGCCGCGGGCCTGGCCGGTACCGGTGCCGATGCCTGTCATGTCCAGTCACTATGCGACCGCCCGATGCCATCCGTAAGACACCGCGCGTTACTTCCGTGTGTCCCGGCCGGGCATGTCGGAAGCGTTGTCATCCGGTGTCAGCGCGGGGTCCGTCTTCCTGGCGTCCGCTGCCCATGACGCCCCGCAGCGCCGCGCCTACCTTGACGGCATGATCTCGCCAACCGCTCACCGGACCGTGGTCGTCGCCGTCGGCGGCAACGCCCTGCTGCGCGGCGGGCCGCACGCCACCATCGCCGAGCAGATGGCGGCGGCCCGCACGCTCGCGGTGCCCGTGACCGGGCTGCTCGACGCCGGGTGGCGGGTCGTGGTGACCCATGGCAACGGCCCGCAGGTCGGTTTCATCCAGCGCCGCGCCGACCTCGTACGGGAGCTGGCGCCCGAACTGCCCGCCCTGGAACTGGACATGTGCGTGGCCGATGCGCAGGGCAGTCTCGGCTACATCCTGGCGGTGGCGATCGCGGGCCGGCTGCGGGCGCTCGGCCGTGATCCCGGCCGGGTGGCGGCGCTGCTCACGCACACCCTGGTGGACGCGGACGACCCGGCGTTCGGGCGTCCGACGAAGCCGATCGGCGCCCACTACGACGAGGCGACGGCCCACCGGCTGGCCGCGGAGCACGGCTGGTCGGTGGCGCCCGAACCGGGCCGCGGCTGGCGACGCGTGGTCCCCTCGCCCCGGCCGCGCCGGATCCTGGAGGCCTCCTCCGTGCGCACGCTGTCCGACGCCGGGTGCACGGTGATCGCGGGCGGGGGCGGTGGCATCCCGCTGGTGGAAACGGCCGACGGCGGACTGCGGGGTGTGGCGGCCGTCATCGACAAGGACCTCACCTCGGCCCTGCTCGCCGCCGACCTCGACGCCGGGCTCCTGGTGATCACCACGGGCGTGGAGCGCGTCGCCGTCGACTTCGGCGGGCCGGGCCAACGCTTCCTGGACCGACTGACGCCGACCGAGTCCCAACTCCTGCTCGATCAGGGCGAGTTCCCCGAGGGGAGCATGGGCCCGAAGATCCGGGCGGCGCTCGACTTCGTCTCCGGGGCGCCGCACCGCCGGGCCCTGATCACGTCGCCGGGCGCGCTGCCCGCGGCCCTCGAAGGACAGGGCGGTACCTGGCTGGAGCACGGGCCGGCCGCCCCCGCACACCGCGAAGGACCGCTCACGGCTGGGAGGCCGCAGTGACTCTGGAATCCGGGCAGGGCCCGATCGACGGCGAACACTATCTGGAGGCCACCCCGGAGAACGTGCTGTGGGGACGGCTCCCCTGCGGCGCCACCCCCGCCGCCCGCACCGTCGCCTCGGGCGCGACGGTCACCTTCGACACGGTGTCCCACGAGGGCATCCTGGAGGACCAGGGCAGCGACCCGGTGGAGTTCTTCGGCCGGTACGGCGTCGCCGCCGCCGACGTCCTGTCCGACGCCCGGCTGCTCGCCAAGACCCCGCACCTGCGCGCCGCGGACCGCGACGGCCCGCACGTCGTGTCCGCTCCGGTGCACGTGCGCGGCGCCGAACCCGGCGACCTGCTGCGCGTCGACGTCCTCGCACTGCACCGCCGCGCCGACTACGGCCTGGTCTCCAGCCGCCACGGGCGCGGCGCACTGCCGGAGCGATTCGCCCTCGACGGGCCGGAGTTCACGTTCTGCGCGGTGGAGCGCGGAGCCGGTGTCATCCGCTACGGCGCCGACCGGGCCGCCCGCTTCCCGCTCCACCCCTTCCTGGGCATCATGGGCGTCGCCACGGACACCGCCGAGCCCGCGCACAGCGTTCCGCCGGGCCGGCACGGCGGCAACATCGACGTGAAGCACCTCGGCACCGGCGCCACCGTCTATCTGCCGGTGCAGACCGAGGGCGCCGGCTTCCACACGGGCGATCCGCACTACTCCCAGGGCAACGGCGAGGTCGCGCTCACCGCGTTCGAGGCGCCGCTGCGCGCGACGTTCCGGCTGACCGTCCTCAAGGGCCCGCGGGCCCGCGCCGCCGCGGCGACCCTCCGGGAACCCTTCGGTGAGACCGACCAGCACTGGATCCCCCTCGGCCTGCACGAGGACCTGAACCTGGCGATGCGGGCGGCCGTGCGCTCCGCCCTCGCCTTCCTCACCGACCGCTTCGGCATGGAACCGCACGCCGCCTACGCCTACTTGAGCGCCGCGGCCGACTTCGAGGTCTCGCAGGTCGTCGACCAGGTACAGGGCGTGCACTGCCTGATCCGCAAGGCCGACTTCCGCTCCGGAGGCGCCCGGTGAATCCGCTGATCCTGCGCCGCGCCCGCGTCGAGAACGCGGCGGACCCCTGCGACCTCCTCCTCGCCGACGGCCTCGTCCACACGGTGGGCGACGTCCCCGCGTCGACGGCCGGCGAGACCATCGACTGCGCGGGCCGCATCGTCCTGCCCGGCTTCGTCGAGCCCCATCTGCACCTGGACAAGGCCCTGTTGGACGCCGTCCGCCCGAACCCCGACGGCACCCTGGCCGGCGCCATCGCGGTGACCGGCGAGCTGAAGCGGTCCTTCACCCGCGCCGACGTGTACGACCGGGCCCGTACGGTCCTGGAGACGGCGGTCCGCAACGGCACGACCCTGATCCGCGCCCACCCCGACGTCGACCCGCTCGCGGGACTGCTCGGCGTCGAGGTGCTGCTCGAACTCCGCGAGCGGTACCGGCGGTTGGTGGACCTCCAGATCGTGGCGTTCCCGCAGGAGGGCATCTTCCGCTCCCCGGGGACGGAGAAGCTCCTCACGGCCGCGCTCACCGCGGGCGCGGACGTCGTCGGCGGCTGCCCGTACAACGAGGACTCCCTCGCCGACGCCCGCCGCCATGTCGAACTCGTCCTGGATCTCGCAGTGGAGCACGGTCTGCCGGCTGATCTGCACGCGGACTTCGCGGACGACGCGAGCGATCCCCGCTACGCGCTCGCCGAGTTCATCGCGGAGGAGACCGCGCGCCGCGGCCTGGCCGGGCGGGTCGCGCTCGGCCACGCCACCTCCCTCGCGGGCCGCCCGCCCGCCGACCGCGCCCGCGCGCTGGCCGCGCTCGCCGACGCGGGCGTCGCCGTGGTCCCGCTCCCCGCCACGGATCTGCACCTGAGCGGCCGCCACGACAGCACGGCCGTCCGTCGCGGCGTCGCCCCGGTGCGCGAGCTGTGGGACGCGGGCGTGCTCACGGCCTGCTCCTCGAACAACATCCGCAACGCCTTCACCCCGTACGGCAGCGCCGACGCCCTGGACACGGCCCTGCTGCTCGCCCAGACCGGCCATCTGTCGGGCCCCGCCGACCTGGCCCGCGTCCTGCGCATGGTCACGTACGACGCGGCCCGGGTGACCGGCACCGCCGACACCTACGGCGTCCGCCCGGGCGCCCGCGCCGATCTGGTGGTCCTGGACTCGACCACGTACGACGACATCGTCCTGGACCGCCCCGACCGCTCCCACGTCATCAAGGCGGGCCGGGTCGTGGCCCGCACCACCCGTACGTCCGAACTGCTGACCCCCTGAGTCCGTACACCCGCACGGCACCCGCGCACGCATCCCACCCTTCCCCCTCCACCGAGGAGTCCCCATGCGCGAACGCCTCCCGCACGAAATCGTCGCCTCCGTGCTCGCCGGCCTCACGGCGTTCATCGGCGGCAACGCGCTCCATCTGCCGCCCTGGGCGATCTTCATCTCGTGGGCAGGGACCTTCCTGCTGGGCGGCCCGAGCCTCGCGAACGCCAGGAAGCTGTGGTTCGCGATGCCCGCGGGCTCGACGTTCGCCCTGGTCATCGTGGTGATCGAGAACCACGCGGGCACGGCGTTCGGTGACGGCCAGTGGGCCCGCAACACCTTCCAGGCGCTGGTCATCCTGGTCGTCAACAGTGCCCTGATGTACGCGGGCCGGCTCAAGGCCCTCGCGCTGATCCCCGGCATGTTCTTCGGCTTCGCCAGCTATTTCGCGACGTACTTCGGCGGCTTCGGCCACGACCCGGGGAACGTGTGGGTGGCCTGGCTCAGCGTCGTCGCCATGAACGCCCTGGGACCGGTCTTCGCATACCTGTCGACGAAGCTGACCTTCGCGACGGCCCTGGAGAGCCGGCCCGCGGAGCGGGTCTAGAGAGCGCCCAGCGCCAGGGCCACGCGCACCGCGCCGGCCTGCTCGAAGATCTCCTGGGCGATCCCCCACTGGCCGGGCTCCTGGCGCGCGAACCCCCGCCATCCGGTGACGACGAGCAGCAGCCCGCGCTCGGCGGCCGCCTCCGGCAGCTGCCCGGGGTCGCCGAGCGCGTCGGCCAGCGCGTCCCAGTTCCGCCCGAACCACCCGGGCAGGTCGAGGGCGACGGCGCAGCGGTCCATGAAGGCGGCCTTGTCCTCGACCCCGTCGAGGTCGAGGACGCGGACCGTCCAGTCACCGCTCGCGTTCATCGCAGCACTTCCTTGAACGACTCGTAGTGGTCATCGGTGTAGTACGTCTCCCGCTCCGCACCGGTGACGAGACGGCGGGCGCCGCGGTCGCGCGAGCCCGGCGTGGGCACGGTGTACTCGTGGTAGTAGCCGCGCCGGTGCTCGGGCAGTTCGTGCTCGTAGTTCCCGAAGACGCTGCCGTCCTTCTCGTACGGGAAGGGCCCGCCCCGGTCGATGAGGGTGAGCGTGCGCCGCGCCTCGACGGGCAGCCGGCTCTCCCGGACGGTGGCCATCCCGGTGTCGGCGCATCCGACGAGCAGAGCGCAACAGGCCGCTAGCAGACAGAGAAGACGACGAGCCACGTTCAAGCCTCTTGAGGGTCCCCCCGGACGGAGTCCGGGGGGTGGATTGAGGAGCGGGCCCCGGGGCGGAGCCCCGCGACCTCACACTCCGTCGGGATCGGCCCGCTGCAACGCGGGCTTCGGCGTCGGCCCGGCGGTCAACAAGAAATCAGCCGCGGACGTGTCGGTGACCAGACTGGTCACGAGCCCGGACCGCAGCACCGCGTCGATGGCGCCGGCCTTGCGCTGCCCGCCGGCGATGGCGACGACCTCAGGTATGCGGCGCAGCCGGTCCGCCTCGACCGTGATGCAGCGCTCGCCGAGGTCCCGGCCGACCCGACGCCCCTGGGCGTCGAACAGGTGGGCCGACATCTCGGCCGCGACACCCAGCGACGCGTAGTGCGCGCGCTCCTCGTCGCTGAGCATGTCGTGCACGGTGGAGATGCCCGGCTCCCAGGAGCCGATGGACACGCACGCCACGGTGACCTTGTCGAAGTACTCGAAGGCGCGGGCGATCCCGGTCTGGTTGCGCAGCGCCGCCGCGGTGGCGGCGTCCGGCAGCAGCATCGGCGCGTAGATCGGGTGCGCGTCGCCGCCCGAGACCTGCGCGGCCCGCCGTACGGCCTCGACGGAGCCGCGCTCGGCGGTCCCGGCGTCGTACACACCGGTCAGCTGCACGACGGTGCACGGCGGGAGCCGGTCGAGGGCCGCGGCCATGTGAATGGTGGAGCGGCCCCACGCGAGACCCAGGACATCGCCCTCGGTGACGAGCTCGCCCAGGAGATCGGCGGCGACCTCTCCCAGGTTCTCGGGGTCGGGCGACTCCTCGGCCTCGGCCGGGGACTCGACGACCACCACGTGCCGCAGTCCGTACCGCGCGCGCAGCGCGTCGGAACGATCGGCGTCCAGCTCGGCCGGGACCCGGATCTCGATGCGTACGAGATCCCGCTCGAGGGCGGTCTCCAGGACCCGGGCCACCTTGAACCGGCTGACGCCGAACTCCTCGGCGATCTGGATCTTGGACTTGCCCTCCAGATAGAAGCGACGGGCCATGGCCGCCGCCTGCATCAGCTCCGCGGGTCCCATCCGCAGGGCTGCGCGTCCCGCCGATGATGCGGACACGGCGATCTCCTCACTGCTCTTCTTCACGACTCACACGACAACTGTGGACACAGGCACTGATACCGCGCCCACCGCACGCTCTTCTGTTCACAACCTGGATACGCCGTTCATCCTTGCAGATCCGGCCGACTTGATCAGCCCCGAAGGAACGTCGTTCACGTAACCGTGGCTCAGTGGCCGCACGCCCAGGTCGACGACGCCGCCGCCTGCTCGCGCAGACCTCGGACCGCCTCGGCCGGGTCGCTCGCCCCGTATACGGCCGAACCGGCGACGAACACGTCCGCCCCCGCCTCCGCGCACCGCTCGATGGTCGACGCGGAGACCCCGCCGTCGACCTGCAGCCACAGCTCGAGCCCGTGCTTGGAGATCAGCTCACGCGTCCGGCGGATCTTCGGCAGCATGATGTCCAGGAACGCCTGCCCGCCGAACCCGGGCTCAACCGTCATGATCAGCAGCATGTCGAGCTCGCCGAGCAGATCCTCGTACGGCTCGATGGGCGTCGCCGGCTTGAGCGCCATGGAGGCGCGGGCGCCCTTGGCGCGGATCTCGCGGGCGAGCCGGACGGGCGCGTGGGCGGCCTCGGCGTGGAAGGTGACGGATCCGGCCCCCGCTTCGACGTACTGGGGAGCCCAGCGATCGGGGTTCTCGATCATCAGATGGCAGTCCAGGGGGGTGTCCGTCGCCCGTGCCAGCGACTCTACGACCGGCACCCCGAGGGTGAGGTTCGGGACGAAGTGGTTGTCCATGACGTCGACGTGCAGCCAGTCGGCGCCCGCCACCGCACGTGCCTCGTCGGCAAGGTGCGCGAAGTCCGCGGAGAGGATGCTGGGGTTGATCTGAACGGCCATGCCCCAAGACTGCCATGCCGACGCCCGCTTTCCCTCCCCGGTCCGGACCAGCCCCCAGATCAAGCCCGTCCGGCGATTGAGGACCGGGGCCTGGGGCAGAGCCCCAGAACCTCAGCCACAACCCACCCGCACCGCCCTACGAGGTCCGCCGGATCAACGCCAGATACATCGCGTCGGTACCGTGCAGATGCGGCCACAACTGCACATCCGGCCCGTCCCCCAGCCCCGGCACACCCTCCAACAACGGCCGCGCGTCGATGAGTTCGGCCCCGCCGACCGACTTCAGCACGTCGTCCACGACGGCCCGCGTCTCGGCGAGGTGCGGCGAGCACGTCGCGTACCCCACGACTCCCCCGACCCGCACGGAGTCGAGCGCGGTCCGCAGCAGACTCCGCTGCAACGGCCCGAACCCGTCGAGGTCCTCGGGCCGCCGGCGCCACCGCGCCTCGGGCCGCCGCCGCAGGGCGCCGAGTCCCGTACAGGGCACGTCCATGAGGACGCGGTCGAACGAACCGGACCGCCACGGCGGCCGCGTCCCGTCCGCCGCGATCACCTGGTACGGCCCCGGATTGCCGTTCAGCGCCTTGGCGACGAGTCCGGCCCGGTGCGGCTGCTTCTCGGAGGCGAGGAGCACGGCGCCGCGCTCGGCGGCCAGACCGGCGAGCATGGCGGCCTTGCCGCCCGGCCCGGCGCACCCGTCGAGCCACTTGGTGTCGGAGCCCTCGACCGGAGCGTTCGCGAGCGCGAGCGCGACCAGCTGGCTGCCCTCGTCCTGCACTCCGGCGCGCCCGGCCTTGACGACGTCGAACGCCCCCGGCTCACCGCCCTCGGCGAGCCGCACGGCATACGGCGACCAGCGTCCGGGCAGCCCCGAATCCTCGCCGACCTCGGCGAGCACGGCCTCGGCGGTGGTCCGCCCGGGCCGCGCCACGAGCGTCACCTCGGGCCGCTCGTTGTCCGCCTCCAGCAGGTCCTCGATCCCGGCGCGGCCGCCGCCCAGCGAGTCCCACAGCGCCGACACCACCCATCGCGGATGCGAATGGACGACGGCGAGATGGTCCTCGGGGTCCTCGTCGTACGGGGGCGCGACGCGCTCCATCCAGGCGTCGAGATCGTGCTGCGAGACCTTGCGCAGCACCGCGTTGACGAACTTGGCCCGTCCGTCGCCGAGCACGACCCGCGCCAGCTCCACCGACGCGGAGACGGCGGCGTGCGTCGGGATCCGCGTCCCGAGCAGCTGGTGCACGCCCAGGTTCAGCACGTCCAGGACGGGCGGATCGACCTCCCTGAGCGGCCGGTCGATGCAGGCCGCCACGATCGCGTCGTACGTGCCCTGCCGCCGCAGCGTCCCGTAGACCAGCTCGGTCGCGAGCGCCGCGTCCCGCCCGTCGAACGTGTCGGGGCCCTCCTTCTCGCGCGCCTTGCGCAGCAGCGGCGGCAGCACGAGATTCGCGTACGCGTCCCGCTCGTCGACCGCGCGCAGCACCTCGAAGGCGAGGATGCGCACCGGGTCCTTCTTGGGACGGCGGTGGGGCTTACCAGGCTTACTGGGCTTGCCGGACTTGCCGGGGCCACGGTTCGACGAGGTCGGCTGGTCGTTCAAAGGTGCTCCGCTGCTGGATTCGTACGGGCGTCAGGCACAGGGGCGTACGCCGATGTCAACCCTCCAAGACTACGGCCCGGCCCCCGTCCGGACCTCTCCGGGCCTCAGCCCAGCCGCTCCCCCGTCGCGATCCGCACCCCGCGCGCCCAGTCCGCCGCCGCCATCGGCTTCTTGCCCTGGGCCTGCACCCACAGCAGCTCGACGGCACAGCTGCCGGTGCCGACGTACAGATTCTTCTTGCCGACGGCCAGCTCGCCCGGCGCCAGGTCCGTGCGGTCCGGGACCGGCACGGCGGAGCGGACCTTGAGCCGCTCCCCGCGGAACTCGGTCCAGGCGCCGGGCGCGGGCGTGCAGCCGCGCACGACACGGTCGACGCGGAGCGCGGGCGCGGCCCAGTCGAGCCGGGCGTCCTCGACGGTGATCTTCGGGGCGAGGGAGACGCCGTCGGCGGGCTGCGGCACGGCGTGCACGGAGCCGTCCTCGATCCCGTCCATGGTCGCGACGAGCAGCCCGGCACCGGCGAACGCGAGCCGCGTCAGCATGTCCCCGCTGGTGTCCGTGGACCGGACCGCCTCGGTCACCGTGCCGTACACGGGCCCGGAGTCGAGGCCCTCCTCGATGAGGAAGGTCGACGCGCCGGTGATCTCGTCGCCCGCCATGATCGAGTGCTGCACGGGCGCCGCGCCGCGCCAGGCGGGCAGCAGCGAGAAGTGCAGATTGACCCAGCCGCGGGCGGGCACGTCGAGCGCGATCTTCGGCAGCAGCGCGCCGTAGGCGACGACGGGGCAGCAGTCCGGGCCGATCTCGCGCAGCCGGGCCAGGAACTCCTCGTCGCGCGGCTTGGCGGGCTTGAGCACCTCGATGCCCGCCTCCTCGGCGCGCTCGGCGACCGGGCTCGCGATCAGGCGGCGGCCGCGCCCGGCGGGGGCGTCGGGCCGGGTGACGACCGCGGCGACCTCGTGCCGGTCGGAGGCGATCAGGGCGTCCAGGGCGGGAACGGCGACCTCGGGGGTGCCGGCGAAGACGAGCTTCATCGGTGGATCGTGGCCTCTCGGGCGGGGTGACGGGCAGCGCACCAGTCTATGGGGGCCCGGTCGCACACACGCATGGGGCGCACGCCAGAACGTGCGCCCTGCGCATATGCGGATACGCCCGAACAGCGTGACCCCTCACCGCATGGCGCGTTGGTCAAGAAAGAGTTGACCAGTCTTCGGGCCGCCATCACTCGTTCGTCGTCGGACGCCGTCGTCGTTCGGTGCGTGACCGGCCCACCATTCTCATCTTTCATCGCCGGTTCGAGAGGCTTGTAAATGGCCGACCACGCAACCCACGACGCCCAGGCACGGGCCAGCCTGCACCTGCTGGTGCGGGACATCGAGCGGGTCCGACGGCAGGTGGACGCACTGCGCACCCTCACCGCACAGCTCGGCAATGTCTACCGCCCGCGTCGCTCAGGCCCCTCCGCGGGCTTCGTCGTCTACGGCAGGGCACCCGCCCCGACCGTCCGTCTCGCCCAGGAGCTGCGGGACAGCGTCGAGACCCTGGTGACAGCCGCCGTGGACTTCGACCGCTCGCTGGGCTTCTCGTGGGACGCGGTGGGCTCCGCGCTCGGAGTCACCAAGCAGGCGGTGCACCGTCGCTACGGGGCGCGCAGGGCCGCGACCCAGGCCGCCGCCGAGGCCGAGCGGGCCACCGACACCCCGACGACCACCGCGCCCCGGCCGCCGGTTCCGCTGGCCACGGGCCCGCTGCCCTCGGTGCCCGCCGCCCGGTCGATGCCGACCCAGCCGACCGCGGGCAGTTCGGGCCTACGCGAGGAAGCGCGGCCGACCGCCTTCCCGGGTCCGCGCAACGGCTGACGCAGGACCGGTCGATCCCTGTTCGACGCAGCCTCCCCGCCCTCATGGCCGGGGAGGCCTCGCCATGTTGACGCTCCGGCGGCAACCGGGCCTGACGCCGGGTCACCCGATGTCGAGCGGGTCCACCCGTACGCGCACCGGCTCGATCCCGCCGCGCGCCATCCGTGTCGCCTGGGCGTGCTTGAGGGCGGCCGCGAGGGCGGCGCCGCTGCCCGGCGGGACCCGCACGAGGGCCCGCTCCCAGTGCTCGCCGGGCGGGGGCGCCCCCGGCCTGCGCGTCCCGCCGCCCCCGCTCTCGGGCACCGGCACGGGCCCCAGCACCTCGGCGTCCGCGGGCAGTTCGACCGCGCCGAGGAAACCGGCCAGCGCGTCCGGCACCCCGCTCACCGCGGCCATCCGGGACACCGGCGGGAACCCCAGCTCGGCGCGGTCGGCGAGCTCCCGCACCGCGTGACCCACGGGGTCCCAGCGCACCAGCGCCTGCACGGGCCGCAGCGTCGGCTCGGCCACGACGACGACGGTGCCGCCCGCGTCCTGCGGCCGGACCAGCGCGGACGCCGCGATCCAGCGCCGCAGCGCCTCCTCGCCGGCCCGCAGGTCGGGCCGCCCGAGCATGGCCCAGCCGTCGAGCAGCAGGGCCGCCGCGTAGCCTCCTTCGGCCACCGGCTCGGCGCCGGGCGTGCTCACCACGAGCGCCGGCTCCCCGGACACGGTGTCGAGCACCTGCTCACGCCCGGACGTCCGCACCGGCACGGCGGCGAACGCCCGGCCCAACTCCTCGGCGGTCCGCCGGGCGCCGACGACCTGGGCCCGCAGCCGGGTGCCCCCGCACTCGGCGCAGCTCCAGCCGGGCTCCTCGCGTCCGCACCAGCCACAGGCGAGCACACCGGTCGCCTCCCGCGCCTCCAGCGGCCCGGCACACGCCCGGCAGCGGGCGGGCTCGCGGCAGCGCTGACAGGCGAGCCGGGGCACGTAGCCGCGCCGGGGCACCTGGACGAGCACGGGCCCCTCGCGCAGCGCCTTCCGTGCGACCTCCCACGCGATGCTGGGCAGCCGGGCGGCCCGCGCCGCCTCGTCCCGCGCGAGATCGAGATCGCCGACGGTCCGCACGAGCGGCGCGGCCCGTCGGACCTCGGCCCGCGGGGCGGCGACGGCGGCGGCCCACCCGCTGCGCACCAGCTGCGCGGCCTCGACGGTGCAGCTCCAACTCCCGGCCAGGAAGGCGCACTTGTCCCGGGCGGCCCGCAGTTCGAGGACCTCCCGCACATGCGGGAACGGCGCGTGGTCGTCGCTGTGGTGTGCGTCCCCGTCGTCCCACAGCACCACGAGCCCCAGCCGCCGTACGGGAGCGAACATGGCGGCCCGGGTCCCCACCACGGCCCGCACCGCGCCGCGCCGCACGGCGAGCCACTCCGAGTACCGCCGCTGCTGCCCTGCCTCGGCGGTGAGCACGGCGTGCTGTCCCGGCCCGAGCAGATCCCGCAGCGCCTGATCGACACGGGCCGCGAGCCGCACGGTCGGTACGACGACCAGGGCCCCGCGCCCCGAGGCGAGGGTCGCCTGCACGGCGCGGGCGATCTCCTCGGCCCACTCGGGACCGGGCAGCGCGGTCCACACGGCCCGCGGCGCGCCCCCCGCGGCGAGCGAGGCGACGAAGTCGGCCCCTCTCTCGTACCGCTGCCACGAACCCGGCTCGGGCGCGGCGGGCGGCGCCGGCGGCTCGGGGAACTCGCGCGCCTCCGCCTTGGCGTGCCGGGGCGGGATCGCCAGCTGGAGCACGTCGGCGAGGCTCCCGGCGTACCGGTCGGCCACCGCCCGGGTCAGTCCGAGCAGCTCCGGGTCGAGCACCTGCTCGGGCGACACGACCTGGGCGAGCGCGGCGAGGGGCCCCTGGTACTCGGCCTCGGCGACCCGCTCGACGAGAAACCCGTCGATGAGCCCGCCGCCCTCGCGCCGCCCGTCCCGCACGTTCTTCGACCCGGCACCGAACCGCACCCGGACCCGCACCCCCGGCTGCGCGACGGCGTCCAGCTCCTCGGGCACCGCGTACTCGAAGTACCGGTCGAGGTGCAGCACCCCCTTGTCGACGAGCACCCGCGCGACGGGCAGCTCCTTCGCCAGCGCGGCTCCCCGCCACGTCCGCGGCTTGGCCTTCGGCGCCTTGGCCCGCCGCACGCTCTCCCGGATCAACGCAAGCTGCTCGGGCTCCCCTCCCCCGCCACCCTGCTCCGGCCTGTCGTTCTCGCTGCTCACACGTGCATTCCTACCAGAGCGCAGTGACAGCGGGCCGCGCCCGGAAAGCGGTGGGCCCGGCCCTCCGAAGGAGAACCGGGCCCACCGGGCACGACGCGGGACCTACAGGCCCGCGGCCTTGCGCAGCGCGTCGACGCGGTCGGTCTTCTCCCACGTGAAGTCGGGCAGCGCGCGCCCGAAGTGGCCGTAGGCGGCCGTCTGGGAGTAGATCGGGCGGAGCAGGTCGAGGTCGCGGATGATCGCGGCCGGGCGGAGGTCGAAGACCTCGGAGATCGCCGACTCGATCTTGTCGGTGTCGACCGTGGCGGTGCCGAAGGTCTCCACGAAGAGACCGACCGGCTCGGCCTTGCCGATCGCGTACGCGACCTGGACCTCGCAGCGCGCGGCGAGACCGGCGGCCACGACGTTCTTGGCGACCCAGCGCATCGCGTACGCGGCCGAGCGGTCCACCTTGGACGGGTCCTTGCCGGAGAAGGCGCCGCCGCCGTGCCGGGCGTAGCCGCCGTAGGTGTCGATGATGATCTTGCGGCCGGTCAGGCCGGCGTCGCCCATCGGGCCGCCGATCTCGAAGCGGCCGGTCGGGTTGACCAGCAGGCGGTAGCCCTCGGTCTCCAGCTTGATGCCGTCGTCGAGGAGGGCCTTCAGCTCCGGCTCCACGACGAACTCGCGGATGTCGGGGGCGAGCAGCGACTCCAGGTCGATGTCGGAGGCGTGCTGCGAGGAGACCACGACCGTGTCGAGGCGGACGGCCTTGTCGCCGTCGTACTCGATGGTGACCTGCGTCTTGCCGTCGGGGCGCAGGTAGGGGATCGTCCCGTTCTTGCGGACCTCGGACAGGCGGCGCGACAGGCGGTGCGCGAGGTGGATCGGGAGCGGCATCAGCTCCGGGGTCTCGTCGCACGCGTAGCCGAACATCAGGCCCTGGTCGCCCGCGCCCTGCTTGTCGAGCTCGTCGTCATCGCCCTCGACCCGCTTCTCGTAGGCGGTGTCGACACCCTGCGCGATGTCCGGCGACTGCGAGCCGATCGAGACCGAGACACCGCACGACGCGCCGTCGAAGCCCTTCTTCGACGAGTCGTAGCCGATCTCCAGGATCTTCTCGCGCACGAGCTGCGCGATCGGCGCGTACGCCTTGGTGGTGACCTCGCCGGCCACGTGCACGAGGCCCGTGGTGATCAGCGTCTCGACGGCCACGCGGGACGTGGGGTCCTCGCGCAGCAGCGCGTCGAGAATGGTGTCGCTGATCTGGTCAGCGATCTTGTCGGGGTGGCCCTCGGTCACGGACTCCGAGGTGAACAGGCGACGGGACACAACGCTCCCTGTGGTTGCAGCGGCTGCTGGCTGATCATTTGCGGACGGGTACGGGGGCTGCGCCCGACGACATCCGGAAACAGTTTATCGGTCGTGCTCGCTCGCCGGACCACGCGTCTCGCCTACTGGGAGTGCTGTGACCTGCGACACCGCATTCTCCGATACGACGATCGGTCTTAGGAAGAGCGGGGGACGCCCGAAATTCCGGTGTTTTCAGGGTATCGGTGCGTCCGAAGGAGCGAATGCGGTTTTTCACTCCCCCTGCGGCAGTCGGGAGAGAACCGCGTCCCAGATCCGGTCCGCGAGTGCCTCCTTCGGGCCGTACGGGACCGGGTCCTCGCTGCCGTCGGAGCCGAGGAGGACGGCCTCGTTCTCCTCCGCGCCGAAGGTCTTGCGCTCCCCCACCTCGTTGACGACGAGCAGGTCGCAGCCCTTGCGGGCCAGCTTCGCGCGGCCGTTGGCGAGGACGTCGTCGGTCTCGGCGGCGAAGCCGACGACCACCTGCCCGGGGCGCGGCCGCCCGGCGGAGATCTCGGCCAGGATGTCGGGGTTGCGGACGAGGGTGATCGGCGCGGGCTCCTCGCCGTCCTTCTTCTTGATCTTGCCGGTGGCGTAGGCCTGCGGGCGGAAGTCGGCGACGGCCGCCGCCATGACGACCGCGTCGGCGTCGGCGGCCGCCTTCAGGACCGCCTCGCGCAGCTGGACGGCGGTGCCCACGTGGACGACGTCGACGCCGGCCGGGTCGGGCAGCGTCGCGTTCGCGGACAGCAGGGTGACGCGGGCGCCGCGCGCGGCGGCGGTGCGGGCCAGCGCGTAGCCCTGCTTGCCGGAGGAGCGGTTACCGAGGAAGCGGACCGGGTCGAGGGGCTCGCGGGTGCCGCCGGCGCTGACGACGACGTGCCGTCCGGAGAGGTCCGGGGTCTCGGGACCGCGGGCGAGCACCCGGCGTACGTACTCGAAGATCTCCACGGGGTCGGGGAAGCGCCCCTTGCCGGTGTCCACGCCGGTCAGCCGGCCGACGGCGGGCTCGATGACGAGGGCGCCGCGGCGGCGCAGCGTGGCGACGTTCTCCTGGGTGGCCGGGTGCTCCCACATCTCGGTGTGCATGGCGGGCGCGAAGACGACCGGACAGCGGGCGGTCAGCAGGGTGTTCGTGAGGAGGTCGTCGGCGAGGCCGTGGGCGGCCTTCGCGAGCATGTCCGCGGTGGCCGGGGCGACGACGACCACGTCCGCGTGCTGGCCGATGCGCACGTGCGGGACCTCGTGGACGGAGTCCCAGACCTCGGTGGAGACCGGGTTGCCCGACAGGGCCGACCAGGTGGCGGCGCCGACGAAGTGGAGCGCCGAGTCGGTGGGCACGACGCGTACGTCGTGGCCGGACTCCGTCAGGCGGCGCAGCAGCTCGCACGCCTTGTAGGCGGCGATCCCGCCACTGACCCCCAGGACGACCTTGGGCTTGTCCACTGTCCGTGCCTCCCCGCACTCGAAAACGTACGACTCCATGACACACCACAGGCCCGGCAGTCGCGCTGCCGGGCCTGTGGTGACGTGAATACCGCGAGAAGCGGGTGCTACTGCGCCGGGCCCTCGATGGCCTCGGACGTCAGCAGGCCCGCGTTGATCTCGCGGAGGGCGATCGAGAGCGGCTTCTCGTGGACGTGGGTGTCCACCAGCGGGCCGACGTACTCGAGCAGGCCCTCACCGAGCTGCGAGTAGTACGCGTTGATCTGACGCGCGCGCTTGGCGGCGTAGATGACCAGGCTGTACTTCGAGTCGGTTGCTTCGAGCAGCTCATCAATCGGCGGGTTGATGATGCCCTCGGGCGCGGTGATGGAAGAGGACACTCTCTGCCTTCCGATGGGGGCCGGGACCGGAGGGGTCCCGACTGGGGTAAAGATCAAAGAACTTTCATCAAGGCTAGCAGCTCGCGCGCCACGTCCTCGACGGAGGTATTGACAAGGCTCGTGTCGAACTCCGTCTCGGCGGCCAGCTCCACCTTGGCGGCCTCGAGCCTGCGCTCGATGACCTCCGGCGCCTCGGTACCGCGCCCGGTGAGCCTACGCACCAGCTCGTCCCAGCTCGGCGGGGCGAGGAAGACCAGCTGCGCCTCGGGCATCGACTCACGGACCAGCCGGGCGCCCTGGAGGTCGATCTCGAGGAGCACCGGCTCGCCCGCCTCGAGGCGGTCGAGGACGGCACGCCGCGGGGTGCCGTAGCGGTTCCCCGCGAACTCGGCCCACTCGAGGAGCTCGCCGTTGGCGATCAGCTTGTCCATTTCCTCGTCGGTGACGAAGAAGTACTGGACTCCGTGCTTCTCGCCCGGGCGCGGCTTGCGGGTCGTCGCCGACACCGAGAGCCAGACCTCGGGGTGTTCCTTGCGCATATGGGCGACGACCGTGCTCTTGCCGACCCCGGAGGGGCCGGAGAGCACGGTCAGCCGCGGACGTTCACTCATGCAGCGATTATTCCAGTTGTTCCGGAGTGCCCGGACCAGCCCCGGGGCCGGTCCGGAGTCACTCAGGCCCCGGTGCTGCCGAACTCGCGCTCCAGGGAGGCGATCTGGTTGGAACCGAGACCGCGGACCCGGCGGGATTCGGAGATCCCGAGGCGCTCCATGATCTGCTTGGCGCGGACCTTGCCCACGCCCGGCAGGGACTCGAGCAGGGCGGAGACCTTCATCTTGCCGATGACGTCGTTCTCCTGGCCCTGCTTGATGACCTCGTGCAGGGAGGCGCCGGAGTGCTTGAGTCGATTCTTGACCTCGGCCCGCTCCCGGCGAGCCGCGGCGGCCTTTTCGAGCGCGGCTGCGCGCTGTTCAGGGGTAAGGGGCGGAAGAGCCACGCCTACGTCACCTCGGATGTCGAACTGTCGGATACGGACCGGTGAGGAACCTAGTCGCCCCACACCTGGTGAGCAACGAGCAACGCGCTTGCCTGCGTTCGCCTGTTCGCTCTCGTCGGAGACTAGCGGCCACGGCGGTCAGAGTCAGCGAGAACAGAGGAAAAGTCCTGGTCAGCCTTGCCCAGGCCGCGCATTTCGGGCAAATCGTCTGCTAAATCGGTCAGGATTCGGACGCTCGGCCAAAGGTCGGCACGCAGTGCCACCCCTGAGCAGCCTCAATTCGCGGTCCCGACCGCCTCACGCACCTCGTCCGCGAACCGCACGGCCGCGTCCCGCAGCGCGGTCACGGAGGGTCCTTCCTTGAGGACGCCCCGGCTCACGTTCGGTACGACGTTGTGGACCGCGGAGCCGAAGACGGCCGGAAGATCGGCCGCCGTGGCGCCCTGCGCGCCGATGCCGGGCGCGAGGAGCGGGCCGTTGATGTCGAGCGCGTACGAGGACAGGTCGCCCAGGGTCGCGCCGACGACCGCGCCGAAGGAGCCCATGGGGGCCGCGCCGGCGTTCTCCTCGGTGAGGTGGGCGAGCATCGTGGCGCCCACGTTCTTCCCGTCGGCCCGCACGGCGTGCTGGACCTCGCCGCCCTCCGGGTTGGAGGTCAGCGCGAGCACGAAGAGGCCGGCGCCGGATTCGCGCGCGAGGTCGACGGCGGGCTTCAGCGAGCCGTAGCCGAGGTAGGGCGACACGGTCAGGGCGTCCACGAACAGCGGGGAGTCCTGGTGCAGGTAGGTCTGCGCGTACGCGGCCATGGTGGAGCCGATGTCGCCGCGCTTGGCGTCCATGACGACGAGGGTGCCCGCGGCCCGCAGGTCGGCGACGGCCCGCTCCAGCACGGCGACGCCGCGCGAGCCGAACCGCTCGAAGAAGGCCATCTGCGGCTTGACCACGGCGACCGTCTCCGCCAGCGCCTCGACGGTGGTCCGGGTGAAGGTCTCCAGGCCGGCGATGTCGTCCTTCAGGCCCCAGGAGGCGAGCAGGGCGGCGTGCGGGTCGATGCCGACGCAGAGCGGGCCGCGCTCGTCCATGACGCGGCGCAGGCGGGTGCCGAAGGGTTCCGGAGCGGTCATGCGGCGTTGGCCTTCTTCCTGACATCGGCGCCGATCGCGTCGGCGAGGGTGGCGTACGGGCTGGTACGGAGGCGGGCGGCGAGGCCCTTGTGGATGGCTCGGGCGTAGAACGGGCCCTCGTAGATGAAGGCCGAGTAGCCCTGGATGAGCGTGGCGCCGGCGAGGATGCGCTGCCAGGCGTCCTCGGCGTTCTCGATGCCGCCGACGCCCACGAGGGTGATCTTGTCCCCCACGCGCGCGTAGAGGCGCCTGAGGACCTCCAGGGAGCGTTCCTTGAGGGGAGCGCCGGACAGGCCGCCCGTCTCGTTCACGACGTCGCCCTTGGTCCGCAGACCCTCGCGGGAGATCGTCGTGTTCGTGGCGATGATGCCGTCCAGGCCGAGTTCGACCGCCAGGTCGGCGACGGCGTCGACGTCCTCGTCGGCGAGGTCGGGCGCGATCTTCACCAGGAGGGGCACGCGGCGTGCGCGCACCGTGCGGTCGGCGGCCTCGCGCACGGCCGTCAGCAGGGGGCGCAGCGCCTCGGTGGCCTGGAGGTTGCGCAGGCCGGGCGTGTTCGGCGAGGAGACGTTGACCACGAGGTAGTCGGCGAAGGCGGCCAGGCGCTCGGTGGACTTCACGTAGTCGGCGACGGCCTCGGCCTCGGGGACGACCTTGGTCTTGCCGATGTTCACGCCGACCGTGGTCCTGAAGACCGGGTTGCGGGAGGCCAGGCGGGCGGCGACGGCGAGGGAGCCCTCGTTGTTGAAGCCCATGCGGTTGATGAGGGCGCGGTCCTGCACGAGGCGGAAGAGGCGCTTCTTGGGGTTGCCGGGCTGCGGCTCGCCGGTGACGGTGCCGATCTCGATGTGGTCGAAGCCGAGCATCGACATGCCGTCGATGGCGATGGCGTTCTTGTCGAAGCCGGCGGCGAGCCCGAAGGGGCCGTGCATGCGCAGGCCGAGGGCCTCGGTGCGCAGCTCCTCGTGGCGGGGCGCGAGGGCGGCGGCGACGAAGGTGCGCAGGACCGGGGTGCGGGCCGCGAGGCGGATCCAGCGGAAGGCCAGGTAGTGGGCCTTCTCGGGGTCCATGCGCTTGAAGACGAGGTTGAAGAACAGCTTGTACATGACTCAAGTCCTAGAGGTGCTCACGAGGCGGTGGGCTCATGAAGAGGGGGACACCGTTTCGGTGTCCCCCTCTTGGGCTGCTAGTCGCGGGCCGCGGTCAGGTGTTCCGCGTGTTCCTGCAGTGAGCTGACGCCCACGTCGCCGTGGTTGAGCGCGTCGATGCCCTGGACGGCGGCCGCGAGGGCCTGGACCGTGGTGAGGCAGGGCACGGAGCGGGCCACGGCGGCCGTCCGGATCTCGTAGCCGTCGAGGCGGCCACCGGTGCCGTACGGCGTGTTGACGATCAGGTCGACGTCACCGTCGTGGATGAGCTGGACGATCGTCTTCTCGCCGTTCGGGCCCTCGCCCTCGGACTGCTTGCGCACGACGGTGGCGTTGATGCCGTTGCGCTTGAGCACCTCGGCCGTGCCGGACGTGGCGAGCAGCTCGAAGCCGTGGGCGACCAGCTCGCGCGCCGGGAAGATCATCGAGCGCTTGTCGCGGTTGGCGACCGAGATGAACGCGCGGCCCTTGGTCGGCAGCGGGCCGTAGGCACCGGCCTGCGACTTGGCGTACGCCGTGCCGAAGACCGAGTCGATGCCCATGACCTCGCCGGTGGAGCGCATCTCCGGGCCGAGGACCGTGTCGACGCCGCGGCCGTGGATGTCGCGGAACCGCGACCACGGCATGACGGCCTCCTTGACGGAGATCGGCGCGTCCAGCGGCAGGGTGCCGCCGTCGCCGTTCTTCGGCAGCAAGCCCTCGGCGCGCAGCTCGGCGACGGTGGCGCCCAGCGAGATGCGGGCGGCGGCCTTCGCGAGCGGCACCGCGGTCGCCTTCGAGGTGAAGGGGACGGTGCGGGAGGCGCGCGGGTTGGCCTCCAGGACGTAGAGGATGTCACCCGCCATCGCGAACTGGATGTTGATCAGTCCGCGCACGCCGACGCCCTTGGCGATGGCCTCGGTCGAGACGCGCAGGCGCTTGATGTCGAAGCCGCCGAGGGTGATCGGGGGCAGGGCGCACGCCGAGTCGCCGGAGTGGATGCCGGCCTCCTCGATGTGCTCCATGACGCCGCCGAGGTACAGCTCCTCGCCGTCGTACAGGGCGTCGACGTCGATCTCGATGGCGTCGTCGAGGAAGCGGTCCACGAGGACCGGCCGCGAGGGGCTGATCTCGGTGGACTCCTCGATGTACGCGGACAGCCGGGTCTCGTCGTAGACGATCTCCATGCCGCGGCCGCCGAGCACGTAGGACGGGCGGACGAGGACCGGGTAGCCGATCTCGTCGGCGATGGCCTTGGCCTCGGCGAAGGTGGTGGCGGTGCCGTGCTTGGGGGCGGGCAGTCCGGCCTCGGCGAGGACGCGGCCGAAGGCGCCGCGGTCCTCGGCGGCGTGGATCGCCTCCGGGGAGGTGCCGACGACGGGCACGCCGTTGTCCTTGAGCGCCTGGGCGAGGCCCAGCGGGGTCTGGCCGCCGAGCTGCACGATGACGCCCGCGAGCGGGCCCGCGAGGGACTCGGCGTGCACGATCTCGAGCACGTCCTCGAGCGTCAGCGGCTCGAAGTAGAGGCGGTCGGACGTGTCGTAGTCCGTGGAGACGGTCTCCGGGTTGCAGTTGACCATCACGGTCTCGTAGCCCGCGTCGCTGAGCGCGAAGGAGGCGTGGACGCAGGAGTAGTCGAACTCGATGCCCTGGCCGATGCGGTTCGGGCCCGAGCCCAGGATGATCACGGCGGGCTTGGTGCGCTGCGCGACCTCGGTCTCCTCGTCGTACGAGGAGTAGAAGTACGGCGTCTTCGCGGCGAACTCGGCGGCGCAGGTGTCGACCGTCTTGTAGACCGGGCGGACCCCGAGCGCGTGCCGGACCTCGCGGACGACGTCCTCGCGCAGGCCGCGGATCTCGGCGATCTGGTGGTCGGAGAAGCCGTGCCGCTTGGCCTCGGCGATCAGGTCCTTGGTCAGCTCCGGAGCACCGGCCAGCTCGTCGGCCGTCTCCTTGATGAGGAACAGCTGGTCGACGAACCACGGGTCGATCTTCGTGTAGTCGAAGATCTCCTCGGGCGTGGCACCGGCGCGGATCGCCTCCATGACGGTGTTGATCCGGCCGTCGGTCGGGCGCACGGCCTCTTCGAGGAGCGCGGTCTTGTCGCCGACCGGGCCCACGAAGGTGAACTGCGAGCCCTTCTTCTCCAGGGAGCGCAGCGCCTTCTGGAACGCCTCGGTGAAGTTGCGGCCGATGGCCATGGCCTCGCCGACCGACTTCATGGTGGTGGTGAGGGTGGAGTCGGCCGACGGGAACTTCTCGAAGGCGAAGCGCGGGGCCTTCACGACCACGTAGTCGAGCGTCGGCTCGAAGGAGGCCGGCGTCTTCTCGGTGATGTCGTTGGGGATCTCGTCGAGCGTGTAGCCCACGGCGAGCTTCGCGGCGATCTTCGCGATCGGGAAGCCGGTGGCCTTGGAGGCGAGCGCCGAGGAGCGGGAGACGCGCGGGTTCATCTCGATGACGATGACGCGGCCGTCGTCGGGGTTGATCGCGAACTGGATGTTGCAGCCGCCGGTGTCGACGCCGACCTCGCGGATGATCGCGATGCCGATGTCGCGCAGCCGCTGGTACTCGCGGTCGGTCAGCGTCATCGAGGGCGCGACGGTGATCGAGTCGCCGGTGTGCACGCCCATCGGGTCGAAGTTCTCGATGGAGCAGACGACCACGACGTTGTCGTTCTTGTCGCGCATCAGCTCCAGCTCGTACTCCTTCCAGCCGAGGATGGACTCCTCCAGGAGCACCTCGGTGGTCGGGGAGAGCGTGAGGCCCTGACCGGCGATGCGGCGCAGCTCCTCCTCGTCGTGCGCAAAGCCGGAACCGGCGCCGCCCATGGTGAAGGAGGGGCGGACGACGACGGGGTAGCCGCCGAGGGTGTCGACGCCCTGGAGCACGTCGTCCATGGAGTGGCAGATGACCGAGCGGGCGGACTCGCCGTGGCCGATCTTCTTGCGGACCTCCTCGACGACTCCCTTGAAGAGGTCGCGGTCCTCGCCCTTGTTGATCGCCTCGACGTTGGCGCCGATGAGCTCGACACCGTACTTCTCGAGGACGCCCTGCTCGTGCATGGAGATGGCCGTGTTGAGGGCCGTCTGGCCGCCGAGGGTCGGCAGCAGCGCGTCGGGGCGCTCCTTGGCGATGATCTTCTCGACGAACTCGGGGGTGATCGGCTCGACGTACGTGGCGTCGGCGATCTCCGGGTCGGTCATGATCGTCGCCGGGTTGGAGTTCACGAGGATGACCCGCAGGCCCTCGGACTTCAGGACCCGGCACGCCTGGGTGCCGGAGTAGTCGAACTCGGCGGCCTGGCCGATGACGATCGGGCCGGAGCCGATGACCAGGACGGACTGGATATCGGAGCGCTTAGGCACGCTGGCCCTCCATCAGGGAAACGAAGCGGTCGAACAGGTAGGCGGCGTCGTGCGGACCGGCCGCCGCCTCCGGGTGGTACTGGACGGAGAAGGCCGGCTGGTCGAGCAGCTGGAGGCCTTCGACGACCTGGTCGTTCAGGCAGACGTGGGAGACCTCGGCGCGGCCGAACGTCGTCTCGCTGACCTTGTCGAGCGGCGCGTCCACGGCGAAGCCGTGGTTGTGCGCGGTGACCTCGACCTTGCCGGTGGTGCGGTCCTGCACCGGCTGGTTGATGCCGCGGTGGCCGTACTTCAGCTTGTACGTGCCGAAGCCGAGGGCGCGGCCGAGGATCTGGTTGCCGAAGCAGATGCCGAACAGCGGCGTCTTGCGGCCGAGGACGGCGGTCATCAGCGCGACCGGTCCCTCGGCGGTCGCCGGGTCGCCCGGGCCGTTGGAGAAGAAGACGCCGTCGGGGTTGACGGCGTAGACGTCGTCCTCGGTGGCGGTCGCCGGGAGGACGTGCACCTCGATGCCGCGCTCGGCCATGCGGTGCGGGGTCATGCCCTTGATGCCGAGGTCGATCGCGGCGACGGTGAAGCGCTTGGTGCCGATCGCCGGGACGACGTAGGCCTCCTTGGTGGCGACCTCCTCGTACAGGCTCGCGCCCTTCATCTGGGGCTGCGCCTGGACCTTCGCGACGAGCTCGGCGTCGGCCGGGAGCGTCTCGCCGGAGAAGATGCCCGAGCGCATGGAGCCGCGCTCGCGCAGATGGCGGGTGAGGGCGCGGGTGTCGATGCCGCTGATGCCGACGATGTCCTGGGCGACCAGCTCGTCGTCGAGCGAGCGCTTCGCGCGCCAGTTGGAGGGGATGCGGGCGGGGTCGCGCACGACGTAGCCCGAGACCCAGATGCGGCTCGACTCGTCGTCCTCGTCGTTCCAGCCCGTGTTGCCGATCTGCGGGGCGGTGGCGACCACGATCTGGCGGTCGTACGACGGGTCGGTCAGGGTCTCCTGGTAGCCGGTCATGCCGGTGGAGAACACGGCCTCGCCGAAGGTCTCCCCCACGGCCCCGTAGGCGCGGCCGCGGAACACCCGGCCGTCCTCCAGGACGAGAACGGCGGGAACCTTGCTGGTTCCCCTGGTGGAGGTGGTCATCGTGCGGTGCCTTCCGTCGTGATGGTCGTGTTGATCATGTCGTTGATGGTGCTGACCCACTCGGCCTGCTCGGCGGCGTGGTCCGAGCGGAAGCCGGAGTCGATCAGCTTGTCTCCGTGCGCCCAGGTGACGATCAGCAGACCGCCCTCCGTGAGCACCTTGCCCGCGATGCCCTTGTCGAGCCGGGCCTCCCGCAGCGCCTCCACCGGGACGAAGAAGTCGCTCGCCCCGGGGCGTACGACGTCCAGGCCCGCGTCCGTCAGGGTCAGCTCGACCCGGCTGCGGGTGCCGAGGCCGTGCGCCACGATGCGGTCGAGCCACTGCCCGGCGCTCGTGGAGCCGTGGTACCGGCCGCTCAGCTCAAGTTTCACCGCACCGCGCTCTTCGGGCGCGGCGGGCAGCGGCGGCAGGTCGCTCTGGAGCGTGCCGCGCCACTTCCAGCCCTGGCGCATCAGCCAGTAGACGAGCGCGATGAAGAGGAGCAGTCCGACGATCCAGCCGATCCGGTCGGGCCAGTCGGTCACGTCCGCCGACTTCTGTTCGGCGGCCAGTTGCAGCAGAGGTGTCACGCGAGCTTCCCGTCGGCGAGGGTGGCCTTGCCCCGCAGCCAGGTGTGGGTGACGCGCCCCGGCAGCTCACGGCCCTCGTACGGGGTGTTGCGGCTGCGGGAGGCGAAGCCCGCGGGGTCCACGGCTCCACGGTAGTCGGCGTCGACCAGAACCAGGTTGGCGGGCTCACCTGCCGAGACGGGACGTCCATGGCCGGCGGCCCGGCCGATCTGGGCGGGCTTGACGGACATCCGGTCGGCGACGCCGGCCCAGTCGAGCAGGCCCGTCTCGACCATCGTCTGCTGGACGACGCCGAGCGCGGTCTCCAGGCCGACCATGCCCATGGCGGCCGCGGCCCACTCGCAGTCCTTGTCCTCGTGCGGGTGCGGGGCGTGGTCGGTGGCGACGATGTCGATCGTGCCGTCGGCGAGCGCCTCGCGCAGCGCCATGACGTCCTTCTCGGTGCGCAGCGGCGGGTTCACCTTGTAGACCGGGTTGTACGAGCGCACCAGCTCGTCGGTGAGGAGCAGGTGGTGCGGGGTGACCTCGGCGGTGACGTCGATGCCGCGGGACTTGGCCCAGCGCACGATCTCCACGGACCCGGCGGTCGACAGGTGACAGATGTGGACGCGGGATCCGACGTGCTCGGCGAGCAGGACGTCCCGGGCGATGATCGATTCTTCGGCCACGGCGGGCCAGCCGCCCAGGCCCAGCTCGGCGGAGACGGTGCCCTCGTTCATCTGGGCGCCCTCGGTGAGGCGGGGCTCCTGCGCGTGCTGGGCGACGACGCCGCCGAAGGCCTTCACGTACTCCAGGGCTCGGCGCATGATCACGGCGTCGTGGACGCACTTGCCGTCGTCGGAGAAGACGGTGACGCCGGCGGCGGACTCGTGCATGGCGCCGAGCTCGGCGAGCTTCTGTCCTTCAAGGCCGACGGTGACGGCGCCGATGGGCTGCACGTCGCAGTAGCCGTGCTCCTGGCCGAGCCGGTAGACCTGCTCGACGACGCCGGCGGTGTCGGCGACGGGGAAGGTGTTGGCCATGGCGAACACGGCCGTGTAGCCACCGGAGGCGGCGGCCTGCGTGCCGGTCAGGACGGTCTCGGAGTCCTCGCGGCCCGGCTCGCGCAGGTGGGTGTGGAGGTCGACGAGGCCCGGCAGGAGGACCTTGCCGTCGGCCTCGACGACCTCGGCGCCCTCGGCGTCGATGCCGGTGCCGACCTCGGCGATGGTCTCGCCGTCGATCAGGACGTCCTGCGGCTCGCCGCCGAGCACCTTCGCACCACGGATCAGGATCTTGCTCATGTTCTTAGTTCCCCTCGGTACGGGTGTGCGTGACGGCGGGCTCGTTGCCGCCCAGAAGCAGGTAGAGGACGGCCATCCGCGTGTGGACGCCGTTGGCGACCTGCTCGATGACGGTGCAGCGGTCGGAGTCGGCGACCTCGGCGGTGATCTCCATGCCCCGGACCATCGGGCCGGGGTGCATCACGATGGCGTGGCCGGGCATCTTCGCCATGCGGTCGCCGTCGAGGCCGTAGCGCCGCGAGTACTCGCGCTCGGTCGGGAAGAAGGCCGCGTTCATGCGCTCCCGCTGCACGCGGAGCATCATCACGGCGTCCGTCTTCGGCAGCGTGCTGTCCAGGTCGTAGCTGACCTCGCAGGGCCAGGACTCGACGCCGACGGGCAGCAGGGTGGGGGGCGCGACGAGGGTGACCTCGGCGCCCAGGGTGTGCAGCAGGTCGACGTTCGAGCGGGCGACGCGGCTGTGCAGGACGTCGCCGACGAGGGTGACGCGCTTGCCGTCCAGGCCCTGGCCGATCCCGGCGTCCCGGCCGACCAGACGGCGGCGCATGGTGAAGGCGTCGAGCAGCGCCTGGGTGGGGTGCTGGTGGGTGCCGTCGCCGGCGTTGATGACCGGGGCGTCGATCCAGCCGGAGGTCGCGAGCCGGTACGGGGCGCCGGAGGCGCTGTGCCGGATGACGACCGCGTCGACGCCCATGGCCTCGAGCGTCTGGGCGGTGTCCTTCAGGGACTCGCCCTTGGAGACGCTGGAGCCCTTGGCGGCGAAGTTGATGACGTCGGCGGACAGGCGCTTCTCGGCGGCCTCGAACGAGATCCGCGTCCGCGTCGAGTCCTCGAAGAAGAGGTTGCAGATGGTCCGGCCGCGCAGCGCGGGCAGCTTCTTGATGGGCCGGTCGGCGACCCGCGCCATCTCCCCGGCGGTGTCGAGGATGAGGACGGCGTCGTCGCGGGTGAGGTCGGCGGCCGAGATGAGGTGTCGCATCATCGGGGTGCTCCGTAAGGAAGTTCAGGACGTTTCGGGGCATACGGGCGCGCGAGGGCGCACCTGTCTCGCCGCACGTGGGACACGTGCGGCAGGAGAGGTGGCTACTGCTCGGCCGCCTTGGGGTCCGGCTTGGCGCCGAGCAGCACGGCGTCGCGGCCGTCCTCCTCGGAGAGCTGGACCTTGACCGTCTCCCGCAGCGACGTGGGGAGGTTCTTGCCGACGTAGTCGGCGCGGATCGGGAGTTCGCGGTGACCGCGGTCGACGAGGACCGCGAGCTGCACGGCGCGCGGGCGCCCGATGTCGTTCAGGGCGTCGAGGGCGGCGCGGATGGTGCGGCCCGAGAAGAGCACGTCGTCGACCAGGACGACGAGCCGGCCGTCGATGCCCTCGGCGGGGATGTCGGTGCGGGCCAGCGCGCGCGGCGGGTGCATCCGCAGGTCGTCGCGGTACATCGTGATGTCCAGCGAGCCGACGGGGACGGTGCGGCCGGTGACCTCTTCGAGCTTCTCGGCCAGGCGGCGGGCGAGGAAGACGCCCCGCGTGGGAATGCCCAGGAGGACCACGTCCTCGGCGCCCTTGGCGCGCTCGACGATCTCGTGGGCGATACGGGTCAGTACCCGCGCGATGTCGGGGCCCTCGAGAACGGACCGGGCATCGGAATTCTGTGTGTCCATACGAAACGGACCCCCTTCTCCGCCTCACGGGACGGACCTTAAAGGACGTCGGAATTGCGCCATCCACACTACCAGCCCCGAAACACCGCTGATCACCCGCCTGAAGGTGCGGGAACGCCGGATTCGGGAGATGGTCGGTACGGACCATTCGGCTTGACGCGACCAAGTAACGCTGCGTAACCTCACGGTGAGTTACCAGCCACGCGGCGCAGCCGCTAAGTGATGCAGTGTCCGGGGAGCTATATGTCCAGCGAATACGCCAAACAGCTCGGGGCGAAGCTCCGCGCGATCCGTACCCAGCAGGGCCTTTCCCTCCACGGTGTCGAGGAGAAGTCCCAGGGCCGCTGGAAGGCGGTCGTGGTCGGTTCGTACGAGCGCGGCGACCGTGCCGTGACCGTGCAGCGCCTCGCCGAGCTGGCGGACTTCTACGGCGTGCCGGTTCAGGAGCTGCTGCCGGGCACCACCCCGGGCGGCGCCGCCGAGCCCCCGCCGAAGCTGGTCCTGGACCTGGAGCGGCTGGCCCACGTGCCGCCGGAGAAGGCGGGCCCGCTGCAGCGCTACGCCGCCACGATCCAGTCGCAGCGCGGTGACTACAACGGCAAGGTGCTGTCGATCCGCCAGGACGACCTGCGCACGCTCGCGGTCATCTACGACCAGTCGCCCTCGGTCCTGACCGAGCAGCTCATCAGCTGGGGCGTGCTCGACGCCGACGCGCGCCGCGCCGTGGCGCACGACGAGGCCTGAGCACGATCCGGCCGCCTGGCCGATAAAGCAGAAACGTCACATCCGAGGGGCGGAGCCGACCGGCTCCGCCCCTCGGGCGTCACTGCCCCGCCACCGTGTACAGCCGCCCGATGACCTCGGGCAACAGCCGCTCGCTCAGCCTCGGCGGCAGCGCCTGGAGAACCGCGAGCACCGGCGCCATCCGGCTCGGCAGCGCCCCGCCCTCCCCCACGCCCGCGAGGGCCAGCGCGATCTCGACCTCCTCGGCGCTCAGCGCGTCCGGGTCCAGCGTGGCCGCGGCCTCCACGATCGCCGGATCGACCCGCACGGGACCGGCCGCCCGCGCCCGTCCCACGGCCTTCTCCAGCTCGTCGAGGAGCAGCCGCACGGTCTCCTCGTCCGCGACCGCCGCCGTCACCGTCAGATGCAGATTGGCCGGTGAGGAGCCGAAGGCCGGCTGCGGCTGGAGGTACCAGCCGCTCGCCCGCATCTCGTCCGCCACGACGAACACGTCCACCTCCGGGTCGTCCGACGCGACCGCGATGAGCGAGGCCTCGGGCCGGGCGAGCAGTCGCAGTCCGTCGATCCTGGCGACCCCGTCGGCCAGGTCCCGGGTCGTCCGGTGTACGCGCGTCGACAGCGCGGTGTAACCATCGGTCCCGACGCGCTCGGTCACCGCCCAGGCCGCGGCGAGCGGTCCGGCGGACTTGGTGCCCTGGAGCGTGGAGTTGACGACGGGGTAGCCGGGCCAGGAGGCGTGCGCGAACCAGCCGTGCCGGCGCAGCTCCGCGTCCGCGAAGAGCAGCAGCGAGGCGCCCTTCGCCGCGTACCCGTACTTGTGCAGATCGACGGAGAGCGAGGTGACACCGGGGACGGTGAGGTCGAAGTCGGGGAGGTCCGGGGCGTCCGCGGCCCGCCGGAGGTGGCCCAGGTACCAGCCGCCGATGCAGGCGTCGACGTGGCAGAGCACCCCGCGCTCCGCGGCCGACGCGGCGACCTCGGCGACGGGGTCGACGACGCCGTGCGCGTAACTGGGCGCGGAGACGACGACCAGGGCGGTGTGCTCGGTGATCGCCGCCGCGACGTCGGCGGGCCGCACCTTGAACGTGGCCGGATCGACGGGCACGGTCACCACCGTCAGCCCGAAGAGTTCGGCCGCCTTGTGGAAGGCCGCGTGCGCGGTGTCCGGGAGCACCAGCTCGGGCCGGGTCACTCCCCTTACTCTGCGCGCATATTGACGGGCCGTCAGGACGGCGAGGAGGCAGCTCTCGGTGCCGCCGCTGGTGAAGGTGCCCGCCGCCCCGCCGAGCAGCGCGGTGGCCCGTCGCACCAGGTCGTTCTCCAGCTCCACGACGCTCGGGAAGGCCGTCATGTCGAGGCCGTTGACCCCGGCGAAGGCGGCCTGCGCGGCGGCTGCGAGCTCTTCGAGGCCGTCGAGCCCGGAGTCGTAGACGTAGGCCATGGTGCGTCCGCCGCGCACGGGCAGGTCGCCCGATCGCAGCTCGGCGAGACGCGCCAGGATCGCGTCGTGGTCGGTGCTCATGCGGAACTCTCCTCGTCGTACGGGGCGGTGGCACGGGCGGGACGCGTCTCGGCCGCGTCCCGCAGGCGGGTCAGTTCGGTCTCGGTGAGCCGGTAGCGGGCCAGCAGCGGAAGGCTCAGGAGCAGCAGGACGGCGGGCAGCACGCCGAAGCCGGTCACGATCGCGGTCAGCGCCGAGCCGGGCTGGGCCACCCGGTGGTCGGCGTCGGACGAGACGAAGCCGCCGAGCGAGAGCACCAGCCCGAACAGGCCGGGTCCCAGGGCGAGTCCGAGGGTCTCCCCCGCGGTCCACAGCCCCGTGAAGACGCCTGCCCGGCGCCGGCCGCTGGTGTAGGCGTCGGCGGCGATCGCGTCGCCGAGCAGGGCGAGCGGGAGCATCTGCATGCCCGCGTACCCGACTCCGGCCAGGGCGACGGCCGCGTAGACCAGCGTGTCCGGGAGCTGGCGCCCGGCCGCCGCGCCCAGCGCGCCGACCAGGAAGCAGACGGAGGCGGCGATGGCCGCGTCGCGCTTGCCGCTCCGGCGGCCGACCGCCAGCCACAGCGGCATCGCGAGCAGCGACGGCACGATGAGACAGGCGAACAGGACGGTCGTGGCGCTCGGCCGGTCCAGGATGTACGTGGCGAAGTACTGGGTGCCCGCGAGCATCAGGCCGGTCGCGGCGGCCTGCACCACGAAGGCGGCGAGCAGCCAGAAGAAGGGCGCGTTGCCGCGCGCGGCGCGCAGTTGGGCGCGCAGGCCGGTCTCGCTGGTGGTCCGGACGACGGCCCGGGTCCCGGCCGTCGCGCCCACCGCGGCGAGCATCCCGCACGCGAGGACGGCGCCGACGACCAGCCCCATCAGCCGGTAGCCGTCCGCGCTGCCCCGGTCGTCGGCCGTGGAGCCGGCGAGCAGCGGCGCGACGGCGCCCGACAGCAGGATCGCCACGGCGAGGAAGGCGACGCGCCAGGACATCACGCGGGCCCGCTCGTCGGGGTCGTCGGTGAGTTCGGCGGGCAGGGCGACGTACGGGACCTGGAAGAAGGCGTACGCGGAGGCGGTCAGCAGGAAGAGCACGGCGACATAGGCGGCGGCAGGACCGCCTTCGAGGCCGCCGGGCGCCGCGAACATGGCGGCGAAGCAGAGCGGCATGGTGACGGCGCCGAGCAGCATCCAGGAGCGGCGCGGGCCGAAGCGGGAGCGGGTGCTGCGGTCGGAGAGGCTGCCGATCCACGGGTTGAGCAGCACGTCCCACGCCTTGGGCAGGAAGACGAGGAGTCCGGCGAGGCCCGCGCCGACGCCGAGGACGTCGGTCAGGTAGTAGAGCAGCAGCAGACCGGGGACGGTACCGAAGGTGCCGGTGGCGAAGGAGCCGAGTCCGTAGCCGATCCGGGCCCGGGCGGGGAGGCCTGTTGGGGACATGGCGAGAACCTACGCAGGATCCCCCGGAACGCACCAGGCCCGAAGCAGAACAATGTTCAAGTTCTGCTTCGGGCCTGCGAGCTCGGCTCTGTCGACTGCGGCTTTTATGCCTCGTCGCGGCGCAGCGACGGCTTCAGGTCCTTGAACCGGGCCAGAAGACCGTTGATGAACGCCGGGGACTCGTCGGTGGAGAACTCCTTGGCCAGCGATACGGCCTCGTCGAGCACCACGGCGTCCGGGGTCCCGTCGACCCAGATCAGCTCGTACGCGCCGAGCCGCAGGATGTTGCGGTCGACGACGGGCATCCGGTCGAGGGTCCAGTCGACGGCGTACTGCGAGATCAGCTCGTCGATCCGGCGCGCCTTGGGGGCGTACCCCTCGACCAGCTCCATCGTGTACTCGCTGACGGGCGGCTGCTGCGGGTCGCTGTGCGAGTTCTTGACCCAGTCGGCGAGGACCGTGACGACGTCGGCGCCGCGCTGGTCGGCCTCGAAGAGGACCTGGAAGGCTCGCTTGCGGGCCGTGTTACGGGCGGCCACGGTTAGCTGTTCACCCGGCCGAGGTAGCTGCTGTCACGGGTGTCGACCTTGATCTTCTCGCCCGTGGTGATGAAGAGCGGGACCTGGATCTGGTGGTCCGTCTCCAGCGTGGCGGGCTTGGTGCCACCGGTGGACCGGTCGCCCTGGACGCCCGGCTCGGTCTCCTTGACGACCAGCTCGACGGCGGCCGGCAGCTCGACGAAGAGCACCTCGCCCTCGTGCTGGGCGACCGTGGCGGTGAAGCCCTCGATCAGGAAGTTGGCGGCGTCGCCGACGGCCTTGCGGTCGACCATGAGCTGGTCGTAGGTCTCCATGTCCATGAAGACGAAGTAGTCGCCGTCCATGTACGAGAACTGCATGTCGCGCTTGTCGACAGTGGCCGTCTCGACCTTGACGCCGGCGTTGAACGTCTTGTCGACGACCTTGCCGGAGAGCACGTTCTTGAGCTTGGTGCGCACGAAGGCAGGGCCCTTGCCGGGCTTGACGTGCTGGAACTCGACGACGGACCAGAGCTGGCCCCCGTCGAGCTTGAGCACCAGGCCGTTCTTGAGGTCGTTCGTGGAAGCCACGGTTGCGGAATCTCCTGGACTGACGTGGACGACCCCGGGTCCCGCACCCAGCCCTGCGGGGCTAGAGCGCGAGCAGCTCCTTGGTCGTGATGGTGAGTAGCTCGGGTCCGCCGTCCGCCTCGGGGCGGACGACGAGCGTGTCATCGATCCGGACGCCGCCCCGGCCCGGGAGGTGAACCCCCGGTTCGACGGTGACCGGCACACAAGCGTCAAGTTTACCCATGGCGGCGGGGGCCAACTGCGGGTCCTCCTGGATTTCGAGTCCCACCCCGTGTCCGGTCAGCTGCGCGAGTCCGTCACCATACCCCCCGGCGTCCAGTACGTGGCGGGCGGCCCGGTCCACCTCGCGGCACTCCACGCCCGGCGCCAGGCTCTCCCGGCCGGCCCGCTGAGCGGCGAAGACCAGGTCGTACAGGTCGATCTGCCAGTCGGCAGGCGAGGTCCCGATGACGAAGGTGCGGCCGATCTCGCAGCGGTAGCCGCGGTAGGTGGCGCCCAGGCAGACGGAGAGGAAATCTCCCTCCTCGACCCTGCGGTCGCCGGGCCGGTGCCCGCCGCGCCCCGAGTTCGGCCCCGTACCGACCGAAGTGGGGAAGGCGGGGCCGTCGGCGCCGTGATCGACAAGTCGACGTTCCAGTTCCAGGGCGAGATGCCGCTCGGTGCGGCCCACGAGGATCGATTCGAGGAGCTCGCCCAGCGCCTGGTCGGCGATCTCGGCGGCGATCCGCAGACAGGAGATCTCCTCCTCGTCCTTGACCAGCCGCAGCTGCTCGACGGCCCGGTTGAGATCGGTCAGGCGCAACCCGGGCGCGACCGAGCCGAGCGCCCGGTGCCGGGCCACCGTCAGATGGTGCTCCTCGACGGCGAGCGAGTCGGCGCCCCGGGCCGCGGCCACGTCCGCTGCGGCGACGGCCGCGTCCCCGGCGGGCGCGGACAGCACCTGCACTCTCAGGTCCTCGTCGGCCCGGCCCTCGGCGGCCTGCCCGCTCGGCGGGCGCGCGCACAACAGCGTGTCGTCGCCGCCACCGGGCTCCCGGCCCAGCAGGAGCACCGCGCCGTGCGGCGCCGCTCCGGCGAGATAGCGGACATTGGCGGGCCGCGACACCAGGGCGGCCGCACTGCCGCCCGCTGTCGCACGCTCTCTCAGCCGGTCCCGTCGGGCCGCGTACACCTCTGCCATGAGGCCGAGCGTACGAGCGGACGCGCGACCCGGCCGGTTCAGCGCGTCCGGACGGGCGGTACGTACGTTCCCCGAGGGGCTGGGGCGGCTCAGGGGTGACGATTCACCACTGGGGCGGGCTCGCGATGGCCCGGGCGAGCACGTCGTCCAGGACCTGTGCCGTTCCGGCCACGTCGAGCTGGGAATTGTCGATGATCGGCAGGCCCGAGCCGTACCAGCCGGCCATCCGGCCGTGGATCCGGGCGACCTCCTCGTCGGTCAGCCGGCGATTGCCGCTGCGCTGGGCGTTGCGCTCCAGGACGATCTCCAGGCCCGGCAGCAGGACGACGGGCAGCAGCCCGGGCCCCACGTGCCGCTTCCAGCCGCCGAGCCCGACGACCGGCCGGTCGGGGAAGACGGCGTCGTCGAGGATGCACGAGATCCCGTTCGCCAGGAAGTTGCGCGCGGCGAAGCCGCAGGTGCGACGGGCCAGGCGGTACTGCGCCTCGCTGTTGTCGTTCCACCCGGTCTGTGGGTCGGCGAATCCGGACCGCACCCATTCCCGTACGTCGTCGAGGCTGATGTGGGCCGTCGGCACCCGGCGGCACTCCGCCCAGTACTTGGCGACGCTGGTCTTGCCGGCGCCCGCGGGGCCGATCAGCAGGACCGCGAGGGTCGTACCGCTCGGGTCTGCGGGGGCCTGCGCGGGCGGCGGGCTCGGCACGGCGACCGGGCCGCCGGGCGGGAGCTGCACATGTCCCGTGGTGTCCCGGTGCGGCGGCACCGGCGGGTGCGGGTGCGGCGGCGGTACGGGCGGGTGGTGCGGGGCGCCGGTGAAACCGGGCGCACCGGACTGCTGCTGCGCCTGGCTCCCGGCGGTGGCCGGGCCCGGTCCCGGGCCGTGCCCCGGCCGATGGGGCGGTGGCAGCGGAGACCCCACTGCGTGCTGCATCCGGTGCCACTCCGTCTCGTACAACCGTCAGGGAGGCGTCGGCGAACCGAGCGCTATCGAACGGTACCGTCCCGGGCCGCCGTTGTGTGAACGGCCCGGGTGCCCGCAAAGTGCCCGGCCCTCAACGAGCGGAGCTATTCGGCCACT
Organism: Streptomyces sp. NPDC046716; assembly: GCF_040645755.1. Lineage (NCBI taxonomy): Bacteria > Bacillati > Actinomycetota > Actinomycetes > Kitasatosporales > Streptomycetaceae > Streptomyces > Streptomyces sp. NPDC046716. The sequence continues at coordinate 128,233 of NZ_JBEYYU010000015.1, forward strand.
TCACCGTAGGCGGCGAGCAGGACGGCGGGGTCCGGGCCCTCCAGGACGGTGGGCTTGCCGAGGCCGTCGAGGACGATGAAGCGGAGCAGGTCGCCGCGGGACTTCTTGTCGACCTTCATCGTCTCCAGCAGCTTGGGCCACTGGTCGTAGCGGTACGCCAGCGGCAGCCCCACCGACTCCAGGACGGTGCGGTGCCGGTCGGCGGTGGCGTCGTCCAACCGACCGGCCAGGCGGCCGAGTTCGGCGGCGAAGTGCATGCCGACGGAGACGGCGGCGCCGTGCCGCCACTTGTAGCGCTCGTTCTTCTCGATGGCGTGGGCGAGCGTGTGTCCGTAGTTGAGGATCTCGCGCAGGCCCGACTCCTTGAGGTCGGAGGAGACCACCTCGGCCTTGACCTTGATGGCGCGCTCGATCAGCTCGGAGGTGTGCGGCCCGGCGGGCGTGCGCGCCGCCTGCGGGTCCTCCTCCACCAGCTCCAGGATCCGCTCGTCGGCGATGAACCCGGCCTTGATGACCTCGGCGAGCCCGGACACGTAGTCGTTGACCGGGAGCGAGTCGAGGGCGGCCAGGTCGCACAGCACGCCGGCCGGCGGGTGGAAGGCGCCCACGAGGTTCTTGCCCTCGGCGGTGTTGATGCCGGTCTTGCCGCCGACCGCCGCGTCCACCATGGCGAGCACGGTGGTCGGGATGGCGATCCAGCGGACACCGCGCAGCCAGGTCGCGGCCACGAACCCGGCGAGGTCGGTGGTCGCGCCGCCGCCGACGCCGACGATGACGTCGGAACGCGTGAAGTTCGACTGGCCGAGCGCCTTCCAGCAGTAGGCGGCGACCTCGGCGGTCTTGGCCTCCTCCGCGTTCGGCACCTGGATGGCGACGGCCTCGAAGCCCTGGTCGGCCAGGTCGGCGCGGAGCGCCTCGCCGGTCTCGGCCAGCGCCTCGGGGTGCACGATGGCCACCCGCTTGACCCGATCGCCGATCAACTGGCCGAGCTCGCCCAGGAGTTGACGGCCCACCAGTACCTCGTAGGGGTCGGTGCCCGCGGTGCCGCCGACCTGGATACGGGTGATCTGCTCGCTCATGCCTGCTTCAACTCCAGTGCGTCGAGGACGGCCGCTGCGACCTCGTCGGGTGTGCGGCCGTCGGTGGCCACGACCACCCGGGCGACCTCGGTGTACAGGTGGCGGCGCGCCTCCATCAGCTCCCGCCACTGCTTGCGGGGGTTGACGGCGAGCAGCGGCCTGGCCACGTTCAGACCGGTCCGCTTGACGGCTTCCTCGACGTCCATCGAGAGGAAGACGACCGGCTGCCCGTCGAGCAGTGCCCGGGTGTCGGCGTCGAGGATCGATCCGCCGCCGAGCGCGAGGATCCCCTCGTGCCCGGCCAGCGCCGAGGCGACGGCCGCCTTCTCGATGGCACGGAAGCTCTCCTCGCCCTCGTCGACGAAGATGTCCGCGATGGTCCGGCCCTGCGCGGTCACGATGTCGTCGTCGGTGTCCCGGTAGGAGCAGCCGAGCCGCTCGGCGAGCAGCGCGCCCACCGTCGACTTGCCCACGCCCATGGGCCCGACGAGGACGATCCTCGGCCCGCTCACCGGATGTGGAGGTTGTCGAGGTAGGACCGCACGTTGCGCCGGGTCTCGGGCACGCTGTCGCCGCCGAACTTCTCGGCGACCGCGTCCGCGAGGACCAGGGCGACCATGGCCTCGGCGACGATGCCGGCGGCCGGCACGGCGGAGACGTCGGAGCGCTGGTGGTGCGCCTGCGTGGCCTCGCCGGTGGCGACGTCGACGGTCTTCAGGGCGCGCGGCACGGTCGCGATCGGCTTCATCGCGGCGCGGACCCGCAGCAGCTCGCCGGTGGTGAGGCCGCCCTCGGTGCCACCGGAGCGGCCGGAGACGCGACGGATGCCCTCGGCGGTGTTGACGATCTCGTCGTGGGCCTGCGAGCCCGGCACCCGGGCCAGGTCGAAGCCGTCACCGATCTCGACGCCCTTGATGGCCTGGATGCCCATGAGGGCGCCCGCGAGCCGGGCGTCGAGCTTGCGGTCCCAGTGCACGTGCGAGCCGAGGCCCACCGGCACGTCGTAGGCCAGCACCTCGACGACGCCGCCGAGCGTGTCGCCGTCCTTGTGGGCCTGGTCGACCTCCGCGACCATCTGCTTGGACGCGACGGGGTCCAGGCAGCGCAGCGGGTCGGCGTCCAGCTTCTCCACGTCCGCCGGCGTCGGGTACACGCCGTGCGGGGCCTTGACGGAGCAGAGCTCGACGACGTGGCTGACGATCTCGATGCCGGCCGTCTCCTTCAGGTACGACCGGGCGATCGCGCCGAGGGCCACCCGGGCCGCGGTCTCCCGTGCGGAGGCCCGCTCCAGGATGGGGCGCGCCTCGTCGAAGCCGTACTTCTGCATGCCCGCGAGGTCCGCGTGGCCGGGCCGGGGCCGGGTCAGCGGCGCGTTGCGCGCGAGGTCCTTGAGGATCTCGGGGTCGACGGGGTCGGCCGCCATGACCTGCTCCCACTTCGGCCACTCGGTGTTGCCCACCATGACCGCGACCGGGGAGCCCAGCGTCAGACCGTGCCGGACGCCGCCCAGGAAGGTGACCTCGTCCTGCTCGAACTTCATCCGCGCGCCGCGGCCATAGCCGAGGCGGCGCCGTGCCAGGTGGTCCGCCACCATCTCCGTGGTGATCGGAACGCCGGCGGGAAGTCCCTCCAGCGTCGCGACAAGTGCGGGTCCGTGCGACTCCCCCGCGGTCAGCCAGCGCAACCTGCTCAACGGTGCTCCTCATGCTCGCGCTCTGCGTTACGGCTCTGCGGGCGGCCCCGGACGGCACATGTGCCCGGCCCACCGCGCGTCTCTGATCCTCCCATGTCCGGCCAGGGGCTCGTCCCGCTGTCCGCCTTGCGGACGTCGGGTGAGACGGGGAACACGCGGGGGCGCGGGTCAGCCGAGCGACCTCAGCGCCTCCTCGCGCATCGCGCCGAGCACCGGGCGGGTCTCACCGGTGAACTGTTCGAACTGGAAGACGGCCTGGTGCACGAGCAGGTCGAGGCCGCTGAGCACGGGGCCGCCGCGCTGCTGCCAGGCCGCCGCGAGCGGGGTCGGCCACGGGTCGTAGATCACGTCGAACAGCGTGCCCACGCGCGCGGGCACGGCGTCGACCAGGTGGTCGGTGCTGCCCTTGGGCGTGGTCGATATGACCAGGGGCGCCTCGAAGGCGCGGGCCGCGTCGTCCCAGGCGGCGATGCGCACGGGGACGCCGAGCCGCTCGCCCCAGCCGCGCATCTCGTCGGCCCGCTGCCGGCTGCGGACGTGGACGACGACCTCGCCCGTGCAGATCCGGGCGAGCGCGGCGAGCGCCGAGGACGCAGTGGCGCCCGCGCCGAGGATCGCGGCGGACTCGATCTTCTCGACGCCCTGCTCGTGCAGCGCGGCGACGAGCCCGGGGATGTCGGTGTTGTCACCGGTGCGCCGCCCGTCGGCGTGGAAGACGACGGTGTTCACCGCCTCGACCGACGCCGCCGTGTCGGTGATCCCGTCGAGCAGCGGGATCACCGCCCGCTTCAGCGGCATGGTCAGGGAGAGCCCGGCCCACTCCTCGGGGCCGAGGCTCCGGAAGAACCCGGGCAGCGCCGCCTCGTCGACGTCGAACCGGTCGTACGTCCAGCCGTCCAGGCCGAGGGCCCGGTACGCCGCGGTGTGCAGCTGCGGCGAGAGCGAGTGGGCGATGGGGGAACCGAGAACTGCCGCTCTGCGCGCGTCAGTTTCCCTGCTGGCTGGCATTGAACTTGTCCTTGAGCCTCTCGAATTCCGCGTTCGTCTTGGCGAACTCGGTCTTGTGCATGCCGTCCGTCGCCACGAAGTACAGCCAGCCGTCACTGGTCGGCTTGAGCGTGGCGGCCAGCGCCTCGGCACCGGGGTTGCCGATCGGTCCGGGCGGCAGACCCTTGTGGTAGTAGGTGTTGTACGGGTCCGGGTCGCTGTTGATCTCGGACTCGCCGATGTCGATGTTGCTCTGACCCTTGGCGTAGTTGTACGTCGAGTCGAACTGGAGCTTGCCGACCGTCTCCATGTTGCCGGGCTTGAGCCGGTTGTAGACGACCTCGGCCATCTTGCGGAAGTCGTCGTGGGTCTTGCCCTCGGCGTTCACGAGGCTGGCGACGGTGAGCAGCTGCCACGGACCGTCGAGGTCGAACTTCTTGGCCTGGCCTTCGAGGTCGAGGGTCTTGTAGCTCTCGTCGGCCCGCTCGACCATCTGCTTCAGCGCGTCTTCGGGTTTCATGCCCTTGGCGATCGCATAGCTCCCCGGGAGCAGGAACCCTTCCAGCGGGTCCTTCACGTCCTTGTGGTTGAGCGCCCAGGACGGCAGGCCAAGATCCTTGAAGCCACTCTTGGCGGCCTTGGCGGTCGTGCCCTTCGAGATCTTCAGCTGTTTGTCGACCGCGGCGTAGATCTTGGCGTTCCGCCAGCCCTCGGGAATCTTCAGATTCGCGTGGCTCGTCGGGCTGAGCATGGACTTGACCGCGCTCGCCCCGGACATCTCCTTCTCCAGCACGTACGCGCCGGCCTGGATCGTCTTGCCCTGCGGGTTCGCCGACTGGGCCGCGACGAAGGCGTCGACGCTCTGCACGACACCGGCCGCCTTGAGCTTCTGGCCGATGGTGTAGCCGTCGGAGCCCTTGTCGATGACGACGCTGACCGTCTCGCCGTTGCCGTCGCCCGAGAAGTCCGGCGCCGAGCCGAAACGGTCCTGGTAGAACTGGTAGCCGAAATAGCCGACGCCGCCGACGCCGGACGCGAAGATCACCGTGAGCACCAGGCAGGCACAGCCGCTGCGGCGCTTCTTCGGTTTTCGGCCGCCGCGCCGGGGGCCGCGGTCGTCGCCCTCGTCGTCGTCATCGCCGCCGCCGTTGAAGAACGCGTCCTCGCCCTGGTCGGGGCCCGCGTCCCACTCGGTCTGCGGCTCGGGCGCGCGACGGCGGCCCGGCGGCTCCGGCGGCGGGTAGGCCTCGGGGGTGCTGTAGTAGTCCGGCTGATCGCCGCCGTTGTAGGCGCCCTGGTGGCCGGTGCCGTACGGGTCCGTGGGGTCGACCCCGTACGGGACCTGCCCCTGGCCGTTGGTCTCCCAGCCGCCCTGGCCCTGCTGCTGACCGCCGTACCCCTGCTGCCCGTAGCCCGGGTCCTGGCCGTACCCCTGGTTCTGGCCGTAGCCCTGACCGTAGGCGGGGTCCTGGCCGTAACCGGGGTCCTGGCCGTAGCCGTGACCGCCCTGCTGCTGACCCTGACCCCAGTCACCGCCGTACGTCTGCTGCGGCTGCTGCGGGTCGTACTGCCCCTGGCCGCCGTAGGCAGCCTGGCCGTGCCCGGCCTGCTGCTGCCACCCCTGGTCCCCGTACAACGGGTCCGCGGGATGCCACGGTTCGGAGCCTTGGCCCCGGCCATAATCAGTCATCGGTCCCCTACAAGCCGCGAGGCGGGGAGGGAGGACCCGATGTCCGATCGGGAGGGCAACCGTTCCGCCTCTTGATGCTGTGCGGCAGCTGTTCGAACGCCGCCGATCGCGCGGAACGTTACCGTATCGCGATCAGACAACCACTTCGACGCCCTCGCCAGGAGCGTTTCCTGACGCCCGTTCGGACTCCAGCGCCTGCTGGAGGATGATGACGGCGGCGGCCTGGTCAATGACAGAACGGCCCTTTTTGGACTTTACGCCGCTGGCGCGCAGCCCCTGACTGGCCGTCACTGTGGTCATCCTCTCGTCCACGAGCCTCACCGGAACGGGTGCGATGCCGCGCGCCAGCTCCTGGGTGAAACCGCGGACCTTGGTGGCGGCCGGGCCCTCGCCCCCCTTGAGGGAGCGAGGCAGTCCGACGACCACCTCGATCGGCTCGTACTCCTCGACGAGCTGCTTCAACCGCCGGTGGGCGGCCGGGACGTCACGTCCCGGGACCGTCTCCACCGGAGTCGCGAGGATCCCGTCGGGGTCGCAGGACGCGACCCCGATCCGGGCGTCCCCGACGTCGATCGCCAGCCGGCGGCCTCTGCGCATCAGTTCGCGGTCTCCCCGACGAGGCGCTCGACGGCGTCGATGGCGTCGCCGATCGCGGCCGGGTTCTGGCCGCCGCCCTGCGCGACGTCCGGCTTGCCGCCGCCACCGCCGCCGAGGGTCTTCGCGGCGGTGCGGACCAGGTCGCCGGCCTTGAGGCCGCGGTCGCGGGCCGCGTCGTTCGTGGCGATGACCGTCAGCGGCTTGCCGTTGACCGTCGTGAACAGCGCGACGACCGCGGGGCGGCCGCCCTGGATACGGCCGCGCACGTCGAGGACCAGCTTGCGCAGGTCGTCGGCGGTGGTGCCGTCGGGCACCTGGCCGGTGACGAGGGCGACGCCGCGGACGTCCTTGGCGGAGTCGGCGAGACCGGCGGCGGCCTGGAGGACCTTCTCCGCGCGGAACTTCTCGATCTCCTTCTCGGCGTCCTTCAGCTTGCCGAGCATCGCCGAGATCTTCTCCGGCAGCTCCTCGGAGCGGCCCTTGACCAGCTCCTGGAGCTGGGCGACGACCGTGTGCTCCTTGGCCAGGAAGTTGTAGGCGTCGACGCCGACCAGGGCCTCGATGCGGCGGACACCCGAACCGATGGAGGACTCGCCGAGCAGCTTCACCAGGCCGAGCTGGGCGGTGTTGTGCACGTGCGTGCCGCCGCACAGCTCCTTGGAGAAGTCGCCGATGGTGACGACGCGCACCCGCTCGCCGTACTTCTCGCCGAACTCGGCGATAGCGCCCTGCTTCTTCGCCTCGTCGATCGACATGACCTCGGCCTGCACGTCGAGCTCGCGGGCCAGGACCTCGTTGATCTTCTGCTCGACGTCCGTCATCACGGCCGTGGGCACGGCCGACGGCGAACCGAAGTCGAAGCGGAAGCGGCCCGGCTGGTTCTCCGAACCGGCCTGCGCGGCCGTCGGGCCGAGCGCGTCGCGCAGCGCCTGGTGGGTCAGGTGCGTGGCGGAGTGGGCGCGGGCGATGGCCCGGCGCCGGGTGATGTCGATGATCGCCTGCGCCGGGGCGCCGACGGTGACCTCGCCGACCTGGACGACGCCCTTGTGGACGTAGACGCCCGGGACCGGCTTCTGGCAGTCGCGGACCTCGATCACCGCGCCGTTGTCCAGCTTGATGCGGCCGGTGTCGCCGATCTGGCCGCCGCCCTCCGCGTAGAAGGGGGTGCGGTCGAGGACGACCTCGACCTCGTCGCCCTCGGTCGCGGCCGGCGAGGAGACGCCGTTGACCAGCAGGCCGACGACGGTCGACTCGCTGTCCGTCGAGGTGTAACCGATGAAGTCGGTGGCACCGGCGGCGTCCGCGATCTCGCGGTACGCGCCGACGTTGGCGTGACCGGTCTTCTTGGCCTGGGCGTCGGCCTTGGCGCGCTCCCGCTGCTCCTTCATCAGGCGGCGGAAACCGTCCTCGTCCACGGAGAGGCCCTGCTCGGCGGCCATCTCCAGGGTGAGGTCGATCGGGAAGCCCCACGTGTCGTGCAGCAGGAACGCCTTGTCGCCGGCGAGGACCGAGGAACCCGCGGCCTTCGTCTCGGTGACGGCGGTGTCCAGGATGTTCGTGCCGCCCTTGAGGGCCTTGAGGAACGCGGCCTCCTCGGCGAGCGCGACCTGCTCGATGCGCTTGCGGTCGGTGATCAGCTCCGGGTACTGCTCGCCCATCGTGTCGATCACGACGTCGAGCAGGTCCTGCACGACCGGGCCGGTGGCGCCGAGGATGCGCATGTTGCGGATGGCGCGGCGCATGATGCGGCGCAGCACGTAGCCACGGCCCTCGTTGCCGGGGGTGACACCGTCGCCGATGAGCATCGTGGACGTACGCATGTGGTCGGCGACGACGCGCAGCGAGACGTCCGACTCGTGCTTGGCGCCGTAGGCGACACCGGTCAGCTCGGTGGCCTTGTCGATGACGACGCGCAGGGTGTCCGTCTCGTACATGTTCTGCACGCCCTGCAGGATCATCGCGAGACGCTCGAGGCCGAGGCCCGTGTCGATGTTCTGCGAGGGCAGGTCGCCGAGGATCTCGAAGTCGTCCTTGCCGGTGCCGGCGCCGCGCTCGTACTGCATGAAGACCAGGTTCCAGATCTCCACGTAGCGCTCGTCGTTGACCGCCGGGCCGCCCTCTTCGCCGAACTCGGGGCCGCGGTCGTAGTTGATCTCGGAGCACGGGCCGCAGGGGCCGGGGACGCCCATGGACCAGAAGTTGTCCTTCTTGCCCAGGCGCTGGATGCGCTCCTTCGGTACGCCGACGACGTCGTGCCAGATGCGCTCGGCCTCGTCGTCGTCGAGGTAGACGGTGATCCAGAGCTTCTCCGGCTCCAGGCCGTAACCACCCTTGTCCTGGGGGCTGGTGAGCAGCTCCCAGGCGTACTTGATGGCGCCTTCCTTGAAGTAGTCGCCGAAGGAGAAGTTGCCGCACATCTGGAAGAACGTGCCGTGGCGGGTCGTCTTGCCGACCTCTTCGATGTCCGGCGTGCGCACGCACTTCTGCACCGAAGTGGCGCGCGGGGCGGGCGGCTTGACCTCGCCGAGGAAGTACGGCTTGAACGGGACCATGCCCGCGGGGACGAGCAGCAGAGTCGGGTCGTCGGCGATGAGCGACGCCGAGGGCACGACCTTGTGGCCACGCTCCTCGAAGAAGCTCAGCCAGCGGCGACGGATTTCAGCCGACTCCATCAGTGGTCCTCATTCCGGTTGTTGTACGCGTTGCGCGTGTTGTGCTCGATGATTTTGGGTTGCTTGGTACTGAAGGTGTTCTCGACGATCGCGAAGCGGCGCTGCGGGGGCAGTTCGCCCTCGACCGGCTCGCCCAGACCGAGCGCGTCGCCGAGTTGGGCCTCGCGCTCCGCCATGTTGTCGCGGACGTCGAGAGCGAAGTCCTTGAGCCGGTGGCCCGCTTCGACCGCCTTGTTCGCGGCCTGGGCGGCGAGGCTCTCCGGCGTCAGCTGCTTGATCTTGCGGTTGACCTTGGTGGTGGCCCACACGCCGGCGGCTGCGCCCGCGGTGAACCAGAACGTACGGCGGAACATAGCTCGGTCAGTCCCTCTTGTTCCGGTTGGCCCGCTTGGCGCGGCGCGACTCCGGGATCGCACGGCCCACGATCACGGTACGGCGGGTCTGCTTGGCGGGGGCGTCCTTGCCGCGGCCGCCGATGGCCCGGCGCACCCCGTAACCGAACGCGGCCACCTTGACCAGCGGCCCGCCGAAGGTGGAGGCCACGGTGGAGGACAGCGCCGACGCGTTCGACGTGACTTCCTGGACGTCCGAGGCGATCGCGTCGACCCGGTCGATCTGCGTCTGCGCCGAGCGCACCGCCGCGGAGGCGTCCGCGAGCAGGGGGACGGCCTGATCGGTCACGTCCGCGACGAGCTTGGTGGTCGCCCTGAGCGTCTGGGCCAGCCTCGCGAGGGCCACCGCGAGGAAGGAGACCAGGATCGCCCAGAAGACGGCCACCAGGATCCCGGCCACCTCTCCACCGGACACTTGGCACCGCTCCTTGGTTGTCTGCTGAGGCTGTCGGCTGTTGCACCGCTGTCGAACATCGAAAAGTCGTCTCCCGAGCCTATCGCGCCCCGCCCCGCGCTCCACACCGCATTCCCCTCGGTACCGCCGCACTTTGATCGAACCGATTGTACGGAGTGCGTACAGATGAGTACGCTCCGTATGCTATGTCTCGCACTCCGCGCCCCGCCCCCGTACCGGCCGCTCCCCCGCGTCCCGGCAACCTCCCGCACGAAGTGAACCGTTTCGTCGGCCGGGTCGCCGAACTCGCCGCCCTTCAGGAGGCCCTGACCGCCGCCCGCCTGGTCACCGTCACGGGGGCGGGCGGGGTCGGCAAGTCACGGTTCGCCGCGCACGCGGCCTCGCGGATCCCGCGCGAGCTGTGCGCCGACGGGGTGTGGCGGGCGGAGCTGGCGGCGGTGCACCGGCCGGAGCTGGTGGAGTACGCGCTCGCCGAGTCGCTGGGTCTCACCGACCACACCACCCGGTCCTCGCGCGAGGTCCTGCTCGAGCATCTCGCCGAGCGCTCCCTGGTCCTGGTCCTGGACGGGTTCGAGCACCTGGTCGACCCGTGCGCCCGTCTCGTACGGGAACTGCTGTGCGCGGCGCCGGGTCTGCGGGTGATCGCGGTGGGCCGCCGGCCGCTCGCGCTGACCGGGGAGCGGCTGCTGCCGCTGGCGCCGCTGCCGGTCGAGGGCGCGGCGGAGCTGTTCGCCGACCGGGCCGCTGCGCTGCTGCCCGGCTTCTCGCTGGACGACGGCAACCGGGCCGACGTCGTGGAGGTGTGCCGCCGCATGGACTGTCTGCCGCTCGCGGTGGAGCTGGCGGTGGGGCGGCTGCGGGCGCTGTCGCCGGCCCAGCTGCTGGAGCGGCTCGACGACCGGTTCCGGCTGCTCTCGGGCGGCGGGCGGGACGCGCTGCCCCGGCATCAGACCCTGCGGACGGCCATCGGCTGGAGCCACGAGCTATGCACGGCGCGGGAGCGCCTGCTGTGGGCGCGGCTCTCGGTGTTCTCCGGCTCGTTCGACCTGGAGGCCGCCGAGTACATCTGCAGCGGCGACGGGCTGCACGCGGACGACCTCCTCGACGTGCTCCAGGAACTCATCGGCCAGTCCGTCGTGTCCCGCGAGGAGGCGCCGGCCGGGGTGCGCTACCGGATGCTGGACACGGTCCGCGCGTACGGCGCCGAGTGGCTGGACGGCGTCGGCGACACCGAGCGGATGCGGCGCAGGCACCGCGACTGGTACATGGGGCTCGCGACCTGGTGCGAGCTGGACTGGTTCTCCCCGCGGCAGGGCGAGGTGGCGGCCCGGATCGACGGGGAGCTGCCGAATCTGCGCGCGGCCCTGGAGTTCTGTCTGAACGAGCCGGGCGAGACGCATCTGGGCCAGTACCTGGCGGGCACGCTCTGGTTCTACTGGGCGGGCTGCGGACATCTCGCGGAGGGCCGGCACTGGCTGGAGCACAGCCTCGAGCTGGACGCCGCGGGCGACGGGCACCCCGAGTCCGCGTACCTGGACTCCCGGCTCAAGGCGCTGTGGGTGCTCGGCTATGTGGCGATCCTCCAGGGCGACACGGTGCCCGCCCTCGCGGCGCTGCAGGAGTGCCGCGAGGAGGCGGAGCGCACGGGCAACCCGACGGCGGTCGCCTACGCGGTGCACCGCACCGGCTGTCTGGCGCTGGTCACGGACGACATGCCGCGCGCGGAGCAGCTGCTGCGCGACTCGCTGGCCCGCTACCGCGAGATCGGTGAGCTGAACAGCAATGTGCTGATGGGCCAGGTCGAGCTGGCGATGGCGCTGGCGTTCCGGGGCGAGCTGGGGCAGGCCGTCGCGCTGTGCGAGGACGTACGGCAGGTGTGCGAGGACCACGGGGAGCGGTGGACCCGGGCGTACGCGCTCTACGTGCTGGCCTACGCGCGGTGGACCGAGGGCGAGCCGGCCGCCGCCCGGCGGCTCCTCGAGGAGTGCCTGACCATCGACCACGAGTTCCACGATCTGCTCGGCACGGTGCTGGCGATCGAGCTGCTGGCGCTGGTCACGGTGGCGGAGGGGGACGCCGCGGAGGCGGCGGTGCTCCAGGGCGCGGCGGGCCGGATGTGGCCGTCGGTGGGGCTGCGGCTGTTCGGCTCGGGTCACTACCACGTGCCGCACGAGCTGTGCGAGTCGCGGGCCCGCGAGGTCCTGGGCGATGCCCGGTTCGAGGAACTGACGCGCGCCGGCGGGCTGCTGGGTCAGGACGAGACGGTGGCGCGGGCGCTCGGCGGCGGTCCGCGGAAGACCACGGTCACCGTGCCCCGGCCGGCCCGCGCACTCGCCCCCGACATGCGAGAACCCGCCGCCTCCCCGACCGCGAACGGCGGGGAGACGACGGGCTGAAACGCAGGTGAGACTACGTCCGCTGGTCGGTCAGCGGGCGTAGTACTCGACGACGAGCTGCTCGTCGCAGATCACGGGGATCTCCTTGCGGTTCGGGTCCCGGTCCAGGCGGAAGGCCAGGGCCTTCAGGTTCACCTGGAGGTAGCGGGGGGTCTCGCCCTCGGGGGCGAAGCCACCCTCACGCGCGACCTGGAACAGCGGCTTCTCGCGGCTGCGCTCGCGGACCATCACGACGTCGTCGGGACGGACGCGGAACGAGGGCTTGTCGACCTTCTGGCCGTTGACCTCGATGTGGCCGTGGACGACCATCTGGCGCGACTGGTAGATCGTGCGGGCGATGCCCGAACGCAGCAGCAGCGCGTCGAGACGACGCTCCAGCTCGATGACCAGGGCCTCGCCGGTCTTGCCTTCGGCCTTCTTGGCGCGGTCGTAGGCACGGGCCATCTGCTTCTCGCTGATGTCGTACTGCGCGCGCAGACGCTGCTTCTCGAGCAGACGGACCTTGTAGTCCGAGTTCTGCTTGCGGCCGCGGCCGTGCTCGCCCGGCGGGTAGGGGCGGGCCTCGAAGTACTTGACGGCCTTCGGGGTCAGCGCGATGCCGAGGGCACGCGACTTCTTGACCTTGGGGCGGGACTGGTTCGCCATGAACCAAACACCTCATTGTTTCTGATGCGAATACGGCTTCACCAGGGTTTGGGAGGTCGCATCCGCAGCCCGGGAAACCCGTCCGTCACGAGGATGGATGGGCAGCCGCTCCCGGATACTGGGCACATACGTGCAGCACGCGAGTGGCCCACCGACCTGGTCCCGGAATCCGGAAGGGTGGTGGGCTGCCCGCGACACCTTCGAAGGTGCGCGACGCTCCTGGATCCCCTGTGCCTTGCGGTTCGGGGGATCCGGCTGGATGTCCTGCTCTGGTGACGCCCTGCCTCCCTTTCGGGACACCGGGCACAGGACACAGCACTTCGAAGGAGTCTACCGGATGGCTCAGCGGCAGCTTGCCAGCAGGTCCTGGAGAGCCAGTTTCTCGGGCGCGGTCACCGTGAGCGCGTACTTGGTCTTGATCCCGGTCCAGCGCCGTCCGTACTCGCACCAGAACGCCTTGTTCGCGGGCTTCCACTTGTCGGGGGTCTTGCTGCTCTTCTCGTAGTTGGCCGTCTTGTCGGCGGCGAGCAGCACATCGAGGTCGTTGGCGTAGGTGAGCCGCTTCTTCGGTGTCCAGGCCCAGGCACCGGCCCGCCAGGCGGCGCCGAGCGCGACGACGTGGTCGGTCTGGATCTGGGAGGCCCTGCGGTAGTAGTAGGGCAGGTTCTTGCCGGTGTACGGGTCGTGCAGCGTGCCGGAGATCACCACGCAGCGGTTGCGGTCGCCCTCGCGCAGGTCGCTGAGGTCGCGGCGCAGGACGTCGTCGCGGGTGTCACAGCCGTTGCGTCCGCCCGGGGCGTCCACGTCGTCGCTCCAGCCGTCGCCGAACTCGCTCCTCTTGTACGTCTGCCAGTTCTTGCCCCAGGCGACGGTGAGGGTGTTGAGCTGGGCCTTGGCCTGCGCCGCGGTGGGCGGGAATCCCTGGCTCAGGGCTGCCGCCGGTGCCGGGTTCTTGTGGTGCTCGGTGCCGCAGGCTGCCGCCGTGAGCAGCAGGATTGCCGTGGCGGCCGCGGCCGTGATGCGCATGGCTCGACCCTAGGGCCGGCCGCGCCGAGGTGCCCGCCGAGCGCGTCTGCCGGGTTCAGGTCTCGTCGCCGTCCGCGGGCCGGTGGGGCTTCTCGCGCAGTTCCCCGCGCCCCTGAAACGAGCTCCGCTCGTCCAGGGGAGGCTGCGCGAAGCGCATGCCTCAGGGGCGCGGGGAACTGCGCGGGAAGCGGCCACCGGCCGTCAGCCGACCGACAACCCAAAAGAGGCGCGGGGAACTGTGAGGCAGGCCGTGCTCAAGCGGTACCCGGCTCGCCCCGCAAGCGCTCACGGACCCGCTCGACCACATCGGCATAGCGCGCCTCGGCGCCATAGCGGGTGGGCTGGTAGTAGCGGCGGCCGGCGATGGCGTCCGGCGCGTACTGCTGGGCCGCGATCCCCCCGGGCACATCGTGCGGATAGACGTACCCCTGGGCGTGCCCCAGCTTGGCGGCACCCTTGTAGTGCCCGTCCCGAAGATGAGCCGGAACCTGACCGGCGAGGCCCTTGCGGACGTCCTCCATGGCGGCGCCGATCGCGGTCGTCGCCGCGTTCGACTTCGGGGCCAGCGCGAGCGCGATCGTGGCGTGGCTCAGGGTCAGCGCGGCTTCCGGAAAGCCGATCATGGCGACGGCCTGCGCGGCGGCGACCGCCGTGGGCAGAGCCGTCGGATCGGCGAGGCCGATGTCCTCGCTGGCGGAGATCATCAGGCGGCGCGCGATGAAGCGGGGGTCCTCGCCTGCCTCGATCATGCGGGCCAGATAGTGCAGCGCGGCGTCCACGTCGGAGCCGCGGATGGACTTGATGAGGGCGCTGGCGACGTCGTAGTGCTGGTCGCCGTCCCGGTCGTACTTCACCGCCGCGCGATTGACGGTCTCCTCGACGCTTTCGAGGGTGATGGTCTCCTCGCTCTTGGCGAGGGCGGCTCCGGCGGCGGCCTCCAGGGCGGTGAGCGCGCGCCGGGCGTCCCCGCCCGCGACGCGCAGCAGGTGCTCCTCGGCGTCCTCGGCCAGGGTGACGGCCCCGCCGAGCCCGCGCTCGTCCGTGAGCGCCCGCGCGAGCAGCCCGCGCAGGTCGTCGTCGGTCAGCGATTCCAGGGTCAGCAGCAGGGAGCGGGAGAGCAGCGGCGAGATGATCGAGAAGTACGGGTTCTCCGTGGTCGCCGCGATCAGCGTCACCCAGCGGTTCTCCACCGCGGGCAGCAGCGAGTCCTGCTGGGCCTTGCTGAAGCGGTGGATCTCGTCGAGGAAGAGGACGGTGTCCTTGCCGTGCCCGCCCAGCGCCCGGCGGGCGCCCTCGATGACGGCCCGGACCTCCTTCACGCCCGCGGTGATCGCGGACAGCTCCACGAACCGCTTGTTCGTCGCCTTCGAGACGACGTAGGCGAGGGTCGTCTTGCCGATGCCGGGCGGGCCCCACAGGATCACGGACGACGCGCCCGCGGGACCGCCGCCGCCTTCGCCGACGAGGCGGCGCAGTGGCGATCCCGGCTTGAGCAGATGCTGCTGTCCGACGACTTCGTCGAGGGTGCGCGGGCGCATCCGGACGGCCAGGGGGCTCGCGGAGGGGTCCTTCTCCTGGCGTTCTTCGGCTGCGGCGGTGAAGAGGTCGGGTTCCACGGACAAAACCCTAAGTCACCCCACTGACAACCTCGCCGGGAGGCGTCAGGCCCAGAGCTTCTCGCCCCAGCGCGTGAAGATCAGGACGGCGATGATGCCGATGTGCACGACGGGCAGGGCCCAGGTGAAGTCCTCGAAGAACGTCTTCAGCCAGCGCGGGGCCGGCAGCAGGTCGTTGCGGACGTTGGACGACGTGACGTACCAGAACATGAGGATCGTGGCGACCCAGGCCAGGCAGCACCACAGGCACAGCGCGTTGATCCGGTACAGGGACTGGAACTGCAGCCAGGTCACGAAGCCGACGCCGAACAGGCAGCCCGCGTTGAACGTCAGCCAGTACCAGCGCGGGAAGCTCGCCCGCGCGAGCAGGCTCATGCCGACGCAGATCACGACGGCGTAGGCGGCGAGGCCCAGCATCGGGTTCGGGAAGCCGAAGACCGACGCCTGGTCGCTCTTCATGATGCTGCCGCAGGAGATGACCGGGTTGATGGAGCAGCCCGGGATGAAGCTCGGGTCCTCCAGCAGCTTGAACTTGTCCAGCGTGATGACCCAGGCGGCGAGCAGCCCGGCCGCTCCCGTGATCACCAGGAGCAGTCCGAACCCACGACTGCCGCCGACCGTGCGTGGGGCGCCCGCGGTGTCGATGTCGCGGGAGACGCTGTCGCTGTCGCTTGCTGTGGTCGTCTTGCTCATCACGCCGATCCGTAAGGGAGAGGTGGGGTCTGCGGGCAGGCTCATTCTGCCGTACGGGCGCGGGTGTCCACCGTTCGATGGACATAAGGATGGCCGCTCGTGGGGCCCGGAGTCCCCGGTTCGGGGGGACGCTCGATCTCATGACCCCACAGACGGCGGAACTCGCGGTGGACGTACGGCGGCTGCGCAAGCGGTACGGCGACGTGACGGCCGTCGACGGCCTCGACCTGACGATCCGGACCGGCGAGGTCTTCGGCCTGCTCGGGCCGAACGGCGCGGGCAAGTCCACGACGGTGGAGATCCTCCAGGGCAACCGGGTCCGGGACGGCGGCGAGGTGCGCGTGCTCGGCGCGGACCCGGGCAGCGCGGACCGCGCCTGGCGGTCCCGGGTCGGCATCGTCTGGCAGGACGAGTCGGCGCCCGCGGAGCTGACGGTGCGCGAGACCGTACGGCACTTCGCGCACTACTACCCGAAGCCGCGCGACCCGGACCGGGTCATCGAGCTGGTGGGCCTGGAGAAGAAGGCGAACGCCCGGATCAAGGCGCTCTCCGGCGGGCAGCGGCGCCGCCTGGACGTGGCGCTCGGCGTCATCGGCGATCCGGAGCTGCTGCTCCTGGACGAGCCGACGACCGGGTTCGACCCGGCGGCCCGCCGGCAGTTCTGGGAGCTGATCCGGATGCTCGCCGCCGAGGGCACCACGATCCTGCTGACCACGCACTACCTCCAGGAGGCGGAGGCGCTCGCGCAGCGCCTCGCGGTGATCGCGTCCGGCCGGGTCGTCGCGGAGGGCGCCCCCGCCGAGCTGCGCGACCGCTACGGCAGCCGCGCCACCGTCGAGTGGACCGAGCCCGACGGCACGCCGCGCAGCGAGCGCACGGAGACCCCCACGCGCACGGTCGCCGAACTCGCGCGGCGCTTCGACGGCGAGATCCCCGGCCTGCGGGTCGGCCGCCCGACGCTGGAGGACGTGTACCTCCGCCTCACCGGACAGGAACAGGAGACGGGCCGATGACCACCACCACGCTGACCGGGACCGGGACACGGAACACCGAACGCCTGCCCGGCGCCTGGACGTTGGGGCTGCGACGCGGTGCGCTGGAGATCAAGCAGTTCTTCCGGCTGCGGGAGCAGGTGGTGTTCACCTTCGCCTTCCCGATCGTCTTCCTGTTCCTGTTCGCGTCGATCTTCAGCGACGACGTGCGGGGCGCGGGCGTCACCGCCTCGCAGCTGTACGTCCCCGCGATGATGGCGGCGGGCATCATGTCGACGAGCTTCCAGTCGCTCGGCATCTCCATCGCCATCGAGCGCGACGAGAAGGTGCTGCGCAGACTGCGCGGCACACCGATGCCGGCGGCCGCGTACTTTCTGGGGAAGGTCTGGCTCGTGCTCGTCACGGGTCTGCTGGAGACGGCGGTCCTGCTGGCCGTCGGCACGGCGTTCTACGACGTCTCCCTGCCGACGAGTCCGGGAAAGTGGCTGACGTTCGGCTGGCTCTTCCTGCTCGGCATCACGGCGTGCGCGCTGCTCGGCATCGCGATCGGCACCGTACCGGGGTCCGGCCGGAGCGCGACCTCCGTCGTCGTTCTCCCGTTCCTGGTCCTGCAGTTCATCTCCGGGGTCTACATCTCGATCGACACCATCCCGGACTGGATGCTGAACATCGGGGCGGTGTTCCCGCTGAAGTGGCTGTGCCAGGGGCTGCGCGGGGTGTTCCTGCCGGACTCCGCGCACGTCCTGGAGCAGGCGGGTTCCTGGGAGTTCGGGAAGACCGCTCTGGTGCTCGGCGCCTGGTGCGTCGGAGGATTGGTGCTGTGCCTGCTGACATTCCGCTGGAAGAACCGACAGAACGGGTGAGCCCGCGGACCGGTCCGCGGGGCGCGCACGTCTGGGACCGCACCTTCCGGCTCTGGGACACCTACTTCGCGATCGTGTGGCTGGCCACGATGGTGTTCGTGCTCGGCACGGCCCAGCCGGCGTGGCCCGTCCGGCTGGGCGCGGGATGCCTGCTGCTCCTGCTCATCCCCTGGTACCTCGGTTACGGGCGGCTCGTACTGCTGACCGAGGGGGTGGACGAGCGACGGGCGGCGACGTACATCGCGGGGGCCGTCGCGGTGTACCTGATGCCGGGGGTGCTGGTCGGCGAGACGCGGCTGATGGCGTTCGCCCTCGTCCCGCACTGCTTCATGGCGCTGCGCTACCGCAGGGCCATGATCGCGGTCACCGTCGTCAACCTCGCGCCGGTGGTGGGCTGGGCGCTGCTCTGGGACATCGAGAGCCGGGATCTCTTCTTCAACTCGGTGTTCGCCGTGGTGACCCTCGTCTTCTCGGCGGCCTTCGGCGGCTGGACGATCCGGATCATGGAGCAGAGCCAGGAGCGGGCCGACCTCATCGCGGAGCTGGACGCGAGCCGTGAGGAGGTCGCCCGGCTCTCCGCCGACCGTGGCGCCCTGGCGGAGCGCGAACGGATGTCCCGGGAGATCCACGACACCCTCGCCCAGGGCTTCACCAGCGTTCTGATGCTGGTCCAGGCCGTCGAGACCGAGCTGACGACGGACGTCCCGCGGGCCCGCCGCCACCTGGCGCTGATGGCGGACACCGCGCGGCAGAATCTCGCGGAGGCCCGGGCGCTCGTGGCGGGCGGCGCGCCCGCCGACCTGGACGGCGCGTCACTGCCCGACGCACTGCACCGGCTCGCCGCCCGGCACGGCGCGGAGGTCCGGATCAGCGGCGCGGCCCGGCCGTTGGCGCCCGGCCTGGAGGTGGTGGTGCTGCGCGGCTGCCAGGAAGCCCTGTCCAACGTACGCAAACACGCGGCCCCCGACACCGCCGTGCACGTCCGACTCGCCTACTCGGCCGGGGACTTGACCCTCGTCGTACGGGACGCGGGACCCGGCTTCGACCCGGGCGCGGGCGGCGACGGTTTCGGCCTGCGCGGGCTGCGGGCGCGCGCCGCCGAGGTCGGCGGCACCGCGGCCGTCGACAGTGCGCCCGGCGCCGGCACCACCGTCACCGTCCGGCTCCCGGTACCCGAGAGGACCCCTTCGTGATCCGCATCCTGCTCGCCGACGACCATCCCGTGGTGCGTGAGGGCCTGCGCGCCATGCTCGACGCCGAGCCCGACCTGACGGTCGTCGCGGAGGCGGCGAACGGCCCTCGTGCGGAGGCGCTCGCGGCCCGGCTCGCCCCGGACATCGTCCTGATGGATCTGCGGATGTCCGGCGGCGACGGCGTCGAGTCGATCGTCCGGATGACGGCGGCCGGGCTGTCCTGCCGGACGATCGTCCTGACGACGTACGAGACGGACCGGGACATCCTGCGGGCCGTGGAGGCGGGCGCCGCCGGCTATCTGCTCAAGGACATGGCCCGGGCCGAACTCGCCGGCGCGATACGCGCTGCCGCGCGGGGCGAGACGGTGCTGGCCCCCTCGGTCGCGGCGCGGCTCGTCGACCAGCTCCGGACGAACCCGGAGCGTCCGCGGCTGTCCGAGCGGGAGACGGCGGTGCTGCGGCTCGTCTCCGACGGGTGCACCAACGCGGAGATCGGGCGGCGACTGCATGTCGCCGAGTCGACCGTGAAGACGCATCTGCTGCGGGCGTTCGGCAAGTTGGGGGTGGACGACCGGACGGCGGCCGTCACCCGTGCGATGCGCTTCGGGTTGCTGGAGTAGGTCGATCGCGGCTGACGGCCGGTGGCCTCTTCTCGCGGCCCGACGCTCGGCGTGGCGACGGCCACGCCGTTGCTGGCGACGGGCGGCGACTTCGTGGCGTCGATGGGTACG
>NZ_JBEYYU010000016.1:0-144326 GCF_040645755.1 Streptomyces sp. NPDC046716
AGGAACGGACGCTTCCTTTGTACTCACCCTCTCGGGCTTTCCTCCGGGCGCTTCCCTTCGGTATTTCGTGTTTCCAACCTTACCAGATCCGTTTTTCGTTCCGTTTCCGGTCCGAATTTGTTTCCAGTGGCCGTTGGAGGGCCTTTGCCTTTCGGCGTGTTCACTACGTTAGCGGATTTTCTCGGTGACTCATAATCGAGTTCCGCGGGCTTGAATTCCTGCGTGCAGGCACGCCGAAAAGACCCCGCCGAGGGAAATCGTAGTAGTGGTTTGGCCGCTCTCGGGTGGTGGCTGAACGCCCTACCCGGGTCAAGCGGCTCGGGCTACATTACGGATCCCGCAAGGGCGCGTCAAGTTCGTCGGCGAGGGGTGTGCGGGCGATAAGGGCTCACCGTCGGGTCGTTGGGGATCCAGAAGCGCCACGGGTGGACTCCGCCGGGGCCCGAGACGCCGGTGCGCGGCCCGTTCGACACCTGGTCGGCGGGGGTGGCGGTGCCGTGCAGAACCGTCAGGGGCGCCCCGGGGCCTGCGCAGGCGTCGGTGCCGTTCAGGGAACGGTCCACGTCCAGGGCCGTGGCCAGCCGGGCCGGGCCCTTGGCCAGCTCCCTGTCGTTGCGGGCCGAGAGCCGGCGCTTGCGGGCGAGCTCGGCGCCGCGGGTGATCTCGCCGGCGCGGAGCAGCACGGCGCTCGCTCTGCCCTCCTCCCCGCAGACGAGGTTCATGCAGTGCCACATGCCATAGGTGAAGTAGACGTAGACGTGCCCGGGCTGACCGAACATCACGCTGTTGCGGGCGGTGCGGCCTCTGTAGGCGTGGGAGCCGGGGTCGATCGCACCGTCGTACGCCTCGACCTCCGTGAGACGGAGTTCGATCGGGCCGTCGGGGGTACGGCGTACCAGGACGCGTCCGAGGAGGTCGGGGGCGACGTCCAGGACAGGGCGATCGAAGAAGTCACGGGGCAGGGGCGTACGGTCAGGGGCCGCGATCATGCCGCCCGAGGGTAATGGAACCGGCGGAGTGGGCACGTGCGGAACCGGGCGCGGGTGTACCGCGTTTGTAGTCAGCAGTATTAAGCAGTGTCGTCGTCTAGCGCGCTCGTTCGCGTACGGAGGGAATCGGGACATGGGGTTCAAGCGGCTGTTGGCGAGTCTTGGGGCGGGCGGGGCTTCTGTGGAGACCGAGCTCATCGAGCCCAATGTCGTGCCCGGCGGTGTCGTGCAGGGTGAGGTGCGGATCCAGGGCGGGTCCGTCGATCAGGAGATCGAGGGTCTCTCGGTCGGGCTGCAGGCGCGGGTCGAGGTCGAGGGTGCGGACCAGGAGACCAAGCAGAACATCGAGTTCACCAAGACGCGACTGGGCGGTGCCTTCACCCTTCAGGCCAACGCCGTGCACGCGGTGCCGTTCGGTCTCGAGATCCCGTGGGAGACGCCGGTCACCACGATCGACGGACAGCAGCTGCGCGGCATGAACATCGGGGTGACCACCGAGCTGGCGATCGCGCGGGCCATCGACTCGGGCGACCTGGACCCGATCAATGTGCACCCGCTGCCGTCGCAGCAGGCCATCCTCGACGCGTTCATCGGGCTCGGGTTCCGCTTCAAGAGCGCCGACATGGAGCGCGGGCACATCCGCGGCACCCGGCAGAAGCTGCCCTTCTACCAGGAGATCGAGTTCTACCCGCCGCAGCAGTACCGGGGGCTCAACCAGGTCGAGCTGAGCTTCGTCGCCGACGACCGCGAGATGGACGTCGTCCTGGAGATGGACAAGAAGCCGGGGCTGTTCAGCGAGGGCAGCGACACCTTCCGGTCGTTCGTGGTCGGGCACCACGACTTCCAGGGCACCGACTGGTCGGCGTACCTCCACCAGTGGCTCTCCGAGGTCGGCAGCAAGCGGAACTGGTTCTAGGGTTTGTCTGTCTCTGCAGGCTTGTCCAACATGGAGGTGTCGTTGTGACCGAGCAGCCCGGGCGTGCTCCGCTGCCTCACGACTTTCATCCGCAGGTGCCGTCGTTCAGCGTGGTGAGCGAGGACTTCGAAGCGGGTGGGGTGCTCGACGATGCTCAGGTCTACGCGGCCGGGAACACCTCGCCGCAGCTGCGGTGGGAGGGTTTCCCCGCCGGGACCAAGAGCTTCGCCGTGTCGTGCTTCGACCCGGACGCGCCGACCGGCAGCGGGTTCTGGCACTGGTCCGTCTTCGACATCCCGGTCTCGGTGACCGAACTGCCGACGGGAGCGGGCACCGGCAAGTTCGAGGGGCTTCCCGAGGGCGCCGTACAGGTGCGCAACGACTACGGGACCAAGGACTTCGGCGGCGCCGCGCCGCCGGCCGGGGACCCCGCCCACCGGTACGTGTTCACGGTGTACGCCGTGGACCAGGAGAAGCTGGGGCCCGACTCCGACGGTTCGCCCGCCTTCGTGGGGTTCAATCTGCGGTTCCACACGCTCGCGCGCGCCCAGGTGGTCGCCGAGTACGCGGCTCCCGCCGGGAGTTAGCAAGAGTCAGCGTTCACGGAACGTTTGCCCGCCTCTGGTCTTGGAATTGATCAGGGGCGGGCATTTTTTATTGCGTTGTCCATCTCGGCGTGCACGGCCAGAGTTGACGCACGGACGCCGAGGGGTGATCCGGTGCGCACGGGAGGTGGGCAGGATGCGGGACACACTGGTGCTGAACGCGAGCTTCGAGCCGCTCTCGACGGTGACGCTCAACCGAGCAGTGGTGCTGGTGCTGACGGACAAGGCCGTCGTCGAGCAGGCCCATCCCGAACTGCGCATGCGCGGTGCCGCGATCGAGATGCCCGTACCGCGGGTGATCAGGCTGTGCAGGTACGTACGGGTGCCGTTCCGAAGACGCGCGCCGTGGTCGAGGCGGGGCGTGCTCGTGCGGGACCAGCACCGGTGCGCGTACTGCGGAAGGCGTGCGACGACCGTGGACCACGTCGTGCCGCGCTCGCGGGGTGGCGCGGACTCGTGGCTCAATACGGTGGCTTCCTGCGCCGAGGACAACCACCGGAAAGCGGACCGGACGCCCGAGCAGGCCGGAATGCCGCTGCTGCGGGAGCCTTTCGAGCCGACTCCCGCCGACGCGATGCTGCTGTCGCTCGGGTCGGGCGGTGACGTGCTGCCGGACTGGTTGAGCAGGGGCGCTGCCGCGTAGGCACTACGTGCGGAGGCGGGTCCATCGGCCTTGGGGTCGATGGGCCCGCCTTTTGTCTTGCGGTTCGCTGTGGTTGCTCGCGCAGTTCCCCGCGCCCCTGACGGGGCGCTCTAGTCGATCGGGGGCTGCTCGCGGCGCTCCTTGCTCATGGACGGGCTCGGGGCGCCCGCCATCGGGCCGAAGTTGCCCATCGCGCCGGACAGGCCCTTGAGGGCGTCGCCGATCTCGCTCGGGACGATCCAGAGCTTGTTCGCGTCGCCCTCGGCGATCTTCGGGAGCATCTGGAGGTACTGGTACGAGAGCAGCTTCTGGTCCGGGTCTCCGGCGTGGATGGCCTCGAAGACGGTACGGACCGCCTGCGCCTCACCCTCGGCGCGCAGGGCCGCCGCCTTCGCCTCACCTTCCGCGCGGAGGATCGCGGACTGCTTCTCACCTTCGGCGGTGAGGATCTGGGACTGCCGGATACCTTCGGCGGTGAGGATCGCGGCGCGCTTGTCACGGTCGGCGCGCATCTGCTTCTCCATCGAGTCCTGGATGGAGGTCGGCGGCTCGATCGCCTTCAGCTCGACGCGGTTGACGCGGATGCCCCACTTGCCGGTCGCCTCGTCGAGGACGCCGCGCAGGGCCGCGTTGATCTCCTCGCGGGAGGTGAGGGTCCGCTCCAGGTCCATGCCGCCGATGATGTTGCGGAGCGTGGTGACCGTGAGCTGTTCGATGGCCTGGATGTAGCTGGCCACTTCGTAGGTCGCGGCGCGGGCGTCCGTCACCTGGTAGTAGATGACCGTGTCGATGTTGACCACCAGGTTGTCCTGGGTGATCACCGGCTGGGGCGGGAACGGCACGACCTGCTCGCGCAGGTCGATGCGGTTGCGGATGGAGTCGATGAAGGGGACGACGATGTTCAGACCCGCGTTCAGCGTGCGGGTGTAGCGGCCGAAGCGCTCCACGATGGCCGCGCTGGCCTGCGGAATGACTTGGATGGTCTTGATCAGGGCGATGAAGACCAACACCACCAGAATGATCAGGACGATGATGATCGCTGACATCGCGTCTCCTGTGCCCTTCGTGCCGACTTCGTCCGGCGACGTCCCGCCGGAAGATCATGGGATCTTGCTCGTCGAGTCTGTCAGAACAGCCCTGGTGTCGTGGCTGGTTCCAGCCACATCGCGGTGTGCCGAGATGTTCACATGACGATCGCCGTGGCCCCTTCGATGTCGACGACGTCGACCTGCCGGCCGGGTTCGAACTCGGCGTCGCTGTCGAGCGCGCGGGCCGACCAGATCTCACCGCCGAGCTTGATCCGTCCGCCGCCGCCGTCGACCCGTTCGAGGACGACGGCCTGTTTGCCCTTCAAGGCGTCCACGCCGCTGGCGAGTTCGGGCTGCTGGGCGCGGTGACGTGCGGCGACGGGGCGTACGACGGCGATGAGCGCGCACGACACGACGGCGAAGACCACGACCTGGAGGATGACACCGCCGCCCAGGCCTGCCGTCACGGCGCCGGCGACGGCGCCCACGGACAGCATGCCGAATTCGGGCATGGCGGTGAGGACGAGCGGGATTCCCAGTGCGGCCGCTGCGATCAGCCACCACACCCATGCGTCGATGTCTGCCACATGGTCATGGTAGATCCGCTGATGGCCGTGCGGACAGGGGACGTCCGGCCCGCACGGCGGAGATGCGCGGTCAGCCGAGGGGCAGGCCGGTGGCGGTCCACCGGTCGTTCTTCTGCTCGACGACCAGTGGGAGGCCGAAGCACTTGGAGAGATTGCGGGAGGTGAGCTCCAGCTCCAGCGGTCCCGCGGCGAGGACCTTGCCCTGGCGGATCATCAGGACGTGGGTGAAGCCCGGGGCGATCTCCTCGACATGGTGCGTGACCATGATCATCGAGGGGGCGATCGGGTCGCGCGCGAGACGGCCGAGGCGGCGGACCAGGTCCTCGCGGCCGCCGAGGTCGAGGCCCGCGGCGGGCTCGTCCAGGAGCAGCAGCTCGGGGTCGGTCATCAGGGCGCGGGCGATCAGGGTGCGCTTGCGCTCGCCCTCGGAGAGGGTGCCGAACTTGCGGTCCAGGTAGTCGCTCATGCCGAGGCGGTCGAGGAAGGCGCGGGCGCGCTGCTCGTCGACGTCCTCGTACTCCTCCTGCCAGCCGGCGGTCATGCCGTACGCGGCCGTGAGGACGGTCTGCAGGACGGTCTGGCGCTTGGGCAGCTTCTCGGCGAGGCCGTTGCCGGCGACGCCGATGCGCGGGCGCAGTTCGAAGACGTCGGTGCCGGGCTTGCCGAGGGTCTCGCCGAGGATCGTGGCGGTGCCCGAGCTCGGGAAGAGATAGCTCGAGGCGATGTTCAGGAGGGTGGTCTTGCCCGCGCCGTTCGGTCCGAGGATGACCCAGCGCTCCCCCTCCTTCACCGACCAGGAGACCTGGTCCACCAGAGCCCGGCCCTCGCGGACCACGGATACGTCCTCCAGCTCCAGTACATCGCTCATGAGCGCGTTGTCTCCCATTGCAGTCTCGGCTGTCTCGTGCGTCCGCGGACGGTTCGGCTGATTCGCCACTGGACGCAGCCCCCAGATAAACCTACGCCACTGGTGCGACAGTCCTTTCCCGCGGCTGCGGTTTTCGCGTCACGGAGGGCTTCCCGGGGCTTCTAAGGTGGTGCGCATGTTGTCGGAACCACGGTCTGGGCGCCTGGCGTCCTGGGGAAATGCCCTGTTGGGCGGATTTGTCGGACCTGATGACGCGGCGCTCGCCATCGTGGGCGAGGACGCGGTGCACCGGGTGGAGGGGATTCCCGGGGAGGCCGGTCCGGTCGGACTGACGCTCGCGCTCGGCCGGCTGCGCGCGCTCGGGGCGACCGGGCTGCGGGTCGCGCTGCCCGCTCCGGGGCATCCACTGGGGCTGAGCGGGCCGCCCGAGTTCAACGCGCGGGCGTTGGAGGCCGAGGAGGCCGTCGTCTGTCAGGGGGCCGCCCTGGGGCTCGTACCGGAGGTGTACGAGGCCGGGCCGGACGGTGATGTGCATGTCGAGGTGATGTGGCACTGCCTGCCCGTGCGGGAGGCGCCGCCGGCCGATGTGCCGTCCCTGGGCGAGGCCGAGCGGGAGCTGGCGGAGGCGCTTCGGGAGGCGACCGAGGTGCTCACGCGGCTGGACGTGGCCGGGTCGGGTCCGGTGGCCGAGGCGGCCGTGGACGCGTACCGGGCCCGGGCCGAGCGGGGCCGGGAGGTGCTCGCTCCGGGGTATCCGCCGCGGGCCGTGCGGGTGCTGGAGCTGGCCCAGCGGGTCGGGCTGCTGATCTCCGTGGCGTACGGGAGCGGGCACGGCGGGGCTGTCAGCGCCTCCGAGATGGGGGCGCGGTCCGTGGCGCTGCGGCCGGTCGAGCGGACGGCCCGGCGGGCTCAGGTGGCCGCGTACAACGCGTTCGTGGAGGAGCGGGAGCGGGGCTGAGCGGCTGCGGCTCTTCCGGAACGGGCGAGCCCCCGCGGACCTGGTCCGCGGGGGCTCGCCGTGCCTGCTCGGTGTGAGCGTCAGACGTTCGACGCGACGTTGCCGAAGGCGGGGTTCAGGACGCCGATGACGTTGGCCGAGAGGCCCGAGACGTTCACCGGGACGTGGACCGGGACCTCGGCGTGGTTGCCGGAGGCGACGCCCGGGGACATGGCGGCCGCGCCCTCGGCGTTCGCGTCGGCGAAAGCCGCTCCGGCGGACGCGCCCGAGGCGATACCGGCGACGGCGACGGCCAGGGCGGCCTTCTTGGCGATGCTCATGAGAAAAATTCCTCCAGATGTACGGTTCGCCCCCGAACCGCGGAGGCGCACGCTGCGAAACGCGTGGGCCGCTCGGATGACACGGGGCCGGACCGCGATGCGCCCGATCTGGTCAATAAACGGACCATGACATCAATGCGTCCGGGCGGCGCGGGGCCGAAAAAAGGGAGCGGCCCCCCGGGGAGTACCCGGGGGGCCGCCGGTCCTGAGGACCTGGGGCCGCGTCAGCCGTTGAAGCCGTGGTTCCCGAAGGCCGGGTTGAGGGCACCGATGACGGACACGGTGTTGCCCACGGCGTTGACCGGGATGTGGACCGGGACCTGGACCAGGTTGCCCGAGCCGACGCCCGGGGACTTCACGGCCTTGCCGTCGGCGTGCGCACCGTCAGTGGCAGAGGCCAGACCGGCACCGGCGGCGACGAGCCCACCGGCGACGAGGGTGACAGCCGCGGCCTTCTTCAGGTTCTTCACTTCGAGTCCTCCTTGGGATCACCGCGGCCAGCCGCCGCAGCACGCACTGGAGAACGCGGCCGGGCTCGACGGGATGCGCCATTCGGATGACATCCACACGACGGTATGAATCTCACACCGGAGGGGAACCGTCCGCCTTGTGGAGCGTTGAGCCGTCCGGTAGTGCGCCGGAGCGCGTGTGGTCAGCCCGCCGCGCCGTGGCGTACGGCCCAGAGCGCGGCCTGGGTGCGGTCCGCGAGGTCGAGCTTCATCAGGATGTTCGACACGTGCGTCTTGACGGTCTTCTCGGAGAGGACCAGGGCGCGGGCGATCTCCCGGTTCGAGCGGCCGTCGGCGATCAGGCCGAGCACCTCGCGCTCGCGCTCGGTGAGGGAACCGCCCCTCCCCTGCCCGGTGCCGGTCTCCTCCTGGGAGAGCAGGGCGCCCGCCACCTCCGGCTGGAGCAGGATGTGGCCCGCGTGGACGGAGCGGATGGCGCCGGCCAGGGCGTCGGGGTCCACGTCCTTGTACACGTAACCGGCGGCTCCCGCGCGCAGCGCGGGGACGACCGTCCGCTGCTCGGTGAAGCTGGTGACGATCAGGACCTTGGCCGGGTTGGCCAGTTCGCGCAGCTTGCGCAGGGCCTCGACGCCGTCCATGCCCGGCATCTTGACGTCCATGAGCACGACGTCGGGCCGCAGGTCCTCGGCGCGGGCGACTCCTTCCGCGCCGTCGGCCGCCTCGCCGACGACCTCGATGTCGTCCTGGATCTCCAGGAACGTGCGCAGGCCACGGCGGACGACCTGGTGGTCGTCCACCAGCAGGACCTTGATCGCGTCAGCCACCGGGGACCTCCATCTCGACCGTGGTGCCCTTGCCGGGCTCCGATTCCACTGTGAGCCGGCCACCGGCTCCGCTCGCCCTGTCCCGCATGGAGACCAGGCCGAGATGGCGTCCCGCGCGGCGTATCCCCTGCGGGTCGAAGCCCGAGCCGTCGTCGGTGACGCGGAGCACCGCGCCGGCGCCGCGCTTGTGGAGCGTCACCTCGACCAGCTCGGCTCCCGAGTGGCGCAGGGCGTTGTGCAGGGCCTCCTGGGCGACGCGCAGCACCGCCTCCTCCTGGGCGGCCGGCAGGGCGCGGATGCCGCCGGTCGTGAAGGTGACGTGGGCGCCGTGGGCCCGGTCGAGGACCTGGATCTGGGTGCGGAGCGTGGCCACCAGGCCGTCCTCGTCGAGGGCGGCGGGGCGCAGCTCCACGACGGCCGCGCGCAGCTCGTCGGTCGCCTCCGCCGCCAGGTCCACGACGTGCCGCAGCTCTTCCTTGGCGCGGTCCGGGTCGCGGTCCACCAGCTTGGCCGCAGCCTGTGCCGTGAGGCGGAGCGAGAAGAGTTTCTGGCTGACGGCGTCGTGCAGTTCGTGGGCGAGGCGGGAGCGCTCCTCGGCGATGGTGAGCTCGCGGCTGCGCTCGTACAGGCGGGCGTTCGTGAGGGCGATCGCGGCGTGCTGGGCGAGGATGCCGAGCAGTTCCTCGTCCTCCTGGGTGAAGCCGCAGCCGCCCTGGGGCTTCGGGCACCTCTTGTTCGCCAGGAACAGGGCGCCGATCGTCTCGTCGCCGTCCTTGACGGGCAGGCCGAGGAAGTCGGACATGTCGGGGTGGGCGGCGGGCCAGCCCTCGAAGCGGGGGTCCTCGCGGACGTCGGCGAGGCGCTCGGTGCGGGCCTCGCGCAGCATCGCGGCGAGGATGCCGTGCTGGCGCGGGAGGGGGCCGATGGCCTTCCACTGCGCGTCGCTGACGCCGTCGACGACGAACTGGGCGAAGCCGCCGTGGTCGTCGGGCACGCCGAGCGCCGCGTACTCGGCGTCGAGCAGTTCGCGCGCCGAGGCGACGATCGTCTTGAGGACGTCGCGCACCTCGAGATGCCTGCTCATGGCCAGGAGCGCGGCGCTCACCGCGGCCAGGCCAGTCCGTGGACCGTGACTCATGCGCTCACCGTACCGGTGAGGTGTGACAGTCCGTATCGGTCCAGTGGCGGCCTTCGCCTAGGGCCCCGGGACTAGGGCGAAGGGCCCTGGGGCGTCGCGACCCGCGCCGGAGGTGCCTGGTCCCCCGCCGTTCCTACGTTGAGGACGTCGAAGGCGTTGATGGCAGAACGCAGGAATGCCGGAGCAAGGGGACGGTTGTCATGGCAGTAGCGATCATCACGGGGGCGTCGCGGGGGTTCGGCCGGGCGCTGGCGACCGTGCTGGCCGGGCGGGGCTGGGATCTCGTCCTGGACGCGCGGAACGCGGGACCGCTGGAGGAGACCGCGGCGCGGCTCGCGGGGCACGGTGGGAAGGTGCGGGCCGTGCCGGGCGATGTGACGGACGGCGGGCACCGGGCGGGGCTGGTCGCCGCGGCGCGGGAGCTGGGCGGGCTCGATCTGCTGGTGAACAACGCGGGTGTGCTCGGGGTGGAGCCGCTGGTGACGCTGGAGGAGCTGCCGGCCGACGCGTTCCGCCGGGCCCTCGAGGTCAATGTGGTGGCGCCGCTGGCGCTGGTCCAGGAGGCGCTGCCGCTGCTGCGGCGGGCGCCGGCCGGTGCCGTCGTGAACCTGACGTCGGACGCGGCCACGGAGGCGTACCGCACCTGGGGCGGCTACGGGGCGACGAAGGCGGCGCTCGACCAGGTGTCGGCGGTCCTCGCCGTGGAGGAGCCGGAGCTGCGGGTCTGGGCGGTCGATCCGGGCGGGATGCGGACGGACATGCTGGCGGCGGCGGAGCCGGACGAGGATCTCGGTGAGGTGCCGCGGCCCGAGGACGTGGTGCCCGCCTTCGTGCGGCTGCTCGACGAGCGGCCCGCCAGCGGCCGGTACGCGGCGCCCGCTCTGCTGGAGGTGCGATGACACTCGCGCTGCGGGTCCCGGAGGAGCTGCTGGCGCGGGTCCCGGCCGAGCAGCGGGGGCCCGGGCGGGACAGATCGTCGGTGCGGATGCTGGTGTCGCGCGGGACGGCGGTGGCCCATCACCGGTTCACGGAACTGCCGGACGTCCTGCGGGCCGGGGATCTGCTCGTCGTCAACACCTCCCCCACGCTGGCGGCCGCCGTGGACGGAACGCTCGGGCACGCGCGCGTGGTCGTGCATTTCTCGACGCGGGGCGACGGCGGGCGCTGGGCGGTCGAGCTGCGGGAGCCGGACGGGCGGGGCACCACACGCCCGCGCGCGGGCGGGCCGGAGGGTGCGGTCGTGGCGCTCCCCGACGGCGTACGCCTGGAGTACGAGGAGCCTCTCTCGGCGGACGGTGAACGGTTGTGGTGGGTCCGGGCGAGCGGGGACGTGCCGGCTCTGCTGCGGGCGCATGGGCGGCCGATCCGCTACTCCTACACGGAGCGGGACCAGCCGCTGTCGGCGTACCAGACCGTGTTCGCGCTGCCCTACGCGGACGGGGCGGGCAGTGCCGAGATGCCGAGTGCGGCGCGGCCGTTCACGGATCGCGTCGTGGCGCGGCTGGTGAGCCGGGGTGTGCAGTTCGCGCCGATCACGCTGCACACGGGGGTGGCGTCGGCGGAGTCGCACGAGCCGCCCTACGGGGAGCGGTTCGAGGTGCCCGAGGCGTCGGCCCGGCTCATCAACGCCGCGCGGGCCGGGGGCGGCCGGGTCGTGGCGGTGGGGACCACCGCGGTGCGCGCCGTGGAGTCGACCGTCGGCGGTGACGGGGTGGTGCGGGCGGCGCGCGGCTGGACGGAGCTGGTGGTGACGCCGGAGCGCGGGGTGCGGGTGGTGGACGGGCTGGTCACCGGGCTGCACGAGCCGGAGGCGTCCCATCTGCTGATGCTGGAGGCGATCGCGGGGCGGACGGCGGTGAGCCGTACGTACGAGGAGGCGCTGCGGGGGCTCTATCTGTGGCACGAGTTCGGGGACGTGCACCTCATCCTTCCGGAGGAGAAGCCTCACTCCGCGCGTTGCGGCAGCAACTTTCAGTGAGATGACAACCCTCCGGATGTGACCCCGCACATAGGGCACAGGTCACGTACGAAGGTCTTTAGTGGAACGGCCCGGGACTTAAGTCCCGTGGCCACGCGGGGGCTGGGGGTCGGGAGCGGCCTCCCGGCCCCCGTTTTCCGCGCCCCGGTCCACTACCCGGCTTCGTACGTCACACCTTTGCCACGGTTTTTTGCGGCCGCTAAGAATGGCCCCCGTCGCTCAGCGCCGCGGGGTTGTACCCGCGGCGTTCGTGTCCCAAACACGGCATCCGTATCCCGGACCTGTGGGCGGCTTCCGTTCTTCGAGAGGTCCCCGTCTCCATGTCCAGGCACCGCACCTTCGGTCATAGTCCGCTGACCCGCACCCACAAGCTCTCGGTGGCGGGTGTCGCCGCGCTCGGCGCCGCCGCGCTCGCGGCCACGCTGGTTCCGGGTCACGACACGCAGGCCTCGGCGCAGGACGAGACCGTGGCCGCCGCCCCGGTCGCCTTCACCTCGAACGCCGGCGCCCAGCAGATCAAGACCGTGCAGGCCGGTGTCGCCCACCAGCAGGCCACCGCCGACGCGCAGGCCAAGGCCGCCGCGAAGAAGGCTGCCGAGGACAAGGCGAAGGCCGACGCCGCCGCCAAGGCCAAGGCCAAGGCGGACGCCGAGGCGAAGGCCAAGAAGGAGCGCGAGGCGAAGGCGGCCGCGAGCCGGTCCACCCAGCGCACCGCCACGGCGACCCAGGCGGCCGCTCCGACGTACGCCAACAACCTCGACGGCTGGATCCGGCAGTCGCTGGACATCATGAAGTCCAAGGGCATCCCGGGCAGCTACGACGGCCTGTACCGCAACATCATGCGGGAGTCGACGGGCAACCCGAGCGCCGTGAACGGCTACGACGTCAACGCGCAGAACGGCACGCCGTCGATCGGCCTGCTCCAGGTCATCCAGCCGACGTTCTCCGCGTACCACGTGTCCGGTACGTCGACGAACATCTACGACCCGGTCGCCAACATCACGGCCGCCGCGAACTACGCGGCCGACAAGTACGGCTCGATCGACAACGTGAACAGCGCGTACTGAGACCCGTTGCCGGGACCTCCGGGTCCGGAACACGCTGACCCCCACGGCAGAGAAGGGCGGCACCCCCACGAGGGTGCCGCCCTTCTCTGTCGTTCCGGTCGTTCAGGGACCGGTCACTTGCGCATGACCTCGGGCTCGTGGCGGCGCAGCAGGCGCGCGACCGCGAAGCCGCAGATGATGCCGAGGACGATCAGGACCGTGAGGTCGATGCCCCACTGGGTGACCGAGTGCTCCCACAGCGGGTCGAGGTTGTTCGGGTTCTTCTCGTCCCAGGGCGGCATGACGTGCGACAGGTCGAGCGTGGCACCGGCGGCGCCGACCGCCCAGCGCGACGGCATCAGCCAGGCGAACTGCTCCAGGCCGATGGAGCCGTAGATCTGGAACAGCACACCGGTGAAGACGACCTGCACGATGGCGAACATGACGAGCAGCGGCATCGTCTTCTCGGAGGTCTTCACCAGCGAGGAGATGACCAGGCCGAACATCATCGAGGTGAAGCCGAGGGCGATGATCGAGACGGTCAGCTCGATCGCCGGCGGCATCAGCAGCCCCTCCTTGGGCAGCTTGCGCGGCGTGAAGGCGATGGCGCAGATGATGACGCCCTGGATGGCCGTGATGAAGCCGAGGACGATCACCTTGGACATCAGGTACGCGGAGCGGGACAGGCCGGTCGCCCGCTCCCGTTCGTAGATCACGCGTTCCTTGATCAGTTCACGGACCGAGTTGGCCGCGGCCGAGAAGCACATGCCGACCGCGACGATGAGCATGATGGTGCCCGCGTCGCTGTTGAACTTCTTCGGCGGCTCGGGCGGGCCCAGGCCGAAGTCGGCCGGGATGACCACGGAGACGATGCCGAGGACCGCGGGCAGGATCACCATCAGTCCCATGAAGCCCTTGTCGGACGCGATGACCGACACATAGCGGCGGATCAGCGTGATCAGCTGGGCGCCCCAGGGCTGTGGCTTGGGCGGCCGGACGGCCGCGGGCG
This sequence comes from Streptomyces sp. NPDC046716, assembly GCF_040645755.1. Classification (NCBI taxonomy): domain Bacteria; kingdom Bacillati; phylum Actinomycetota; class Actinomycetes; order Kitasatosporales; family Streptomycetaceae; genus Streptomyces; species Streptomyces sp. NPDC046716. Next base: position 13,380 of record NZ_JBEYYU010000016.1, read on the forward strand.
GCGGCATCTGCACGGACTGCGGGGCGACGGCGTCGATGTCGGCGGCGTACATCTGGTAGTGCTGCGAGCCCTTCCAGCGGCCCGCCCAGTCGTAGTCGCGGTAGTTCTCGAAGGCGGAGAAGACATCGGCCCAGGTGTCGTAGCCGAAGAAGTTGAGGGCTTCCTCGGGCGGGCCGAAGTACGCGACCGAACCGCCCGGCGCCATCACGAGCAGCTTGTCGCACAGCGCCAGTTCGGCCACCGAGTGGGTGACGACCAGGACGGTGCGGCCGTCGTCGGACAGGCCGCGCAGCAGCTGCATGACGTCGCGGTCCATGCCCGGGTCGAGGCCCGACGTGGGCTCGTCCAGGAAGATCAGTGACGGCTTGGTGAGCAGCTCCAGGGCCACGGAGACGCGCTTGCGCTGGCCGCCGGAGAGGGAGGTGACCTTCTTCTCCTTGTGGATGTCCAGCTTGAGCTCGCGCAGCACCTCGTCGATGCGCTGCTGGCGCTCCTGCTCGCTGGTGTCCGCGGGGAAGCGCAGCTTGGCCGCGTACTTGAGCGCCTTCTTGACGGTCAGCTCCTTGTGCAGGATGTCGTCCTGCGGGACCAGACCGATGCGCTGGCGCAGCTCGGCGAACTGCTTGTAGAGATTGCGGTTGTCGTAGAGGACGTCGCCCTGATCGGCGGGCCGGTATCCGGTGAGCGCCTTGAGGAGCGTCGACTTACCGGATCCCGACGGGCCGATGACGGCTATCAGGGACTTCTCCGGGACGCCGAAGGAGACGTCCTTGAGGATCTGCTTGCCGCCGTCCACGGTGACGGTCAGGTGGCGCGCCGAGAAGGAGACGTCACCGGTGTCGACGAACTCCTCGAGCCGGTCGCCGACGAGGCGGAACGTGGAGTGGCCGACGCCGACGATGTCGTTCGGGCCCAGCAGGGCGGTGCCGCTCTTGGGGATCGGCTGGCCGTTGACGTACGTGCCGTTGTGCGAGCCGAGGTCGTGGATCTCGAAGCGGCCGTCGGGCGTCGCGTGGAACTCGGCGTGGTGGCGCGAGACCTGGAGGTCGGAGACGACCAGCTCGTTCTCCAGCGCGCGGCCGATGCGCATGACGCGGCCGAGGGAGAGCTGGTGGAAGGTGGTGGGGCTGCGGTCGCCGTAGACCGGCGGCGCCCCCGCGACTCCGCCGGGTCCCTGCTGCTGCGGCACCTGCTGCGCCGGCGGCTGCTGCCACTGCTGCTTCTGGGGCTGCTGTTGCTGTGGTGGCGCCTGCTGCGGTGTCTGCTGTTGCCAGGCGGGCTGCTGGTACTGCTGGGGCGGCGGCTGCTGGGCGAGGCCCGCGGCCTGCTGCTGTGCCTGGTGCGGTGCGGCCTGCGCGGCCTGCGCACCCTGTCCGGCCTGCGCCGGGACGGCGGCGGCCCGGGCGCTTCCCTGCACGTTCAGGCGCGGCCCGTCCGTGGAGTTGCCCAGATGCACCGACGAGCCGGGCCCGATCTCCATCTGATGGATCCGCTGGGCCTGCACGAAGGTGCCGTTGGTCGATCCGTGGTCCTCGATGACCCAACTGCGGCCGCCCCAGCTGATCGTGGCGTGCCGCCAGGACACCCGTGCGTCGTCCAGCACGATGTCTCCCCCCGGGTCGCGCCCGAGGGTGTACGACCGGGACGGATCGAGCGTCCAGGTCCTGCCATTCAGTTCCAGTACGAGTTCAGGCACTCCACGCCCCACTGAGTTGTCCCCCGAGTTTTCCCCCGACATGCGAAGTCTAGGGATGTCGAACATCGTGAGGAACTATTTCAGGAACGCCCCCGCGGCCGAAAGTTGGGCCCCGCACGAAGGGTGGTGAAGTCCCCTCCGCACCTCCTGCGGAGCGCCGGTGGCCGCCCCGTTGACGGGGTGCGGCCGACACCCGGAGAGTGGTGGGAGCCCACAGGGCGAAGCCGTAAGGATCGGGGGGTCCTGATGGAGAGCGGCCGGCAGGGGACACGGAGCGGCGCCGCGCCCGCGGTGCGGTGGGGCGATGTGGTGCTGTCCGCCGTCGCCGCGGTGAGCTGGGCGTTCATCGGGATGGCGGGGGTCGCGGCGCTCGGGCTCCATCTGCTGGACGCGGACGCGTCGGGCTCGCTGGGGCCCATGACGGCCGCGGTGGTGGCGGCCGGTGTCGGGGGGCGGGTGACGCCGTCCGGCGATGTCTCGGCGTTCGGTCTGGACAGTGCGCAGGCCCACACCTCGATCGACGTCGCGCCGCTGGGCGTGGGTCTGGTGGGGGCGCTGTTGCTGAGTTGGTTCTTCCTACGGTCCCTGCGGGCGGCGGGAGTTGAGATCTCGGCGGGCGAACTGCTCGCGCGCGTGGGTGCGGTGGTGGTGCTGTTCCTGGGGATGCTGGGCGGGCTCGTCTGGGCGGGTCACGACATCATCACGATTGACGGTTCGAAGCTGGGTCTCAACGACATTCCGGGCGCGGGGAGTCTGCCGGGCGGTATCGCGGACAAGCTCCCCGGCGGCATCGGGGACGCGCTGCCGGACCGGCTCGGCGATCTGGTGAAGGCCGAGGCGAAGGTCGGCTTCACGGTGCAGACGGGTGCGACGCTGCTCGGCGGCGCCGTGTTCGTGGTCGGCGTGCTGCTGATCGCGCTGCTCGCGTCCCGCCGTACGCCGTTGCCACCCGCTCTGGGAGCGGTCCACCGGGTGGTGCGGCCCGCCGTGTCGGCGCTGGTGACGGTGTTGCTCGTGGCGGTTCTCGCGGGGCTGGCCGCGGCGGTGTACGCGATGATCGGCGACGACCATCCCCGGCGGATCGCGGGCGCCGCCCTGCTGGGGGCGCCCAACGGGGTGTGGATCGGGGTCCCCCTCGGCCTGTTCGTGCCCTGGGACGGCTCGGCGACCGGGGCGCTGACCAAGGTGCTGCCGGATCCGCTGGACGATCTGCTGCGGGTGTCGTCGGACCGGCCCGTGACGCTGGGCCGGCTCGCCGAACTCGACGGCAGGGTCTGGCTGCTGGCCGTCGCCATGGCGCTGATGATGCTGTTCGCCGGGGTGCTGACGGCGGTGCGCTCGCCGGTGGTGCGGGCGCCCTGGGGCTTCGCCGGGCGCTGCGCGCTGCGGCTCGGGGTCGTCACCGCGCTCGCGCTGCCGCTGCTGGTGCGGCTGACGGACGTCTCGGCCGACGCCTCCCTGTCCGTCCTGGGCTTCGACGCGTTCGGCGCGGGCCTCGACCTGCACGGCAGTCTCGGCATGGCGCTGCTGCTCGGGGCGGCGTGGGGCGCGGGCGCGGGGGCGCTCGGGGCGCTGCTCGCGTGCGCGGCCGGGGCCGCGGGCAGCCGGGTGGCGCCCCTCGCCCTGCCGGCGCCGGAGCGGCCGGGCACGCCGACGGGCCCGTACCGGCCGAGCCGCCCGTACCGCCCGGCCAACCCGGACACGAACCCGTATCTGAAGAACCCCTTCGACCGGCGCGGCGGGGACGGTGTGGACGCCGCGCCGACGGTGGCGAGCCCGGTCAGGCCCGAGTCCCGCCCCCGCGGGCAGGGCCCGGACTGGCCGTCCCCTCCCCCACCCCCGCCCCCACCGGGCCCGACCAGGGACCGACGCCGGCCACCGGAGCAGCCGGGGGGCTGAGAGGCGGGGTGCGCGCGGCGTGTTCCGGCAGTCGGAACCGCCCCGGCGCCCCGCACACCGCCGTGCGGCCAAAGGCCCGGCCGTCACCCCTCCCCCGCTCGCCGCGGGGACCGGCAGCGACCGCCGCCGCACCTTCCCGGCGACCGAACGACGGGATGCGGGCCGCACACGGCACACAAACCACCCCGCCCACACCGGGAACCGGACGCGACGACCACCCCAACCACCCCGCGACCGAACGACGGGCACGAGGTATCGGCGGGGCCTGGTGTGTGCCGGGGATGGGGCGGCGGTTGGTTCTTTGGTGGCGCGGTGGTGAACACCAGCAACCGCCACCGCGCCCCCCGGCGGCCGAGGCGCGGGCGCGCGGTGTGTCCGGCAGTCGGACCACCCCCGCGGTTCCGGGCGGGGGCCGGATACCGTAAGGGCATCATGAGCGCCTCGCAGCCCCAGCACCTCGCTGATGCCCCGACCGACACCCCGACCGTGCCGGCCGACGTCCCGACTCTCCTCGTCAAGATCTTCGGCAAGGACCGGCCCGGCATCACCGCCGGCCTCTTCGACACCCTTGCCGCCTACTCCGTGGACGTCGTCGACATCGAGCAGGTCGTCACCCGGGGGCGCATCGTTCTGTGCGCCCTGGTGACCGAACCGCCGGCCGGTCTCGCAGGAGACCTGCGGGCCACCGTCCACAGCTGGGCGGAGTCCCTGAAGATGCAGGCCGAGATCATCTCCGGCATCGGTGACAACCGGCCGCGCGGCCTCGGCCGCTCCCTGGTCACCGTGCTCGGGCACCCGCTCACCGCGGAGTCGACCGCCGCGATCGCCGCGTCGATCACCGACACCGGCGGCAACATCGACCGTATCTTCCGGCTCGCCAAGTACCCCGTCACGGCGGTGGAGTTCGCGGTCTCCGGCACCGAGACGGAGGAACTGCGCACCGCGCTCGCCATAGAGGCGGCGAAGCAGGGCGTGGACGTGGCGGTCGTCGCGGCCGGGCTGCACCGGCGCGCGCAGCGGCTCGTCGTGATGGACGTCGACTCGACGCTGATCCAGGACGAGGTCATCGAGCTGTTCGCGGCGCACGCGGGCTGCGAGGACAAGGTCGCCGAGGTGACGGCGGCGGCGATGCGCGGCGAGCTGGACTTCGAGCAATCGCTGCACGCGCGCGTGGCGCTCCTCGAAGGGCTCGACGCGTCGGTCGTCGACAAGGTCAGGAGCGAGGTGCGGCTCACCCCCGGCGCCCGCACGCTGATCCGTACGCTCAAGCGCCTCGGCTACCAAGTGGGTGTGGTGTCGGGCGGGTTCACCCAGGTGACGGACGATCTGCGGGAGCGGCTCGGCCTTGACTTCGCGCAGGCCAACACGCTGGAGATCGTCGACGGGCGGCTGACCGGCCGGGTCACCGGCGAGATCGTGGACCGGGCGGGCAAGGCGCGGCTGCTGCGCCGGTTCGCCGAGGCGGCCGGGGTGCCGCTCGCGCAGACCGTGGCGATCGGCGACGGCGCCAACGATCTGGACATGCTGAACGCGGCGGGGCTCGGTGTCGCCTTCAACGCCAAGCCGGTGGTGCGCGAGGCGGCGCACACCGCGGTGAACGTGCCGTTCCTCGACACGGTCCTCTATCTGCTCGGCATCTCGCGCGAAGAGGTCGAGGCGGCGGACGCGCAGGGCGCGTAACCCCTCGTACGACGGAAAGAGGGGGCCCGGCGACAACGCCGGGCCCCCTCTTCGTGTCGGCGGGCGGCTACTCGCTCGGCGCCCAGTAGTCGACGAGCGTGGCCGTGCCGGGCTCCAGGCCCTTCCAGGGTCCGGAGAAGGTGAGCACGGAGAAGGCGGCCGTCGGGAACCCGCGCTGGTCGAGCCGCTTGCGCGCGTCGCCCTCGGCGTCCTTGGTGAGGATCTCGGTGAGGGCCTGCACTCCGGGGTTGTGGCCGATGAGCACGATGTTGTTCACGTCGTCCGGCGTCTCGTTCAGCACGGCGATCAGCTCGCCCGGCGACGCCTCGTAGATCCGCTCCTCGTACACGGTCTTCGGGCGATCGGGCAGCTCGGCGACGGCGAGCTTCCAGGTCTCACGGGTGCGGGCGGCGGTCGAGCAGAGGGCCAGGTCGAAGGGGACTCCCGAGTCGGCCAGCTTGCGGCCGGCGACCGGGGCGTCCCTGCGGCCCCGCTCGGCCAGCGGGCGCTCGTGGTCGGAGACCTGGGGCCAGTCCGCCTTGGCATGCCGGAAAAGGACAATCCTGCGGGGTTCTGCGACGCTCATGGTTCCCAGCTTCGCATGAAACCGGGCACGGGGCGCAGGGAGTTGACGGGCTCGCCCGGCAGGAGTGAACGGCCCTGTACACGGCCTACGGGAGCAGCAGCTCCTTGGCGCGGGACAGGAGGTGCGCGACGGACGGATCGCCCGCCGCGGCCTGCCCGTCGGCCGGGTTGAGGATCAGCAGGAGCAGCGTCACGAAGGCGATGGCCGGCAGCACGACGGCCCACCAGGGCAGCCGGATGTCGACGCCGCCCGTGGCTGCCGGGTGGGACCGGGTGTGCGAGGGGGCCGACATGAATGCCTCCGGGATCCGTGACGCCGTACGACCGTGCGACCCGGTCGTGGGCGTCTTCTTCGTCTGTCGCGTCGCCGTTCTCGGCGACACTTCGACGGTACGGACCGGACGGCCCCGGGCCCATCGGGTGATCCACCCAGTTGACCCTGAGCCTGGCCCCCTAGGGGATGGTGGAGTTAACCCCACCCCCGCCCGGCCATCGGGTCACCGGGTCACGGTGAGGCGAGGGTGGCGATGACGGCGACGACGACGGTGACGAGCAGCATCAGGCCGAGGACTCCGAGGAGCTTCTTCTGGCCGTTCTGCGGATTGGGTTCGAGCACTGGCGACATGCGGCAAGTGTCGCACCCGTCCCCGAACGTCAGGACGCGGGGGCCAGCTCGTCCTCGACCGTCCGGTTGCGGCCCGCGAAGACGCCGATCACGATCTGCGGCACCATCAGCGCGGCCATGAGCGCGATCGGCACGCCCCAGCCGCCGCTGTGCTGGTAGAGGACGCCGACGAGCAGCGGTCCCGGGATCGAGATCAGGTAGCCGGTGGACTGGGCGAACGCGGAGAGCTTGGCGACGCCGGCGCCGGTGCGGGCGCGCATGCCGACCATGGTGAGGGCCAGCGGGAAGGCGCAGTTGGAGATGCCGAGGAGGATCGCCCAGGCCCACGCGCCGGAGGCCGGGGCGAGGTAGAGGCCCGCGTATCCGGCCAGGCCGCACACGCCGAGGGCGATCACCATCGGGCCCTGGCTGGGCAGCCGGGCGGCGACGCGCGGGATGACGAAGCCGAGCGGCACGCCCATCACCATCGTGACGGCGAGCAGAATGCCGGCGGTCGACGCGGAGACGCCGGCGTCGCGGAAGATCTGCGCCATCCAGCCCATCGTGATGTACGCGGCCGTGGCCTGGAGCCCGAAGAAGACGGCGAGCGCCCAAGCGGTGCGGCTGCGGGTGATGCGCAGGCCGTCCTCCGCCGTGCCGCCCTGCGTGCGCGCGGGTTCCGCGGGGCCCCGGTCGCGCACGAGCGGGATCCACGCCAGCAGGGCGACGGCGCCGAGCGCGGCCCACACGGCGAGGCCGGTCTGCCAGTTGCCGCCGAGGCCGTCGGTCATGGGCACGGTCGCGGCGGCGGCGAGCGAGGTGCCGGCGGCGAGCGCCATCGAGTAGAGGCCGGTCATGGAGCCGACGCGGTCGGGGAACCAGCGCTTGACGATGACCGGCATCAGGACGTTGCTGACCGCGATGCCCATGAGCGCGAGGGCGCTGGCGACCAGAAAGCCGACGGTGTTGCCGGTGTACGGGCGGATGATCAGGCCCGCGGTGATCGCGGCCATGCCGAAGCAGACGACCGCGCCGGCGCCGAACCGCTTGGCGAACCGCGGTGCCATCACGCCGAAGACGGCGAAGCAGAGCGGCGGCACGGAGGTGAGCAGCCCGGCGAGGCTTCCGCTCATGCCGAGCCCGTCGCGGACCTCTTCGAGGAGGGCGCCGAGGCTGGTGATGGCCGGCCGCAGGTTCAGGGCGGCGAGGACGATGCCGACGGTGACGAGACGTATCGCCCACGCGCGCGGGGCGGCGCCTTCGTCCTTCTTTTGAAGAACGTCCTGTTCAGGTGCGTCGCGGGGGATCGGGGAATCGGTGCTCGGCGGCGCCATCGTCGGGGTGTCCTCACTAGCCATGAGACCCATCTTAGAATCATGGGATGATTGACTGTCCAATCGGTGCCGTCGGTTGTTCCGTCGGTTCGCTACTGTTCACAGTCCGTCCGCACGAAGGAACGCCATGCCGCTGACCTCTCCCAGGCGCTCGGCCCTCTCCGAGCAGGTCATCTCCGCCCTGCGCGCCCAGATCTCGTCGGGCGAGTGGCCGGTGGGCTCCCGGATCCCGACGGAGCCGGAGCTGGTGGAGCAGCTGGGTGTGGCGCGGAACACGGTGCGGGAGGCGGTGCGCGCCCTCGCGCACAACGGACTCCTCGACATCCGGCAGGGCTCGGGCACGTACGTCGTGGCGACGAGCGAGCTGGCCGGGGTGATGCAGCGCCGGTTCGCCGAGGCCGATCCGCGGCACATCGCCGAGCTGCGCTCCACGCTGGAGTCCAGCGCGGCGAAGCTGGCCGCGGTGCGGCGCACGGAGCGCGACGTGAAGCAGCTGGACGCACTGCTCGTACGCCGTGAGGAGGCGTGGGAGTCGGGCGACACGGAGGCGTTCGTGACGGCGGACGCGACCTTCCACATGGCCGTGGTGGCGGCGTCCCACAACGACGTGATGACGGCGATGTACGCGGACCTCGGCGAGGTGCTGCGGGACTGGCTGCGCGAGGACGTGGGCGAGCGGCTGACCGCGGAGAACCACATGGACCACGCGGGGCTGGTCGACGCGATCCGGGACGGGGACGCGGAGGCCGCGGCGACGGAGGCGGCGGGCTATCCGTTCCTGTGCCGTCCGGGGCGCCTCACCGGGCCACCTTTCGGTGGCTGACCCACACGTCCCGCACCTTCTTCCAGCACCGCCCGTCGAGCCGGACCGTCTCGGCGGGGTTCACCTCGCGCGGCGCCGAGTCGGTGTCGATGTCCCACCACGGGGCGCACTCGATGTGCAGGGCGACGGCGTCGACACCCGGGTACGGGTTGTGGCAGACGGCGCGCACGCGTGAGCCGTCGATCTGGGTGCGGCACTGGGCGCCGAACAGTTCACGCTCGGGTTTGCCGGGCTTTTCGTCGGACGCGGCGTCGTACGGGAGTACGGCGATCAGGAGTACGACGGCGAGGGCTGGGGTTATGCGTCGGGGCAGGCGCACAAAGGGACCTCCTCGCACCCAGGGTGCAAGAAGGTCCCTCGTGTGCGCCCGGCCGGTGGGCCGAACGGGGGTACGTGCTCAGGCGCCGATGGCGTGCAGCCCGCCGTCCACGTGGACGATCTCGCCGGTCGTCTTCGGGAACCAGTCGGACAGCAGGGCGACGATGGCCTTGCCGGCCGGCTCCGGGTCGTCCAGCTTCCACTCGAGCGGGGAGCGCGAGTCCCAGACCGCCGCGAGGTCGCTGAAGCCCGGGATGGACTTGGCGGCCATGGAGCCGAGCGGGCCCGCCGAGACCAGGTTGCTGCGGATGTCGTGCTTGCCGAGGTCGCGCGCCATGTAGCGGCTGGTGGCCTCCAGGGCGGCCTTGGCCGGGCCCATCCAGTCGTACTGCGGCCAGGCGAACTGGGCGTCGAAGGTGAGGCCGACGACGCTGCCGCCTTCAGTCATCAGGGGCAGCAGCGCCATCGTCAGCGACTTCAGGGAGAAGGCGGAGACGTGCATGGCGGTGGCCACGGACTCGAACGGCGTGTTCAGGAAGTTGCCGCCGAGCGCGTCCTGCGGCGCGAAGCCGATGGAGTGCACGACGCCGTCGAGACGGTCGCCCAGGTGCTCACGGACCTGGCCCTCCAGGCGCGCGAGGTGCTCGTCGTTCGAGACGTCGAGCTCCAGGACCTTGACCTTCTCCGGCTGGGGCAGCTTCTTGGCGATGCGCTCGGTCAGCGTCGGCCGCGGCCAGGCGGTGAGGATGATCTCCGCGCCCTGCTCCTGCGCCAGCTTCGCGGCGTGGAAGGCGATGGAGGACTCCATCAGCACACCGGTGATGAGGATGCGCTTGCCCTCGAGGATTCCGCCAGTACTAGTCATCGTTCTCAGTGACCCATGCCCAATCCGCCGTCAACCGGGATGACGGCTCCAGTGATGTACGAGGCGTCGTCGGAGGTCAGGAACTTCACCACTCCGGCGATCTCCTCGACCTGCGCGTACCGGCCGAGCGGCACCTGCGACACGATGCCGGCGCGCTGCTCGTCGGTCAGGGCCTGGGTCATGTCGGTGTCGACGAAACCCGGGGCGACGACGTTGAAAGTGATGTTGCGCGACCCCAGCTCACGGGCGAGGGAGCGCGCGAAACCGACCAGACCCGCCTTCGAGGCGGCGTAGTTCGCCTGCCCCGCGGAGCCGAGCAGGCCGACGACGGAGGAGATCAGCACGACGCGGCCCTTCTTGGCGCGCAGCATGCCGCGGTTGGCACGCTTCACGACCCGGAAGGTGCCGGTGAGGTTGGTGTCGAGGACGGACGTGAAGTCCTCCTCGGACATGCGCATGAGGAGCTGGTCCTTGGTGACGCCGGCGTTGGCGACGAGCACCTCGACGTTGCCGTGCTTCTCCTCGATCTCCTTGTAGGCCTGCTCCACCTGCTCGGTGACGGTGATGTCGCACTTCACGGCGAGCGCCCCGGCGTCGATGAGCTCCTTGGGCGGCTCGCCCGAGCGGTAGGTGAACGCGACCTTGTCGCCTGCCTCGACGAAAGCACGGGCGATGGCGAGGCCGATGCCCCGGTTTCCTCCGGTGACGAGAACCGAGCGGCTCAACGGATCACCCTTTCGATAGCGGTGGTGGTCTTCGAAACCTATCGGTACGACCCTTGGTACGGAGAATCGACCACCGACAGTGGCGTACGCGACTCACTGTGGGGTCCCTACAGAAAGGTCTGGCCGCGCACCCCTGTCCCGCGACATGATCAGAGCCCGCCCGAGGCGACGAACCGCGACGAACAGGGAGGCCTTGTGCCCCATACGATCGATGAAGCCTTCACGGCGCTGCCGCTGCGGGCCCTGGCCGACGCGGCGCTCGCCCGCGCCCGGGCCCTGGGCGCCGAGCACGCGGACTTCCGCTTCGAGCGGGTGCGCGGCGCCGCGGTCAGGCTGAGGGACGCCCGGCCGGCCGGCTCCTCCGACACCACGGACCTGGGGTACGCGGTGCGGGTGGTGCACGGCGGCACCTGGGGCTTCGCCTCCGGGGTCGACCTGACGATGGACGCCGCGGCGAAGGTCGCCTCGCAGGCCGTGCAGATGGCCAAGCTCAGCGCGCAGGTGATCAAGGCGGCCGGCTCCGACGAGCGCGTCGAACTGGCCGCCGAGCCGGTCCACGCCGAGAAGACCTGGGTCTCCGCGTACGAGATCGATCCCTTCTCGGTGCCCGAGCAGGAGCGGGCCGGGCTGCTCGCCGACTGGAGCGCGCGGCTGCTCGCGGCCGACGGGGTCAGCCATGTCGACGCCTCGCTCCTGGCCGTGCACGAGAACAAGTTCTACGCGGACACGGCGGGGACCGTGACGACCCAGCAGCGGGTCCGGCTGCACCCCCAGCTGACCGCGGTCGCCGTGGACGACTCCAGCGGCGAGTTCGACTCGATGCGCACCATCGCGCCGCCGGCCGGCCGGGGCTGGGAGTACCTGACGGGGACGGGCTGGGACTGGGAGGGAGAGCTGGCCGAGCTCCCCGGGCTGCTCGCCGAGAAGATGCGGGCGCCGAGTGTCAAGGCGGGCAGTTACGACCTGGTCGTGGACCCGTCCAATCTGTGGCTGACGATTCACGAGTCCATCGGGCACGCCACCGAGCTGGACCGCGCGCTGGGCTACGAGGCGGCGTACGCGGGCACCTCCTTCGCCACCTTCGACCAGCTCGGGAAGCTCAAGTACGGCTCCGAGATCATGAACGTGACGGGCGACAGGACCGCCGAGCACGGGCTCGCCACCATCGGCTACGACGACGAGGGCGTGGCCGGGCAGTCCTGGGACCTGGTGAAGGACGGCACGCTGGTCGGGTACCAGCTCGACCGCAGGATCGCCCGGCTCACGGGGTTCGAGCGGTCCAACGGCTGCGCGTACGCCGACTCCCCCGGGCACGTGCCGGTGCAGCGGATGGCGAACGTGTCGCTCCAGCCCGATCCGGGCGGTCTGTCGACCGAGGACCTGATCTCGGGCGTGGACAACGGCCTGTACCTGGTCGGCGACCGGTCCTGGTCCATCGACATGCAGCGGTACAACTTCCAGTTCACCGCGCAGCGGGCGTACGCGATCCGTGGCGGACGGCTCGCCGGTCAGGTGCGGGACTTCGCCTACCAGGCGACGACGACCGACTTCTGGGGTTCCATGGCGGCGGTCGGCGGCCCGCAGACCTATGTCCTGGGCGGCGCCTTCAACTGTGGCAAGGCCCAGCCCGGCCAGGTCGCGGCCGTCTCGCACGGCTGTCCCAGCGCGCTGTTCAAGGGCGTCAACATCCTCAACACGACGCAGGAGGCGGGTCGATGAGCCCTCGTAGCAGCAAGCCCCACGAGACCGTCGAGCGCGCCCTGGAGCTGTCGCGGGCCGACGGGTGCGTCGTCATCGCCGACGAGACCTCGACCGCCAATCTGCGCTGGGCGGGCAACGCGCTGACGACGAACGGGGTGACGCGGGGCCGCACGCTCACCGTCATCGCGACCGTCGACGGCAAGCAGGGCACGGCGACCGGTGTCGTGTCCCGGTCCGCCGTGACCGCCGCCGACCTCGAACCGCTGGTCCGCGCCGCCGAGGAGGCCGCCGCCGAGGCGGGCCCCGCCGAGGACGCCCAGCCGCTGGTCGACGGCGTACCGCAGGACCCCGGTTTCACGCAGGCGCCGGCCGAGACCTCGTCGGCGGTGTTCACGGAGTTCGCGCCCGCGCTCGGTGAGGCGTTCGCGCGGGCCAAGGCGGGCGGGCGCGAGCTCTACGGCTTCGCCAACCACGAGCTGACCTCCAGCTATGTCGGTACGTCGACGGGTGTGCGGCTGCGCCACGACCAGCCGAACGGGACGCTGGAGCTGAACGCCAAGTCGCCGGACCGCCGCCGCTCGGCGTGGGCGGGGCGCTCCACGCGGGACTTCAAGGACGTCGACCCGGCCGCGATGGACGCCGAGCTGGCCACCCGTCTCGGCTGGGCGGAGCGGCGGATCGACCTGCCCGCGGGCCGGTACGAGACGCTGCTGCCGCCGACCGCCGTCGCCGACCTGCTGATCTATCTCCTGTGGTCGGCGGGCGCGCGGGACGCCGCCGAGGGCAGGACCGTGTTCAGCAGGCCGGGTGGCGGCACCCGCGTCGGCGACCGGCTCAGCGAGCTGCCGCTGACGCTGCGCAGCGACCCGCACGCGCCGGGCCTGGAGTGCGCGCCGTTCGTCCTTGCCCACACCTCGGGCGACGACGCGTCCGTCTTCGACAACGGGCTGCCGGTCTCCGCCACGGAGTGGATCTCCGGCGGGGAGCTGAAGCACCTGACGACGACGCGGCACAGCGCCGCGCTGACCGGGCTGCCGGTCGCGCCCTCCGGGGACAACCTGATCCTCGACGGCGGCTCGGGCAGATCGCTCGATGAGATGGTCGCCGCCACGGAGCGCGGGCTGCTGCTCACCTGCCTCTGGTACATCCGCGAGGTCGATCCGGCGACGCTGCTGCTGACCGGGCTGACCCGCGACGGCGTGTACCTGGTGGAGAACGGCGAGGTCGTGGGCGAGGTGAACAACTTCCGGTTCAACGAGTCGCCGGTGGACCTGCTGCGGCGGGCCACCGAGGCCGGGCGCACGGAAAAGACGCTGCCGCGCGAGTGGGGCGACTGGTTCACTAGGGCTGCGATGCCGGCCCTGCGGGTGCCGGACTTCAACATGAGCTCGGTCAGCCAGGGCGTCTGAGCGCTTTCCGATCGCCCATAGACTGGTCGGGCCCCAATAGAACTGTGCAAGGAGACCCGGAACCGTGACGGACATCGTCGACGAGCTGAAGTGGCGCGGGCTGTGGGCCCAGTCCACTGACGAGGACGCACTGCGCAAGGCGCTCGCGGACGGTCCGATCACGTTCTATTGCGGTTTCGACCCGACCGCGGCCTCCCTGCACGTCGGCCACCTGGTGCAGGTGCTGACCATGCGCCGCCTCCAGCAGGCGGGCCTGCGCCCGCTGGCGCTGGTCGGCGGCGCCACGGGCCAGATCGGCGACCCGCGCCCGACGGCGGAGCGCACGCTGAACGACCCGGAGACGATCGCGAACTGGGTGACCCGGCTGCGCTCGCAGATCGAGCCCTTCCTCGACTTCGAGGGCGAGAACGCGGCGGTCATGGTGAACAACCTGGACTGGACCGCCGGGATGTCCGCGATCGAGTTCCTGCGCGACATCGGCAAGCACTTCCGGGTCAACAAGATGCTGACCAAGGACTCCGTGGCCCGGCGCCTGGAGTCGCAGGAGGGCATCAGCTACACGGAGTTCAGCTACCAGCTGCTCCAGGGCATGGACTTCCTGGAGCTGTACCGGCGCTACGGCTGCACGCTCCAGCAGGGCGGCTCCGACCAGTGGGGCAACCTCACGGCCGGTCTCGACCTGATCCACCGCCTGGAGCCGGAGGCGACGGCGCACTGCATCGCGACGCCGCTGATGGTCAAGGCCGACGGCACCAAGTTCGGCAAGACCGAGGGCGGCGCCGTCTGGCTCGACCCGGAGATGACGTCGCCGTACGCCTTCTACCAGTTCTGGCTGAACGTGGACGACCGCGACATCTCCACCTACATGCGGATCCTGTCCTTCCAGTCCCGCGAGGAGCTGGAGGCGCTGGAGGCGCAGACCGCGGAGCGCCCGCAGGCCCGTGCGGCGCAGCGCGCGCTGGCCGAGGAGCTGACGACGCTGGTGCACGGCGCCGACCAGACGGCCGCCGTGATCTCCGCGTCGAAGGCGCTGTTCGGTCAGGGCGACGGCAAGCTGGCGGACCTGGACGAGGCGACCCTCGCGGCCGCCCTGTCGGAGCTGCCGAAGGCCGAGGTCAGCGAGCTCGGCCCGGTCGTCGACCTGTTCGCCGAGGTCGGCCTCGTGGCCAGCAAGTCCGCCGCGCGGCGGACGGTGAAGGAGGGCGGGGCCTACGTGAACAACGTCAAGGTCGCCGCCGAGGACTTCGTGCCGGGCACGGAGGAGCTGCTGCACGGGCGCTGGCTGGTGCTGCGCCGCGGCAAGAAGAACCTGGCCGCCGTCGAGGTCAAGGGCGCCTGACGCCCCACTGCGACGCCCGAGGGTGCTGTTCACCCTCGGGCGTCCTGCTCTAGGCCCGCTTCTTGTTGCCCCTCAGTGCCGTCCACGCCATGTCGCCCACCGCGACGACCACGACGGCGCCGATCAGCTGGAGCAGATGGCGGATCCAGTCGATGCCCTTGGTGTCGTTGACGCCGAGGCCCGTGGCCGCCCAGTTGCCGAGCACGCTGCCGATGATGCCGAAGACCGTCGTCAGCCACAGCGGGATCTGCTGCTTGCCCGGCAGAATCGCCTTCGCGATCAGGCCCAGCACCAGACCCACGATGATCGCCCACAACCAACTCATGACATCGCCTCCTCAAGCGGCGCGGAGTGCGCGGCCTGCGCCACTCACGTGCGATCAGTCTCCGGCCGTACTCCGTACGGCGCATGTCGGGGCACCCCATACGTGGTACGGCGCAGGGTGCACGCCCAGGTCAGGGCTGCCCCGGTCTCGTAGCCGACGCAGCCCCGGCGTAACGTGGTTGCGGTCCGGTCCGGGGAGAGTCCGGCGAGCTGGCGGGTGGTGGAATGCGATGCGGAAGCACAGTGACAACGGCGGAGCACAGGTTTTCCGGATCACCGGAGCCCGGCAGGGGCTTGCCGAGGACGTGCGGGGGCGGCAGCGCCGGTACGTCATCTCGATGGCGATCCGCACACTCGCGGTGATCGCCACGGCGGTGCTGTGGGACATCGAGCGGCCCGTCGCCATCGTGACCCTGGTGCTGGGCGCCTTCCTTCCCTACGTGGCCGTGGTCATCGCCAACGCCGGCCGGGAGAACGCGCCGAACCTGCCGTCGACCTTCGTGCCGGCCCCCTCGCGTCCGATGATCGCTCCGACGCCCGCGGCGGGTCCCGCGGAATCCGTCCCGGAAGACCGGGCGTAGCCCTCGGCGGCGTCCACCGACGTCATCGGCCCGCGGTACGACTGGTCGATAAAGCTCAAGAAAAGCTCAGATCAATCATGTGGTTCCGGTGCCGGGTACGGGGTCGCGCGTGACATACTGCGTACGCGCTCCGCATCCCCCGTCGGAGCGACGGACCGACGCCGGGCAGCTCCCCCCGTGGCTGCTCGGCGTCGCCTTTTCCCGGGCCTTTCCGACGGGTTTTCCGGGCCGTTTAAGGTTGAGGCGTGAATCTCGCGAACCTGTCCGGACCGACCCCGTCGTCCCCCACGACCCCGCAGTGCTCGGCCAAGGGCTGCCGTGCCGACGCGGTGTGGGTGCTGGCGTGGAACAACCCGAAGCTGCACACGCCGGAGCGCCGCAAGACCTGGCTCGCGTGTGACGAGCACCGCGAGCATCTCTCCCAGTTCCTCGGCGTACGAGGGTTCCTGAAGGACGTCGTGACGCTGGCCGAGTGGGAGTCCGCCGAGCGGCAGGACTGACCCACCGGTCAGCAGGCGGTGCTCCGCCGGTCAGCCGCCGATCGCCGACATCGGGCGGTCGGGCTGCAGGAACGTCGGGTCGTCGAGGCCCGAGCCCGCCTTCTTGCCCCACATCGCGAGCTTCCAGATGCGGGCGATGGCCTCGTCGTCGCCCTCCGGACCGTCCGCGCGCAGGGCCGCGCGCAGATCCGTCTCCTCCCGGGCGAACAGGCAGGTGCGGACCTGGCCGTCGGCGGTGAGGCGGGTGCGGTCGCAGGCCGCGCAGAACGGGCGGGTCACCGAGGCGATGACGCCGACGCGGTGCGGTCCTCCGTCGACGGTCCAGCGCTCGGCCGGGGCGGAGCCGCGCTCCCCGGACTCCTCGGGGGTCAGCTCGAAGCGGGTGCGCAGGGAGGCCAGGATGTCACCGGCGGTGACCATGCCCTCGCGCTTCCAGCCGTGCTGGGCGTCCAGGGGCATCTGCTCGATGAAGCGCAGCTCGTAGTCGTGCTCGACGGCCCAGGCGAGGAGGTCGGGGGCCTCTTCCTCGTTCAGCCCCGGCATCAGGACCGAGTTGATCTTCACCGGGGTCAGGCCCGCCTCGTGGGCCGCGGCGAGGCCGTCGATGACGTCCTTGTGGCGGTCGCGGCGGGTCAGCGTCTTGAAGACGTCGGGGCGCAGCGTGTCCAGCGACACGTTCACCCGGTCCAGGCCCGCCTGCTTGAGTGCGGCGGCGGTGCGCTTCAGCCCGATGCCATTCGTCGTCAGGGACATCTGGGGGCGGGGCTCCAGGGCGGCGACCCGCTCGACGATGCCGACCAGGCCGGGCCGCAGCAAGGGCTCGCCGCCGGTGAAGCGGACCTCGGTGATGCCCAGGTGCGTGACGGCGATGCGGATGAGACGGACGATCTCGTCGTCGGTCAGCAGATCCGACTTGCCGAGCCACTGCAGTCCCTCTTCGGGCATGCAGTACGTGCACCGGAGATTGCAGCGGTCGGTCAGCGAGACCCGCAGGTCGGTGGCCACCCGGCCGTAGGTGTCGATGAGCACGTGGGCCCCCTCCCTCTTGTCGTGCGTGTAAGGCCTGACACTGACCGAGCCTACGTGACGGGTCCGACACCGACCCTCCGGTGATCCCACGAGCGTGCCGCGCCCCCGTCGTAGAGAGCTACCAGCCGACTGCGACGGGGGCACGGTACGAAGCGGGGTCAGTGGGCGCCGGTGCCCGTGAGGGAGCGCACCTCCAGCTCCGCGTACTTGCCCGCGTCGGCCTTGTCCTTGGCCAGGTAGGTGCCGATGATGCCGAGCAGGAATCCGACGGGGATCGAGATGAGGCCCGGGTTCTCCAGCGGGAACCAGTCGAAGTCGGCGTTCTTGAACATCGACGTCTCCTTGCCGGAGACGACCGGCGAGAAGAGCACCAGGAAGACGGCGGTGAACAGGCCGCCGTAGATCGACCACAGCGCGCCGTTGGTGTTGAAGCGCTTCCAGAAGAGGCTGTAGAGGATCGTCGGCAGGTTCGCGGAGGCGGCGACGGCGAAGGCCAGGGCGACCAGGCCCGCCACGTTCAGGTCGCGGGAGAGCGCGCCGAGGGCGATCGAGACGATGCCGATGAAGACCGTGGCCCAGCGGGCGGCCCGCATCTCCTGCTTCTCGGTCGCCTGGCCCTTCTTGATCACGTTGGCGTAGATGTCGTGCGCGAAGGACGACGACGAGGCCAGCGTCAGGCCCGCGACGACCGCGAGGATCGTGGCGAAGGCGACGGCCGAGATGGACGCCAGCAGGATCGCGCCCCAGCTGGAGTCGACGCCGCCCAGATGGAGGGCGAGCAGGGGTGCCGCGGTGTTGCCCGCCTTGTTCGAGGCGATGATCTCTTCCGGCTTGATGAGCGCGGCGGCGCCGAAGCCGAGGGCGAGGGTCATCAGGTAGAAGACGCCGATGATGCCGATGGCCCAGTTGACCGACTTACGGGCGGCCTTGGCGGTCGGCACCGTGTAGAAGCGGATCAGGATGTGCGGCAGGCCGGCGGTGCCGAGGACGAGCGCGATGCCCAGCGAGATGAAGTCGATCGTCGAGGTGGCCGTGACGCCGTACTTGAGACCCGGCTCCAGGAACGGCGTGCCCTTGCCGCTGTTCTCGGCGGCGGTGCCGAGCAGGTCCGAGATGTTGAAGTTGAACTTCAGCATGACCAGGAAGGTCAGCAGGACGGCGCCGGCGATGAGCAGCACCGCCTTGACCATCTGCACCCAGGTGGTGCCCTTCATGCCGCCGATGGTGACGTACACGATCATCAGGACGCCGACGAGAGCGACGATGCCGATCTTGCCCTCGTCCGAGGTGATGCCGAGCAGCAGCGAGACCAGGACGCCCGCGCCCGCCATCTGCGCGAGCAGATAGAAGATCGAGACGACGATGGTGGAGGTGCCGGCGGCGGTGCGCACCGGGCGCTGGCGCATCCGGTAGGCGAGCACGTCGCCCATCGTGTAGCGGCCGGAGTTGCGCAGCGGTTCGGCGACCAGGAGCAGGGCGACGAGCCAGGCGACCAGGAAGCCGATCGAGTACAGGAAGCCGTCGTAGCCGAAGAGGGCGATGGCGCCCGCGATACCGAGGAACGACGCGGCGGACATGTAGTCGCCGGAGACCGCGAGGCCGTTCTGGAAGGCGGTGAACTGCCGTCCGCCCGCGTAGAAGTCGGACGCGCTCTTGGTCTGGCGGCCCGCCCATACGGTGATGACCAAGGTGGCCACGACGAAGACCGAGAACAGGGTGATGATCAGCGGACGGTGGTCGCTCGCCTCGGCGGCGGCCAGGGTGATCTGTGACGTGACGGGGCTCATGCGCCGCCCTCCATACGGGACTTGATGGCCTCGGCCTTGGGGTCGAGCTTCGTCGCGGCGTGCCGCGAGTACCACCAGGCGATGAGGAACGTGGTGAGGAACTGGGCGAGACCGAGGACGAGGGCGACGTTGATGTTGCCGACGACCTTGGTGCCCATGAAGTCGCCCGCGTAGCTGGAGAGCAGGACGTACACGAGATACCAGGCGATGAACGCGATGGTGAGCGGGAAGGCGAACGAGCGGTGCGCGTGGCGCAGTTCGCCGAACTCCGCGCTCTGCTGCACCTCGGTGAACTCCTCGGTGGAGGGCAGCGCGCGGGGCTCGTCCGGACTGCCCTTCTGCGGTGGTGGTGCGTCGGTGGCCACGGAGTCTCCTCGTGGTGCGGGTACTTTCGGGGACTGATCAAGGGGAGTTGCTCGAGTCGCGGGCGACTCTGGCTGTGCGGGCATACGTGTTCTCGGACCTCATGGTGACGTGGATCACGTGGGCCGGGTCGCGATGGTAGAGCGAGCCGACGTGATCCGACAGGGGGGTGGATCGTGCTCCTTGCCCCCTGCACAACGGCACGGCGGCGCGTACGGAGCGGTTCAACTCCCTTGATTTCTTTCGGAACTCGTTGATGACCTGCGGCGACTAGAGATACGTTCGCACCGCACCACGCGTCATGTACCTGCCCGAGCACCACATGTGTTCGGGCTTTCCGCATATGCCCCCAGATATGCCCCCATTCGCCCTTGAACGACGGATGATGTGGAGATCCCATGGCTCATCTTCGTGCCAGACGACGTATGGCCCTCGCGCTGCCGATCGGCCTCGCGCTCACGGCGTCCTTCGGCTTCCTGCCGGCCGCGTCCGCCGCGCCGGCCGACTCCCCCGTGGTGAACGCCGGTTCGGCCTCCGACACCTCGCTCGCGTACGTCGTCAACACACGGAGCACGGACGCGCGCACGATCGCTTCCGTCCGCAAGGCGATATCCGCGTCCGGTGGTTCCGTCGTGGAGACGTACGCCAGGATCGGCGTCTTCGTGGTCCACTCGGCCAACCCGGACTTCGGCAAGCAGGTCCGCGCCACCAAGGGCGTGGCCTCGGCGGGCGCCACCCGCACCACGCCGCTCAGCGCGGCCGGCACCACCGACGAGGGGCGTGTCCAGAAGCTGACGGCGGCCGAGGTCAAGGCCGCCTCCGCGAAGGCGACTTCGGGCGAGGAGCCGCTGGAGGCCAACCAGTGGGACCTCAGGGCGATCGGCGCCGACAAGGCGGCGAAGATCGACCCGGGCAGCAGAAACGTCACGGTCGGGGTGATCGACACCGGCGTCGACGACACCCACCCGGATCTCACCGCGAACTTCTCCGCCTCCCAGTCGGCCAGTTGCGTCGGCGGCAAGGCGGACACCTCGTACGGCGCCTGGCGGCCCGCGACCCCGGACCACTACCACGGCACGCATGTCGCGGGTGAGATCGCAGCCGCCCGCAACGGAGTCGGCGTCGCGGGCGTCGCGCCCGGCGTGAAGGTGGCGGGCATCCGGGTGGCCGATCCGCAGACCGAGCTGTTCTACCCGGAGAGCGTCGTCTGCGCCTTCGTCTTCGCCGCCGACCATGGCGTCGAGGTCACCAACAGCAGCTACTACGTGGACCCGTGGCTGTACAACTGCCTCGACGACCCCGACCAGCGGGCCATCGTGGACGCGGTGAACCGGGCGCAGCTCTACGCCACCCACAAGGGCACCCTGAACCTGGCCTCGGCGGGCAACTCGTCGCACGACCTCGACTCGGACGCGATCGTCGACGACTCCAGTCCCGACGACTCGACGCCGGTCACCCGCACCATCGACCCGCACAAGTGCTTCGACGTGCCGACCCAGTTGCCGGGTGTCGTCACGGTCAGCGCCACGGGCGTGAACAAGGCCAAGTCGTACTACTCCAGCTACGGCAGGGGCGTCATCGACGTCGCGGCGCCGGGCGGCGACAAGCTCCAGATCCCGGGCACCCCGGACGCCAACGGCCGCATCCTGTCGACGCTGCCGGGCAACACGTACGGCTATCTCCAGGGCACCTCGATGGCGTCCCCGCACGCCGCCGGCGTCGCCGCGCTGCTGAAGTCCAGCCACCCGAGGGCGACTCCGGCCCAGTTGCAGGCGCTGCTCAAGGCGCAGGCGGACCCGCAGGCGTGCCCGGCCTCGTACGACCCCGACGGCACCGGCACGTACAAGGCGACCTGCACCGGCAGCGCGCGGAACAACAGCTTCTACGGCCACGGCATCGTCAATGCGCTCGACGCCGTCAAGTAGTGCCGCGTCCCGCGCCGTCGATCCCCACCATGACGTACGTCCTCGGCCCGACATCAGTCCGAACGGAGACTTCATGACGCCGCCCCACTCCCGCCCGCGTCCGCGCGGCGCCCGCCGCCCCTTGGCCCTGCCGCTCGGCATCGCGGCGGTCACCGCGCTGGCCTTTCTGCCGAACGCGACCGCGTCGGCGGCCGACACGGAGGGCAACACCCCGGCGAGCGCACCGGTCGCCACCGACGGGCCCGACCTCAGCTACGTCGTCAACGTCCGCCCCGGCAAGGGCGGTTCGGCGGCGGAGAAGGCCATCGGCAAGGCCGGCGGCACCGTCGTCATCGCGTACGACAAGATCGGTGTCATCGTCGCCCACTCCAAGAACCCGGACTTCGCGAAGACGATGCGCACCGTGCGCGGGGTCGAGTCGGCCGGGGCCACGCGCACCGCGCCGCTGGCCGCGCAGTCCAGCGACGACCTCGCCACCCGGCAGGTGCTGACCGCGGCGGAGGCGAAGAAGGCGGCCGCCTCGGCCACGGCGGACCAGGACCCGCTGGAGCCGTTGCAGTGGGACCTGCCCGCGATGAAGGCGGACAAGGCCCACAAGGTGTCCCTCGGCAGCCCGAAGGTGACGGTCGGCGTGCTCGACTCCGGCGTCGACGACACCCACCCGGACCTGGCCCCCAACTTCGACAAGAAGGCGTCGGCCAGCTGCCTGGGCGGGGTGCCCGTGCAGAAGGACAGCGCGTGGCGGCCGGTGGAGGGCGAGTCCGGGCACGGGACGCACGTCGCCGGTGAGATAGCCGCCGCCAAGAACGGCGTCGGCGTCACCGGGGTCGCGCCGGGCGTGAAGGTCGCGAGCCTGAAGGTGGCGGAGCCCGCCACCGGCATGTACTACACGGAGGCCGTGGTCTGCGGCTTCGTGTGGGCGGCCGACCACGGGGTGGACGTCACCAACTCCAGCTACTACACCGACCCCTGGCTGTTCAACTGCACGACGGACGCCGACCAGAAGGCGCTCGTCACGGCCGTCACCCGGGCCTCGCAGTACGCCGAGCGCAAGGGCGCGGTGAACGTCGCGGCGGCCGGCAACGCGGCCACCGACCTCGCCCAGGACGAGATCGTCGACGACTCCTCGCCGGACGACTCGACGCCGACGCACCGGGTCGTCAGGACCAAGGACTGCTTCGACATCCCGTCGCAGCTGCCCGGTGTGGTCACCGTCGCGGCGACCGGCGCCAAGGGCCTCAAGTCCTCGTTCTCGAACTACGGCAAGGGCGTCATCGACATCGCGGCCCCCGGCGGCGACAGCACCGCCTACCAGACGCCCGCTCCCCCGGCGACGAGCGGACTGATCCTGTCCACGGTGCCGGGCGGCAAGTGGCAGTACATGGCCGGTACGTCGATGGCGTCGCCGCACGTCGCGGGCGTCGCCGCGCTCATCAAGTCGACGCACCCGAAGGCCTCGGCGGCGCAGGTCAAGGCGCTGCTGTACAAGGAGGCCGACGCGACCGCGTGCACCGACCCGTACGACATCGACGGCGACGGCACGGTCGACGCGGTGTGCGTGGGCGGCAAGAACAAGAACAGTTTCTACGGTGCCGGTGCGGCGGACGCGCTGGACGCCGTGACCAAGTAGGGCGCTGAACGGTGGGGGCGGGGCCCGGCCGGGTCCCGCCCCCCACCGCTGCGGCACACTGCCCGCATGACCCACGCAACCGGCGCCTCCCCGGCCACCGCCGCCGCCTGGGACGCGCTCGGCGGAGACCCCGCCCTGCTGTCCCGCGTCTCGCACCTCACGCGCGCGGGCGCGCTGCCCGCCCGTCTCCCCGTACGCGAACTGGCCGCGGCCTGCGTCGGCGCGTGCTCCCTCGCGGCCGCGGAACTGGCCGCCACGCGCGCGGGGCGGGACGTGGGCGCCGTCCGGGTCGACGACGGCGCGGTGGCGACGGCCTTCACCAGCGAGCGGCATCTCCTCGTCGACGGGCGCGCCCCGGTCAGCTTCGCCCCGCTGTCGCGCTTCTGGCGCACCCGGGACGGCTGGCTGCGCACCCACGCGAACTACCCGCACCACCGGGCCCGGCTGCGCGCGGCGCTCGGGGCCGGTGCGGACGCGTCCGTGGCGGACGTGGCGGCGCTGCTCGCCGAGCGGTCGGCGTACGAGGTGGAGGAGACCGTGTACGCGGCCGGCGGCCTGGCCGTCGCGCTGCGCACCCCCGACCGGTGGGCCGCGCACCCGCAGGGAGCCCAGGTGGCCGCCCGCCAGCTCCTGACACGGGAACGGCTCGACGACGCGCCGCCCCGGGACCCGCGGCGGCCCCTGCGGGTCCTGGACCTGACCCGGGTCATCGCGGGCCCGGTCGCCACCCGCACCCTGGCGCTGCTCGGCGCGGACGTGCTGCGGGTGGACGCGCCGCAGTTGCCGGAGGACCCGGACGCGCACGCCGACACCGGCTTCGGCAAGCGCTCGACCCGGCTCGACCTGGGCGCCGGTGCGGACCGGCGCGTCTTCGAGGAGCTGCTGTCCGGCGCGGACGTGGTGGTCACGGGGTACCGGCCGGGCGCGCTCGACCGGTTCGGGCTCGCCCCCGAGGCGCTGGCGGAGCGACGTCCGGGCCTGGTGGTCGCGTCCCTCTCGGCCTGGGGCGGGTACGGGCCGTGGGGCGGGCGGCGCGGCTTCGACAGCCTCGTCCAGGTCGCCACGGGCATCGCGGGGATCGAGGGCGACGGCGCGGAGGGGGACTCGCCCGGGGCGCTGCCCGCGCAGGCGCTCGACCACGGCACGGGGTATCTGCTGGCGGCGGCCGTGCTGCGCTCGGTCACCGAGCAGGCGGCGGAGGGCGGTTCGCGGGTGGTCCGGCTCGCGCTCGCGCAGACGGCGCACTGGCTGGTGCACGGGGTGCGGCCGGAGCCCGCGGCCCCCGGCGGGGCACCGGATCCCGACGTCCGGCTCGCGGAGACGGACAGCCCGCTGGGGCGGCTGCGGTACGCGCTGCCCCCGGTGTCGTTCGAGGGCGGGCCCGCCGACTGGCGGCGGCCACCCGGGTGCTGGGGCACCGACGCGCCGGAGTGGCCGACACCGTGACGCCCCGGCGGTCCGGGCGAACCGGAGCCGCCGTCCGCGCGTCTTCCCGGCCATGGATGACCGTGTCCATCGGCCGGACCTGGACTTGCCCGCACACGGAACTGCTGGTCAAGATCCTTTGGTGAGTTCCATGCCGCCGACCACCGAACTGTCCGCTGCGGCGGACGTACCCGTCCGCAGACCCGGCGCCGGGCGCGCCGTCGCCGTCCTCGTGCTCGTCGCCGCGGCGGCCCTGATCCCGATGTTCGGGCCGCGGGCCGCCCTCGACGGCACGGGTGAGGCCGCCGCGCCCGGCACCGGCGGGATCGCGCTGCTGCGGACCGTGCTGTTCGCCGCGCTGTGCGTCCAGGCCGGCGAGATCTTCGCCGGGTTCCTCGCCCGCAGGGTCGAGCCCGCCGCGCGGCAGCCGCGCCGCTGGTCGCCGTACGCGCCGTGGGCGGGGTTCGCGGCGGCCCTGGGGCTCGCCTCCGTGGTGGCCTCCGGAAATCTGGTCCCGGACAGTCTCGCGGCGCTCGACATCGGCGGCCTGTACGGGACACGGGACGGCACGCTGGCCCTCGTCGAGGTGAACGCGTTCCTGGTGGCGGCGCTGTGCGCGCGGACCCGGCGCCCCGGCACGGCGCTGCTGCCGCTGGCCGCCGTGGCGGTCGCGGAGGCGCTGCGCGCCCACCCGCCGTCCGAGGACACCCCGCTCATCGGCGCGGGTCTGACCCTGGTCCACGTCACGAGCGCGGCTCTCTGGGTGGGCGGCCTGCTGTACGTACTGCGCACCACGCACGCGTGGCGGACCCCGGCTCCCGGGGCGGGCGCGGCGCTTCTGGGGCTCTACGCGCGCGTGGCCGCGGTGCTGCTCGCCGCGATCACGGCGACCGGGGTGTGCAGCACGCTGCGCCGGATGCCGGTGAGCACGGTGCTCGACCAGCTGACCTCGACGGCGTACGGGCGCACGCTCCTCGCGAAGGTGCTCCTCGTGGTGGTGGTCGCCGTGCTGGCGCTGGTGGCGCGGCTGCGGCTGTCCCGCGCGCGGGACCGTACGCGGGCGTACGTCCCCGCGCGCGCGGAGGTCGTGGTGCTGGGGGTCGTGGTCGCGGTGTCGGCGGTCCTGACGGCGCTGCCGCTGCCGATCCGCTGGAGCTGACCCCGGTTCCTTCGGGCGTCAGTTGGTGACGAGCACCTTCAGGGCGGTGCGCTCGTCCATCGCCTTGTAGCCGCCCGGGACGCCCTCCATGTCGACCGTCATGTCGAAGACGGGCGAGGGGTCGATCGTGCCGTCCAGGACGTCGGGCAGCAGGTCGGGGATGTAGCTGCGGACGGGGGCGACGCCGCCGCGCAGCGCGATGTTCCGGTTGAACATGACGCTCAGGTCGAGGCCGGTGCCGCTGCCGTGCGGGACGCCGACGAAGCCGATGGCGCCGCCGTCGCGGGTGATGTTCACCGCCGTCCGCATCGACTGCTCGGTGCCGACGGCCTCGATCACGGCGTGCGCGCCCTGGCCCCCGGTCAGCTCGCGGACGGCCGCCACGGCCGCTTCGCCGCGCTCGGCGACGACGTCGGTGGCGCCGAAGGTGCGGGCGATGTCGGTGCGGACCTGGTGGCGGCCGAGCGCGATGATCCGCTCGGCGCCGAGCCGCTTGGCCGCGAGGACGCCGCACAGGCCGACCGCGCCGTCACCGACGACGGCGACCGTGGCGCCCTTGCGGACGCCCGCGCCGAGGGCGGCGTGGTGGCCGGTGCCCATGACGTCGGAGAGCGTCAGGAGGGCGGACAGCAGGTGGTCGTCGGACGCGGCCTCGGCGGGCAGCTGAACGAGGGTGCCGTCGGCGTAGGGCACGCGGACGGCCTCGCCCTGTCCGCCGTCGTAGCCGACCGAGCCCCAGAAGCCGCCGTGCTCGCAGGAGGTGGTCAGGCCCTCGCGGCAGTAGTCGCACACGCCGTCGGACCACATGAAGGGCGCGACCACCAGGTCCCCGCGGCGGACGCCCGACACCTCGCCGCCGGTCTCCTCGACGATGCCGAGGAACTCGTGTCCGATGCGCTGCCCCGGCTGCCGCGCGGCCTCGCCGCGGTAGGCCCACAGGTCGCTGCCGCAGATGCAGGCGCGCAGGACGCGCACGACGGCGTCCGTGGGGAGCACGACGACGGGCTCGGGGACGTCCTCCACCCGCATGTCGTACGGGGCGTGGATGGTGGTGGCGCGCATAGGGGGGTGTTCCTTTGTGCAGGTCAGTGAGGGGTGCGCCGGGTTTCGGCGCTCTCTTCACGGTACGCCGCACGGGGCGCGGGGCGCGCATCGAGAACTCCCTGGGCCAGCAGGAACTGGGCGGCCACGTAGGTGAGCATGATCCAGAAGTCGGGGCGCGGCAGGGTCGGCCAGTCGGCGAGGCCCATGGCGATGAGCGAGTCGGACAGCAGGAACAGGGCGCCGCCGACGCCCGCGGTCGGACCGAGGCGCGAGGCGCCGTAGGCCATCGCGGTCAGCAGCAGGCTGTATCCGGCGACGGGTCCGCGCAGACCGGCGGGCAGGTCGGGCCAGAGCGCGCCGACCGTGGCGGCCAGGACGACGCCGTAGCCGAGCGCGAGCAGCCCACCACGCGCGCGTGCCGTTCCGTCCCGCTTGAAGAGCAGCAGGTAGCAGATGTGTCCGGCGGCGAAGCAGCCCATCCCCGCGAGGAACGCGGTGTCGTCGTCGAACAGCAGCAGGACGTCGCCGCCCCACCCCAGCAGCAGCGCGCCGCACAGCAGCCGGGGCCCGCCGCGCGCGACGACGTACGCGAGCAGGGCGGGTATGAGCAGCGGTTTGAGGACGATGTGGACGGTGTGCGCCCCGGCGAGGAGCGCGACGAGATCGGCGGCGCACACCGCGAGGAAGGCGGTGCGCAGGGCCCGGGGCAGGGTCACGCGGCGCCCTCGACGGCCTGCGGGGCGGGGGCGGGCTCCGGCGCCGGCTGCGGCGCGGGCTGCCAGCCGGGGCCGCGGAACAGCCGCCCGGCCCGCTCGCGCCAACCGGTCGCCGCCCTGAGGTCCCTGGCGATGGCGGCGTACTCGTGGGTGGCCACGCGCAGCGGGTTGTGCGTGCTGATGTTCTTGGTGAGGCCGAAGACGGGCCGCTCGACCTCCGCCACCCAGGAGCCGAAGAGGCGGTCCCAGACGATGAGGATGCCGCCGAAGTTGCGGTCCAGGTAGCCGCCCTGGGAGGCGTGGTGGACGCGGTGGTGGGAGGGCGTGTTGAAGACGAACTCGAAGGGCCGCCACATCTTGTCGATGCGTTCGGTGTGGATCCAGAACTGGTAGACGAGGTTGACCGACGAGCAGAACGCGAGCGCCGCCGGATGCACTCCGCAGGCGATGAGCGGCAGGTAGAAGGGCCACGAGGTGACGCTCGTCCAGGGCTGGCGCAGCGCCGTCGTCAGGTTGAACTTGCGGCTGGAGTGGTGCACCACGTGGCACGCCCACAGGATGCGGATGACGTGGTGGCCCCGGTGCGACCAGTAGTAGAAGAAGTCCTGCGCGAGCAGCATCAGCGGGATCGTCCACCAGAGCACGGGCACGCGCAGCGGCGTGAGTTCGTACACCGCCGTGTAGATCGCGACGATCGGGATCTTCCACAGGAAGTCGAAGACGAGGCTGCCGAGCCCCATGGTGACGCTGGTGGTCGCGTCCTTGGTGTCGTAACCGGCGGCGGCGCCCTCGTCATCGGGATGGAGCCGCACGCTCACGATCTCCACGATCGTGAGCAGCACGAAGGCGGGGATCGACCACAGCACGACATCGGGCAGGTTGGGCGTCGACATGCGTGCACCGTACGGGCGTGAACCGAGCCCCGGCTAGATGTTGTTACCGACAAGTATTACCGGGGGTAGAGGGTCAGACTCCGGCGGCTCCCAACAAAGATCCCGCCGCGTACGTCACCGCCATGGCCAGCGCGCCCCCGCACACGTTCCGCGCGATCGCCCGTCCCACCGCCGCGTTGCCCGTGCGCGCGCTGCTGTAGCCGGTGAGGGCGAGGGCGGCGAGGACCGAGACGACCGTGACGGGCAGCCGCAGGTCGGGGGGCGGGAGGACGATGGCGAGCAGGGGAAGCAGGGCGCCCACGGTGAACGCGAGGAAGCTGGCCCAGGCCGCGTGCCAGGGGTTGGTGAGGTCGTCGGGGTCGATGCCGAGCTCCACGCTCGCGTGGGCGCGCAGCGCGTCGCGCTCGGTGAGCTGTTCGGCGGCCTCGCGGGCCACGTCACGGCTGAGTCCGCGCGCCGCCAACAGGTCGGTCAGTTCCTGGAGTTCGGCCTCCGGCTGTTCCTTCAGCTCGCGCTTCTCCATGTCCAGCGCGGCCTTCTCGGAGTCGCGCTGGGTGGAGACGGAGACGTACTCGCCGGCCGCCATGGACATCGATCCGGCGAGCAGCCCCGCGAGTCCGGCCGTGAGCAGGGTGGAGCGGTCGTCGGTGGCGCCGGCGACGCCGACGACGAGGCCCGCGGTGGAGACCACGCCGTCGTTGGCGCCGAGGACGGCGGCGCGCAGCCAGTTGAGCCGCGAGCCGAGCGCGCCGCCGTGGGCCTCGTCATGGCCTGTCGTCGTGTCTGGTTCCGTCACGGGGTGAGCATGGCACCCCGCACCCTCACCAGACCCGGACCGACGCTCCGGGCGCGAAGACCGGGCTCGTGGCGTCCGCCGGGGGCTCCTTGAGGGGTTCGTCGATCTCGGCGACGGTGGGGCCCACGCGGGCCGCGATCGGATCGAGGAGGCCGAGGTCGAATCCGTAGACGCGGGCGGTGTTGCCGCCGACCATGGCGGCGATCTCGTCGCGCGGCAGTCCCGCGTAGGCGATGCGCAGCCCTTCGCGGGTGTACGGGTAGGTGCCCTCGTCGTGCGGGTAGTCGCTGCCCCACATGATCTTGTCGAGGCCGATGCGGTCGCGCAGCGGCACTTCGTGGGGGCGCATGAAACTCGCGCCCACGAAGCAGTTCTCCCGCCACACCGTGGAGGGGCCCTTGCCCATCGAATCGGCGAGCCCCGCGCCGAACTTGGACTCCGCGGTGTTCGCCTTCGTCGCGGCCCGCACGAGGCGCGCGTGGTAGTAGTCCAGCATGTCGAGGACGCCGGGTATCCAGCCGGAGCCCTGCTCGGTGAGGACGAGTTTCAGGTCGGGGTGCTTGCGGAAGGCGCCGCCGAAGACGAGGTGCCACAGGGCGCGGTGCGAGAACCAGGTCGTCTCGACCATGAACACCGCGCGGGCGGCGGGTTCGTCGCCGAGCGGCGGGGAGGCCGAGCCCGCGTGGTGGTTGACCGGCACGCCCAGTTCGGCGCAGACCCGCCAGATCGGGTCGTACGTCGCCGAGTACAGCTCCGGGAGGCCGGAGCCCGGCGGGGTGCCGGGCAGCAGCAGACCGCCCTTCAGGCCCGCGTCCGCCGCCCAGCGGATCTCCTTGACGGCCTCCTCCACGTCGTTGAGGAGGATCTGGAAGACGCCCGCGCGGCGGCCGGGGGCGGCGGCGCAGAAGTCCGCGAGCCAGCGGTTGTGGGCGCGCAGCCCCGCCCAGCGCCGCTCGAACTCCTCGCGCGTGGGCGCGGGTGCCATGAGCGACGCGGACGGGAAGAACGGCGGGATGGTGTTCGGGAAGACGACCTCGGCGACGATGCCGTCCCGCTCCAGCTCCTCGATACGGCGCTCGGAGTTCCAGTTGCGGTCGGCGGTGTCGGCGAGCAGGTCCGCGTAGGGGTTCACATAGGTGGCGGCCCAGGCGTCGAACGCGTCGTGGTGCCGGGACTCCAGATAGGGCCGGTAGTCCAGGAGGTCGGCGCCCGCGTGGCAGTCCGCCGAGATCACCGTGTACCGGTCCGCGGGAGTGGTCATGGGGTCGCCCCGATCGTCGGGAAGTCGTGGTCGGTCAGCCAGTGCCGGCCCACGTCGCGCGAGCGCGCCCAGGACGCCTCGACGGCGCTCTGGTCGGCGTCCTGGCCGAGGTCGGCCGGGGTCGGGCCGATGCGCCGGGCGAGCGGGGCGAGCTTGTCCGTGTCGAAGCCGAACACCTCGGCGGCGGCCAGGCCCAGCATCCGCCGGGTCTCGGCGACCGGGATGTCGTGGAAGGTCTTCTTCAGCCACGCGCGCGTGTCGGGCCACGTTCCCTCGGGGTGCGGGAAGTCGCTGCCCCACAGGATGTTGTCCACGCCGATCTCGTAGCGCTGGGCGAGTTCGCGGCGCTTGGTGTTGGTGGCGCAGACGAAGACCTGCCGGTCCAGGTACTCGTGCGGCGGGCGCTTCAGCTCGGCGAACGGCGACAGCTTCTTCCCGCCGTGGGCGCCCAGGTAGAGGCGGTCCATGAACCAGAGCAGGTTGGGCAGCCACCAGCAGCCCGACTCGGCGACGCCGAACTTCAGGCCGGGGTGCCGCTCGAAGACGCCGGACCACAGCAGGAACCAGAGCGGGCGGGCCGGCCACCAGGTCACCTCGCTGACATAGATGCCGAGGTGGTCGCCGTACTCGTGGCGCGGCGCGGCGCCCGAGTGCGTCACGACCGGCATCCCGCACTCGGCCGCCGCCGCCCACACGGGGTCGTAACGGCGCGCGTGGTACGGGTCCTTGTCGACCCACATGGAGGGGATCATCAGGGCGCCGAGCCCCGACTCCTTGGCCCGGTGCACCTCGGCGACGACCTTGTCCGGATCGGCCGTGATGGGCAACAGGGCGACACCGCAGTGCCGTTCGGGATTCTGTCCGACGAACTCGGCGAGCCAGCGGTTGTGCGCCTGGGCGCCGGCCATGCCGAGTTCGGGGTCCTGGTCGCCGGAGAGGCCGAGCCCGACGCCGAAGGGGGCCGCCGTCTGGCTGTCCACGGCGTCGGCGTCGGGGAAGACGACCTCGGCGGCCACCCCGTCGCCGTCGAGCTCCTTGAGTCGCTGCGCGGCGTCCCAGCCGCCGCGCAGGCCCTCTTCGTTGTCCTGGAACCACTTCGCCGCGAACGCGTCGTTGCGGATGCCCAGCCGCGTCGCCTCCTCGCGGCGCTTGTCCCGCTCGCCGAGGAAGTCGTCGAAGGCGCGGTGGAACCGGGAGTCCAGATAGGGCCGGTACTCCTCGGTGGGCAGTCCGGCGTGGCAGTCGGAGGAGATGATCAGGTAGGGGTCGTCCTGGTGGCTCATCGTGCGTCCCTCCTAGGAGGAGTCGTCGCAGGAGTCAGTCGAGAATGAAGCTCTCCAGATACGCCGGGTTCGCCCGGTCCAGCATCGACCGCGAGCGCGCCCGGATCTGCCGGTCGCTGTGCTCGCTCTCGGGCAGCAGCCAGAACCGGTCCGCCGCGATGCCCTCCGCGACGAGGTCGGCCACCTCCTCGACGGGCGTGAACGCGACCTCCTTGCCGGCCGCCTTCATCGCCGCCTCCCACTGGTCGAGGCTGCGGTACGGGGTCTTCCGCGGGCGCTCCTTGGCGAACCGGTCGGGCCGGTTGCGGTGCGACTCCCACAGCCCGGTGCGCAGCATGTGGGGGCCGGGGAAGAGCACGGAGGCGCCCACGCGCGCGTGCTCCGCCCTCAGATGCGCGTACAGCGACTCGGTCATCGTCACGACGGCGGCCTTGGTGACCGCGTAGACCGAGGCCGTCGGCAGCGGGGCGATGCCGCCGTCGCCGGAGGAGGTGTTGACCACGTGCCCCGGCTCGCCGCCCGCGATCATGCGGGGCAGGAACGCCTGGATGCCGTGGAAGACACCCCACACGTTGACGTCGAACGCCCACTTCCAGTCGTTGGGTTCGTGCTCCCACATGCGGCCCTCGGCGCCCGAGCCGACGCCCGCGTTGTTGCACAGCACATGGCAGCCGCCGAACGTGGCGTACGTGTCCTCGGCGAGCGCGACGACCTGCTCGCGCTCCCCGACGTCGACCACGCGCGCGTGCACGCTCGCCCCGTCCGCCCGCAGCTCGTCGGCGGCCGCTTCCAGGGCGCCCTTCTCGACGTCGGCGAGGACCACCTTCAGGCCGTCCGCCGCGAACCGTCGTGCCATCGCGAGCCCGATGCCGCTCGCCGCGCCCGTGACGACGGCGACCTGTCCCTCCCGCAGCTCCATGTCAGACGCTCCCCTCGGGCGGGCCGTCGAGGATCTGCTGGGGGTCGTCGTAGCGCTGGTGGATGTACGGGAGCAGGGCCTGGGCGCTGACCCGCTCGACGACCCTGCCCTTCTGGTCGGTGGTCTTCTCGCCGATGGTGATCTCGACCAGGGTGCGCACCGGGAGGTCGGCGACGGGGTCGTACATGGACTCGCGCAGGACGACGTCGCCGGTGATCCGCTCCAGCTTCCTGACCTTCTCGTTGCGCAGGCAGTGCACGAGCACCGGGTCCGCGTCGAAGCCCGAACCGTCCACGGCGGGCAGGAACTTGAAGTAGAAGTCCGTCTTCTGCGACGGCTCCGGCACCGGCAGGGTGCCGCTGACCGCGCCGCGCACCTCGACGAACGCGATGCCGTGCCGGGCGAGCGCGGCCCGCACCACCAGGCCGTCGCGCTCCACGGTGACCTCGCCGAGCTTCTTGGGTTCGCCGAAGACCTCGCGGCCCCCGATGAGGGCCCGCTCGTGCGTCATCGGCATGACGAGCGGATACCAGCCCCGCACTCCCCCGTGCTCGGCGGCGACGGCGACCGAGCCCGCGCCCAGCGGATAGCCCGGCAGGTCGACCTTGCTGATGTTGGCCCGCACCAGGGGCCGCTCGGCGGGCTTGAGCGGCGGCGGCAGGACCGCGGCCACCGCGTCCGGATCGGACTCCCACACGGCGACCACGCCGGTGGACCAGATGTCGGGGAGCTTGCTGCTCGCGGTGCGCGCTGCGGCGATCTCCGCCTCCGTGCGCGCTCCGTACCGTACGCGTGCCATGTCGTACCGCCCTTCGTCCGTGACGTGTCGGGGGTCGTTCGCTCGGCGCCTGTAACACAGTTACACCGGCGGCGATGAAGGGTAAAGACACGTGCACCGACGGGAGTTGAGGGGGCCGGGGCCATGGCACGCACACCGCTCACCCGGGACGAGGTGCTGTCCGTCGCGGCCGACCTGGTCAAGCAGCACGGTCCCGAGGCGCTGTCCATGCGCAAGCTGGCCGCCGAGCTCGGCACGGCCGTCACGTCGATCTACTGGCACGTCGGCAACCGCGAGTCGCTGCTCGACGCCCTCGTCCGGCGGACCGTCGCCGACCTCGGCACGATCCGGCCCCGCGGGAGCACCCCGCAGGAGCGGGTCGTGTCGATCGCCCGGACCCTGCGCCGGCAGCTGCGCGACCGTCCCCACCTGGT
Organism: Streptomyces sp. NPDC046716; assembly: GCF_040645755.1. Lineage (NCBI taxonomy): Bacteria > Bacillati > Actinomycetota > Actinomycetes > Kitasatosporales > Streptomycetaceae > Streptomyces > Streptomyces sp. NPDC046716. The sequence goes on from NZ_JBEYYU010000016.1 coordinate 47,205, forward strand.
GGCGATGGTGCACGAGCGTGGCCTGACCGAGCACATGTTCCTGCCGGTGCAGCGGGCCCTGGTGCACGAGACGCACGCGGCGGGGCTGCGCGGGGGCGCCGCCGCCGAGGCCGTGCGGGCGGTGCTCTTCCAGGTGGTCGGGCACGTCCTGGTGGAGCGCAACAGGGAGCGCGCGCCGGTGCAGCGGCCCGGCGAGGAGGAGCTGTGGGCCGGGGGGAAGACGGAAGCCGCCGAGGACGACCCGGCGCTCGCCCGCGCGCTCGCCGCCCCGGTGGACCCGGAGCGGCTCTTCGACACATCGGTCCGCGCCCTGGTGAAGTCCTTGCTCGGTCCGGCCACTTGAGCCGGGGTGGGTCCGGCCGGTGTCCGGAAGGCGCGCGAGGGAGGACGGCGGCGACCGGAGTGTCAGTGAGGGCCCGTATCCTCAGGGACCATGCTCGAAGACCGACCGACCGCAGCGTCCGCAGCCCCCTGGCCGGCCGCGTATCCGCAGGGATACGCGGTCGTCGACGTGGAGACCACCGGCCTCTCCAGGGACGACCGGATAATCTCGGCCGCCGTCTACCGCCTGGACGCGCGCGGCGAGGTCGAGGACCACTGGTACACGCTGGTCAATCCGGAGCGGGACCCGGGCCCGGTCTGGATCCACGGCCTCACGACCGACGTGCTGGCGGGGGCGCCGCTCTTCCCGGAGATCGCCGAGGAGTTCGCCGCGCGCCTGGACGGCCGCGTCCTGGTCGCGCACAACGCGGTGTTCGACTGGTCGATGATCTCGCGCGAGTACGCGCGGGCGAAGTCGGCCGCGCCGGTCCGGCAGCGGCTGTGCACCATCGCGCTGTCCAAGGAGCTCGGGCTGCCGCTGCCCAACCACAAGCTGGAGTCGCTGGCCGCGCACTTCGGCGTCGTCCAGGAGCACGCGCACCACGCACTGGACGACGCGCGGGTGCTCGCGGAGGCGTTCCGCCCGAGCCTGACCGCGGCCGCCACGCGGAACATCCGGCTGCCGCTCCTGGAGTGCCGCCCGCTCACCGAGTGGGCCGAGCAGTCCGTGCCGCGCCAGCAGCAGTCCTCGTACCGCGGGGGCGGTGCCTCGGCCGGCTGGCGTCCCTCGCGCAAGCGGCCGGCGTGCCCGTACCCGAACCCGGGCCGCTACGAGCCGGGCAGCCCGCTCAAGCAGGGCATGCGGGTCGCGTTCTCCGGCGACACCTCGGTCGACCGGGAGCTTCTGGAGGACCGGGCGGTCGACGCGGGCCTGCACGTGGCGACGAGCCTGTCGCGGCTGACCAGCCTGCTGGTGACCAATGACCCGGACTCGTACACGTCGAAGGCCGTGAAGGCGAAGCAGTTCGGGACGCCGGTCGTGGACGAGGCGGCGTTCGGCCAGCTCCTCCAGGACGTGGCCGACGCGGACAAGCAGTAATTCCCGCAGACCACCTGCGGACCGCCCACAGGCAGTCCGCAGATCGTCCGTAAATCGGGGGAGATTGGCGACAGACGGGTGATTTCCGGGGCGAATCGCCCCGCACTCGCTCGCCCGCCGGGTCCCGCGCCCGCACCCTGTGGCGCATGGCACGTTGCGAGGTCTGCGGAAACGACTACGGCATGTCCTTCGAGGTGCACGCGCAGGGCGCGGTGCACGTCTTCGACTGCTTCTCCTGCGCCATCCACCGCATGGCGCCCATCTGCGAGCACTGCCGCTCGCGGATCATCGGGCAGGGCGTCGAGGTGGAGGGCCACTGGTACTGCGGGGGTCACTGCTCCCGCGCCGAGGGGCGGGTGGGCATCGTCGACAAGGTCTGAACCCCTACAGCATCCCGGCGCCCAAGCCGGGCACACCCCCCTGAAAGCACCCCATGGCCGAGCGGTACCGTCATGGGGTGTACCGCTTCCTGTTGACTCGGCAGTGGGTGATCCTCACGCTGGTCGCCCTCGTCCTCATCCCCACGATGATCCGGCTGGGCATCTGGCAGATGCACCGGCACGACGAGCGCGCCGCCCGCAACCAGCTGGTCACCGACGCCCTGAAGGCGAAGCCGGTCCCCGTCGAGGAGCTGGCGTCCGCCGGGCACACCGTCACCAGCAAGGAGCGCTACCGCACCGTCACGGCCACGGGCCGCTTCGACACCGACGACGAGATCGTCGTGCGCCGCCGCGTCAACTCCAACGACGAGGTCGGGTACCACGTCCTGACCCCGTTCGTCCTCAGGGACGGCAAGACCCTGCTGGTCAACCGGGGCTGGGTCCCCGACAGCGGCAGCCAGACCTCCTTCCCGAAGATCCCCGCGCCACCGGCCGGCGAGACCACCCTCCGGGGCCGGCTGATGCCCGACGAGACGACCGAGGCCAGCGGCATCAAGAACCTCGAGGGCCTGCCCGACCGGCAGGTCATGCTGATCAACAGCAAGCAGGAGGCGAAGCGCCTCGGCGGCGGCACCGAGGTACTCGGCGGGTACGTCGCCCAGACCTCGCCCCCTCCCGAGGGCGACGTCCCGGAGCAGCTCGGGCAGCCCGGCAAGGAGGACGCCGCGCTGAACCTCGCGTACGCCTACCAGTGGTGGCTGTTCGCCGCCGCGGTGCCCGTGGGCTGGGTGGTCCTGCTCCGCCGCGAGCTGCGCGAGCGGCGGCGCAAGGAGGAGGACGAGCCCGTGGACGAGGTCGCCCCGGCCGCCGTCTAGGGCCTGTCCGGTACGGCCCGCGCTCGGCCGCCTGGTTGATGCCCGTCGCGCGTACCGGTTGTGTGTGACCGTCCGCGCAGTTCCTCGTGCCCTCGACGGGGCAACCGCAACTCTATGCATCGACCCATCGAGGACTACGCGCTCGTCGGCGACGAACAGACCGCCGCCCTGGTCTCCCGGGGCGGTTCCGTCGACTGGCTGTGTCTGCCGCGCTTCGACTCCCCCGCCTGTTTCTCCGCGCTGCTCGGCGACGAGGAGAACGGGCACTGGCGGATCGCCCCGAAGGACGCCACCGGGGAGTGCACGCGGCGCGCCTACCGGCCCGGCTCCCTCGTGCTCGACACCGAGTGGGAGACCGACGACGGCAGCGTCCGGGTCACCGACTTCATGCCGCAGCGCGACCGGGCCCCCGACCTGATCCGCATCGTCGAGGGGATCGGCGGCCGGGTCACCGTCCACAGCGAACTGCGGCTGCGCTTCGACTACGGCTCCGTCGTGCCGTGGATGCGCCGCGTCGACGGACACCGGGTGGCCGTCGCGGGACCCGACTCGGCATGGCTGCGCAGCGAACCCGATGTGCACAGCTGGGGCGAGGACTTCGCCACCCACGCCGAGTTCACCGTGGAGGAGGGCGAGCGGGTCGCCTTCGTGCTGACCTGGCATCCCTCCCACGAGGAACGCCCGGCCCTGGTCGACCCCTACGAGTCCCTGGAGCACAGCCTGGAGGACTGGCGGGCGTGGGCCGACCACTGCCGCTACGACGGGCCGCACCGGGACGCCGTGCTGCGCTCCCTGCTGACGCTCAAGGCGCTGACGTACGCGCCGACCGGCGGCATCGTGGCCGCGCCCACCACCTCGCTGCCCGAGGAGATCGGCGGCGTCCGCAACTGGGACTACCGCTACTGCTGGCTTCGCGACTCCACCCTCACACTCGGCGCGCTGCTCTCCGCGGGCTATCTGGAGGAGGCCCAGGCCTGGCGCGACTGGCTGCTGCGGGCCGCCGCGGGCAACCCCGCCGACCTCCAGATCATGTACGGGCTCTCGGGCGAACGCCGGCTGCCCGAGCAGGAGCTGCACTGGCTGGACGGCTTCCGCGGCTCCCGTCCCGTACGCACCGGGAACGAGGCCGTACGGCAGTTGCAGCTCGACGTGTACGGCGAGGTGGTCGACTCGCTGGCGCTGGCCCGCCGCTCCGGTCTGGAGGCCGGACCGCACGCCTGGCGGCTGCAACTGGCGCTGCTCGACTTCCTCCAGGAGGCGTGGTCCGAGCCCGACGAGGGGCTGTGGGAGGTGCGCGGACCGCGCCGTCACTTCGTCCACTCGAAGGTGATGACGTGGGTCGCGGTCGACCGCACCGTGCGGTCGATGGAGGAGGACCCGGGGCTGCCGGGCGACGTCGACCGGCTGCGCAAACTGCGCGACACCATCCACCGCGACGTGTGCGAGCGCGGGTACGACGCCGAGCGGGGCACCTTCACGCAGTACTACGGATCCCGGGAACTCGACGCGGCCCTGCTGCTCCTGCCCCGGGTGGGGTTCCTGCCCGCGGACGATCCGCGGATCGTCGGTACGGTCGACGCGGTACGGGACGAGCTGTCGCACGACGGCCTGCTGCGCCGCTACAGCACGACGGGCTCGGAGGTCGACGGCCTGCCGGGCGACGAGGGCGCCTTCCTCGTCTGCTCGTTCTGGCTGGCCGACGCGCTGCACATGACCGGCCGTACGCAGGAGGCGCGGGAGCTGTTCGAGCGGCTGATGGCGCTGCGCAACGACGTGGGGCTGCTCGCCGAGGAGTACGACCCCGCGGCCGGCCGCCAGCTGGGCAACTTCCCGCAGGCGTTCAGCCACATCGGGCTCGTGAACACCGCGATGACCCTGTTCGCGCCCGCACCGGACGGAGAGGCAGGATAGATCCATGGATCTTGGACTGAAGGACCGTGTCTACGTAGTCACCGGCGCCACCCGCGGCCTCGGCAACGCCGCCGCGCGCCAGCTCGTCGGCGACGGCGCGAAGGTGGTCGTCACCGGGCGCGACGAGCAGAAGGTCAAGGACGCCGCGGCCGAGCTGGGCCCGAACGCGTACGGGGTCGCCGCCGACAACGCCGATCCGGCCGTCGCCGAGCGGGTCATCGGCGCCGCGCGCGAGCAGTTCGGCCGGTTCGACGGGATTCTCGTGAGCGTGGGCGGGCCCGCGCCCGGGTCCGCCGCGGACAACACGGACGAGCAGTGGGAGTCGGCGTTCGAGTCGGTGTTCATGGGCGCGGTGCGGATCGCGCGGACCGCGGCGGCCGAGCTCGGTGACGGCGGCGTCATCGGGTTCGTGCTCTCCGGGTCCGTGCACGAGCCGATCCCGGGGCTGACCATCTCGAACGGGCTGCGGCCCGGGCTCGCCGGGTTCGCCAAGTCGCTGGCGAACGAGCTGGGGCCGCGCGGCATCCGGGTCGTGGGGCTGCTGCCGGCCCGGATCGACACGGATCGCGTGCGCGAGCTGGACGGGTACTCGGCGGACCCGGTGGCGACCCGGACCGCCAACGAGTCGCGGATTCCGCTGCGGCGGTACGGGACGCCGGAGGAGTTCGGCAGGGCCGCGGCGTTCTTCCTTTCGCCGGCCGCGTCGTATCTGACCGGGGTCATGCTGCCGGTCGACGGTGGGTTCCGGCACGGGTTTTAGCCGGTGCGGGGGGGGTGGGGCACGGGGCTGCGCCCCGTCGATCGCCCTGCGGGCTCGTCCTCAAACGCCGGACGGGCTTGTTCTAGCTCACCCGTTCCGCACGGTGCTTGACCGCCTTCAGTCTGACCTCGGCCGGGAGTGACTTCAGGCCCGCCGATTCCCTCGCCTGGGTCAGGGCCTCCTCGCCGAGGCGGTCCAGGGTCGCGCCGGGGGCGGCGTGCGGGGCGAGGGTGAGGGACACCCTCGCCTGCGGGGCCGAGCGGCGGCCGGTCAGCATCGCGCCGGCCCGCTCCACGCCGTCCAGCGCCTCGGCGCCGCTCACCAGGACGCTCTCCAGGGCCCGGCCGCGCAGCAGCGCGCCCTCGCCGTCGCCCGTGTCGACCAGGATCTCCGCGAGCCGACGCCTGCGGAACTGGGCGACCAGCCACCACAGCGCGAGCAGGACGACGACGCCGAGCACGGCGATCACCACCGGCCACCACCAGCCGTCGTCGCGCCAGCGCTGCCGGTCGGCGACGCTCAGCAGGACGTCCTTCTTCCCGTCGTGGATCCACCAGGACGGCGGCTTCACCCCGAGCCCCACGGCGAGCACCGAGCCGCCGCCGACGACCAGGAGCAGGCCGAGCAGGCCGAGCACGATCCGGTTCACGGTCCTGAGCACGCCGTCATCCCTTCCGTCCGGGCCGGGCCACATGCACCGAGAGGCCGGGCGCGGAGCCGAGGCCGAGACCGGTGATGCCGTCGCTGAGCGCGCCGTCCAGGTCGGCCCGTACGTCGTCGAGTTCGCGGAAGTGCGAGACCGCCCGCACATCCACCTTGGACCGCTTCATCCGGACGCGTACGGACTGCACGCCCGCCACCTCCATGGCGCGGTCGCGCAGCACCATGGCGGCGGCGTCCCGGTGCAGGCCCGCACGGATGTCGCCGTGGGTGCGGCGCATCGGAAGGACCGCGCGCAGCCCCGGCGTCACCGCGAGGACGATCAGCCACAGGCCGAGCGCGGCGGCGACTCCGGCGCCGATCAGCACGGCGGTGTCGTCGAGCGGGCGGGTGGCGAGGTCGTCGGCGAGGGTGCGGCGCCACTGCATGGCGTCGCGTCCGGCCCGCACGGCGGCGATGTCGTACAGCAGCACGCCGACGCCGCCGAGCAGCACCAGGGCCGCGAGCCCCGCCGGGATCCGCCGGCCCGACCAGAACCGGGAGGACTTCTCCTCGCCCTCGAGCGTGGGGTGCGGCTCGTAGGAGGCCGCGGACGCCGACTGATCGAGGCCGTCGGCGGCGTCCGGAGCGCTTTCGACCACCGGCGTCCGCTGGGTGGGCTCGCTCATCGGATCCTCCCGCGGTCGGTGTCTGCCGAGTGCAGCCGCTCCACCAGGACGGCCACCTCCGGCACCTCCATTCCCGCCAATGTCCTTACCCGCTCGGCCACTTGGCGACGCACGGCACCGCACTGGGCGCCGATGTCCGCCGGGAAACCGAGTTCCAGGCTGATGCGGACACGCGCGGTGTCCTGGTGCACGGTGACCGCGGCGTGCGGGGGCGCGCCGCCGTCGGGAATCGTGTCCAGCGCCTCACGTGCCGCGTGCGCGGCGATCTTCGCGACGACCCGGTCGGCGATCCGGGTCGCGCCGCGCTCGGCCGGCGCGACCTGTGCCGCCACCGGTCACCGCCGCCGGTCGCCGCGCGCGCGGAAGAACTCGCCGGGCTCCAGGTCCCCTTCGAGGAACCGGCCCGCGACGAAACCGATGGCGCCGAGCGCCGCCACCAGCAGGAAGGCCCCGAAGCCACCGAAGTATCCGGCGAACCCGAGGGCCATGCCGGCGATCATGCCGATCACGGCCAGATTCATCGTGCGCTCCTTCTCCGGGGCCTTCTGCCAAGCCCGCTACACGTAGCCGTCACTGGAGCCGTGACTCCGGCTCTTCTTCTTCCTCGTCGGGCAGCTTCACATCGCTGACGGCGATGTTCACCTCGACGACCTCGAGGCCCGTCATGCGCTCGACGGCCGCGATCACGTTCTCCCGTACGGCGCGCGCGGTGTCCGCGATCGACACGCCGTACTCGACGACGATCTCCAGGTCGAGCGCGGTCTGCACCTCGCCGACCTCGGCCTTGACCCCGCGCGAGACGGACTTGGTGGATCCGCCTGGCACCCGGTCGCGAACGGCGCCGAAGGTCCGCGAGAGGCCGCTGCCCATCGCGTGCACTCCGAGGACGTCGCGTGCGGCGAGTCCGGCGATCTTCTCGACCACGCCGTCGGCGATGGTGGTGCGGCCGCGGCCCGCGGGGTCGCCACCGCCCTTCTTGGTCACGTTGGTCCGGCCGGCGGACGCCGATGCGGACATGTCGCCCGGCTTCTGTGCGGTGTCGCTCATCGGGGGTTTCCCCTCTTGTGAGGTGCGGGCTCCCAGCGGGATCCTGCCTTCTTTTGCCCACACTAAGTGCGGTTACCCGACCCCGCGCCCGGTATGAGGCAGCCTGGGTGGATGACGGCAGACCGATGGGCACAGGCAGTGCGGCAACAACTGGGATTCGGCAGGCTGCTGCCACTGGGCGGACCGGGTGACGGCGCGTGGATCACGGAGGGCGCGGCGGAAGCGGCGCTGCGCAGGTCCGTGGCAGCGGTGAGCGGGGTGCGTCTGGGGTCTCTGAGGATCGCCCTGGCCGATCCGAACGGCTCGTACTCGTCCGTGGTGCCGGCTCCGCCGAGCGCGCTGCCGCCGGGGCCGCTGCGGATCGGGGCGGAGTGCGCGGCGACGGCCGACGAGCCGTTGCCGGTGGCCGCGGCGCGGCTGCGGGAGGCGCTCGCGCAGGCGGCGCGGGACGGGCTCGGCCTGGTGGTGGCCGAGGTGGATCTCCAGGTGACGGCGCTGCTGGACGCCGATCCGGCGCCCGCGGAGAAGCCCGAGCCCGCCGACGCCCCGGCCGAGAAGTCCGCTCCGGACGGTGACGAGGGGCGCGCGGCACGGGCGGCACTGGGGGTCGCCGGGGTGGTGCGGCTGACGGGCGCGCTGGGCGGTCTGGGCCGGGCGGTGCACATCGAGGAAACCTCGGCGCCGGCGGCGCTGGCGCACCGGCACGTGCGTGTGGAGCTGGCGGTGGCGTCGTCGCACCGGGCCCTGGACGTGGCGCGGGCCGTCCGCGAGGCCGTGTCCACGGCACTCACCGACGGCCCGAGCGTCGCGGTGCTGGTCACCGAAGTGACCCCCTGAGTCTCCCGGCGGTGTCAGTCGCCGATGCCGGCCAGGTTCCGCAGCCGGCGCCCCTGTGCCTCGCGCTCGGCGGTGCGCTGCTTGTCGAGGGTCCGGCCGGACGCGCCCTGGAGCAGCGCCTTGGTCTCGATCACGGCGTCGCGCGGCGCGGCCAGCAGGGCGCCGGCCAGGTCGGAGACGGCCGCGTCCAACTGGTCCGCGGGCACGGCGACATTGGCGAGGCCACTGGCCACGGCCTCGTCGGCGTGCACGTAGCGCCCGGTCACGCAGATCTCCAGGGCGCGCGCGTAGCCGACGAGCGAGACGAGCGGGTGCGTGCCGGTCAGGTCCGGTACGAGGCCGAGGCTGGTCTCGCGCATGGAGAACTGCACGTCGTCGGCGACGACGCGCAGGTCGCAGGAGAGGGCGAGCTGGAAGCCCGCGCCGATCGCGTGGCCCTGGACCGCGGCGACGGACAGGATGTCGCTGCGCCGCAGCCAGGTGAAGGCGTCCTGGTACTCGGAGATCGTCGCGTCCAGGACGTCGTCGTCACCGCGCGCCAGGTCGAGGAAGGACGGCTCGCCGTCGAAACCCTCGGGCGTGAACGCCTGACGGTCCAGGCCCGCGGAGAAGGACTTGCCCTCGCCGCGCACCACGACGACGCGCACGGAGCCCGGCAGCGACCTCCCGGCTTCGGTCAACGCCCGCCACAGAGCGGGAGACTGAGCGTTGCGCTTGTCCGGGTTGGTCAGGGTCACCGTGGCGATCGCGTCGTCGACGGTGAGCCGGACCCCGTCCTTGTCGAGCAGGGGTTCGAGCGTAGCCATCTGGGCCTCCGAGTCTGCGCAGTCGTGTCCACGAAACGCCGTGAACGACCTAAGTGACTGCACAGTAACCACCCGGCCGATCGGGGAACCGACCGGGTGGTCACCGCAGGAGCCGGTGCGGCCCGCCGCCCGGGGGCGGACGGGCCGGCCGCGTCAGCTTGCCGCGGCCTTCTTGCCTCGCGTGGCCCCGCCGCGACCGCGCAGCGTGACCCCGGACTCACTGAGCATCCGGTGGACGAAGCCATACGAGCGGCCGGTCTCCTCGGCCAGCGCCCGGATGCTCGCACCGGAGTCGTACTTCTTCTTCAGGTCTGCCGCGAGCTTGTCGCGCGCGGCGCCGGTTACCCGGCTGCCCTTCTTCAGAGTCTCGGCCACCCGTGCCTCCTCGTGGGAAGTGCGCTCTGGATTTCCCATGATCACCCCTCCCGGCCGTCCTGGCCACCCATTCGGCAAGGTCCGTAGGCCGGGAATTCCCGGGGCGAAGGCGATCCACACGAGCGGAATTCGCGGTTCCGGAGGCTTTTCACACCCCCCGGAACCACCCCCTCGAAAAAACCGGCAGGTCAGCGACTGCCCAGGCGCCCCAAGGGCTCCAGGGGCGAGAAGCGGGTGAAATCCGTGTAGGACACACCTCGGTACGAGGCGATCTCACTCAGATGAAGGATCACGACTCGGCCGAATGATCCATACCGAGTGGATCATCTCTTCGATCACGCTGTGCTGACGTCTCCCGGACGGCGCGGAGCCGGTCAGGCGAGCGCGACGAGGTCCGCGTAGGTCTGGCCCCACAGGTCCTCGACGCCGTCCGGGAGCAGGATGATCCGCTCCGGCTGCAGCGCCTCGACGGCGCCCTCGTCGTGCGTGACGAGGACGACCGCGCCCTTGTAGGTGCGCAGCGCGCCGAGGATCTCCTCGCGGCTGGCGGGGTCGAGGTTGTTCGTGGGCTCGTCGAGGAGCAGCACGTTCGCCGACGAGACCACCAGGGTCGCCAGCGCGAGGCGGGTCTTCTCGCCGCCGGAGAGCACGCCGGCGGGCTTGTCGACGTCGTCGCCGGAGAACAGGAACGAGCCGAGGGTCTTGCGGACCTCGACGAGGTCCAGGTCGGGCGCGGACGAGCGCATGTTCTCCAGGACGGTGCGCTCGGGGTCGAGGGTCTCGTGCTCCTGCGCGTAGTAGCCGAGCTTGAGGCCGTGGCCCTCGATCACGTCTCCGGTGTCGGGCTTCTCGGTGCCGGCCAGGAGGCGCAGCAGCGTGGTCTTGCCCGCACCGTTCAGCCCGAGGATGACGACCCGGGAGCCCTTGTCGATGGCCAGGTCGACGTCGGTGAAGATCTCCAGCGAGCCGTAGGACTTCGACAGGCCCTCGGCCATCAGCGGCGTCTTGCCGCAGGGCGCGGGCTCGGGGAAGCGCAGCTTGGCGACCTTGTCGTTCTGGCGCACCGCCTCCAGGCCCGCGAGGAGCCGGTCGGCGCGCTTGGCCATGTTCTGCGCGGCGACCGTCTTGGTGGCCTTGGCGCGCATCTTGTCGGCCTGCGCGTTCAGGGTCGCGGCCTTCTTCTCGGCGTTCTGGCGCTCGCGCTTGCGGCGCTTCTCGTCGGCCTCGCGCTGCTGCTGGTAGAGCTTCCAGCCCATGTTGTAGACGTCGATCTGGGAGCGGTTGGCGTCCAGGTAGAAGACCTTGTTGACGACCGTCTCGACCAGGTCGACGTCGTGGGAGATCACGATGAAGCCGCCGCTGTACGTCTTCAGGTAGTCGCGCAGCCAGACGATCGAGTCCGCGTCCAGGTGGTTCGTGGGCTCGTCGAGGAGGAGGGTGTCCGCGTCCGAGAAGAGGATGCGGGCCAGCTCGATGCGGCGCCGCTGACCGCCGGAGAGGGTGTGCAGGGGCTGGCCGAGCACACGGTCCGGGAGGTTGAGCGCGGCGGCGATGGTGGCGGCCTCGGCCTCGGCGGCGTACCCGCCCTTGGTGAGGAACTCCGTCTCCTGGCGCTCGTACTGCTTGAGGGCCTTGGCCTGGGTGGCGCCCGAGCCGGTCGCGATGCGCTGCTCGTTCTCGCGCATCTTGCGCATCAGGGTGTCGAGGCCGCGGGCGGAGAGGATGCGGTCGCGGGCGAGCACGTCGAGGTCGCCGGTGCGCGGGTCCTGCGGCAGGTAGCCGACCTCGCCGGAGCGGGAGATGGTGCCGCCGGCCGGGATGCCCTCACCGGCCAGGCACTTGGTGAGGGTGGTCTTGCCCGCGCCGTTGCGCCCGACGAGGCCGATGCGGTCGCCCTTGGCGACGCGGAAGCTGGCGTTCTCGATGAGGATGCGGGCGCCTGCGCGCAGTTCGATACCGGATGCGGTGATCACGGGTGGGTCTCCAGGGCAGTGAACGGCTGATTGACGGGTCGGGGGCCGGTCTGCGCCGCTAATGCACCCAGAGAAGAAACGTCATACAGCCCAGCTTACCGGTGTGATGCAAGGGCTTTTCCCGCGCGTCCCGGTAGCCCGTTGCCCAGGGGCGTCCGGTGCGGGGCGATCCTGCCGAGGTCGTCGACCGCGATGATCTGGTCGCTCCAGTCGGTGTCGTGTCCCGCGCAGGGCTGGGCGATCAGCAGCGCGGTGCCGCGCCGCAGGGCGCCGGCCGGGGCGAACGCGCAGCCCGCGCGCGCGGGCAGCACCCAGCGCAGGTCGCCGTCGGCGGTGCGGTAGGCGGCGATGCGGTGCGGGGTGACGACGGCGAGCATCCGGGCCGCCGGGTCGAGCGGCCGGAGGACCCCGGCGCCGCCGTGCGCCCCGGGGGTGCGCAGCCAGGGCGCGGCGTCCGGGACCGCGCGGTGCCAGCGCACGGCGGCCGCGGTGCCGCGCTCGGTGTCGGTGACCAGGCCGTCGCTCCACAGCGCGAAGGCGTGCCCGGCGACGGGCAGCACGGCGAGCGCCCGCCGCCCCTCGCGCGCGTGGCGCCAGCGGGTTCCCTCGGCGTCGTACGCCTCGACGGCGCCGCCGCTCGTGCGCAGGGCGGGGGCGCCGGGCCGGTCGGCCCCGCGCGCGAGGTGGTCGCCGAACGGGTGCGGGCGGGTGCCCTGGGCCGCGCCGATCAGCAGCAGCGCGAGCAGGGTGGCGAGCAGCGGCGGGAGGGACCCGGCGCGGGTCCTGCGGGACGGGTGCCCCGGCGGACGTACGGGGTGCTCCTCCTGCCGTGCGGGGCCCTGCCCTGCCGTCGTGTCGAGCGGCAGCACCGCCATCGCACGCCCCCTCATTCCTCACCACAGGCCACGATTCAGGCGCAGAGCGTAGCCGTGGGCCGGACGGGCGGGTCGGCGGGCGGCGGCGACACGGCGTGCGCGGGCGTGCGCGTCCCCCGTTCGGCCGTCGGATCAGGGCCCGGCCCCCCATCACGTAACAGGATGAACCGGGTGGGTTCCGGTGAGAGGGCGGTACGAGCATGCAGTTCGACGACGACGCCAACCTGGACACGTCGGAGGTCCAGGACCAGCGGAGCAGCCGGGTGCCCGGCGGGCGGGCGACGATCGGCGGCGGTCTCGCCGGTCTGCTGGCGCTGGTGCTCGGCCTGTTCTTCGGCACGGACCAGTTCGGCCTCTCCTCGGACGGCTCCGGCACGCCCGCGACGTCGGTGTCGAGTGCGGCGCAGGTGCAGCAGCAGTGCCGTACGGGCTCGGACGCGAACAGCAAGGACGACTGCCGGATCGTCGCGGTGGTCAACAGCGTGCAGGACTTCTGGCAGCAGGAGTTCGCGCGCCGCAGCGCCCGGTACAGCGGTGCCTCCACGGTGTTCTTCACCAACCGGGTGGGCACGGCGTGCGGGGCGGCGACGTCGGCGGTGGGCCCCTTCTACTGCCCGGGCGACCGCAAGGTCTATCTCGACCTCGGGTTCTTCGACGAGCTGCGCACGAAGTTCGGTTCGAGCGGCGGGCCGTTCGCGCAGGCGTACGTCGTGGCGCACGAGTACGGGCACCACGTGCAGAACCTGATGGGCACCCTCTCGCGCTCGCAGGACGGCCGCACGGGGCAGAACAGCAATGCCGTGAAGGTGGAGCTCCAGGCCGACTGCTACGCGGGCGTGTGGGCCAGGAACGCGACGCGGACGCCCGACGAGTCGACCGGGCGCCCGCTGATCACCAGCCTGACCGACGCCGACATCCGGGACGGTCTGGACGCGGCCGCCGCGGTCGGCGACGACCGGATCCAGGAGCGCTACCAGGGCCGGGTGACGCCCGAGTCGTGGACGCACGGCTCGGCCCAGCAGCGCCAGCAGTGGTTCTACCAGGGCTACAGGACCGGCGACATGGCCCAGTGCAACACCTTCAAGTAGGCCGTCAGGCCCCGCCGGTGTGGACCTGGAAGGCGGCGCGGCGGACGGCCTTGGCGAGGGCCGGGTCGGGGTGGGCGGCGGCGAGGGCGACGAGCACCTGCACGGTGCGGGGGTGGCCGACGGCGCGGACCTCCTCGATCAGCGCGGGCACGGTGGGCTGCACGGCGGACTCCAAGTGGCGCACGAGGAGCGGGGCTTCACCGTGGTCGGCGACGGCCGCGGCGGTGTCGACCCACAGCCAGGTGGCCTCCTCGCGGGTGAGGACCGTGTGCACGTCCTCGGGGTCGGCGCCCTCCGCCTCGGCGAGCCAGAGCAGCGCGTAGGGGCGCAGGCCCGGTTCGTCGGCGGCGCGCCGCACCTCGGGCTCGGCGGGGCCGCCGACGACGCGCAGCGCCTCGAAGGCGAGGCCGCGCAGCAGGGCGTCCTCGCCGCGGGCCGCCTCGATCAGCTCGATGACGGCGGTGCCGACGTCGCGCGCGGCGAGCCAGGCGCGGTACTCGGCGCGGGCCGCGTTGGGCCGCAGGCGGGCGCAGCCGCGCAGCATGTCCTCGGCGCTGACCTCGATGTTGCCCGCCGGGGACTGGGCGGCGACGCAGATCTGCTCCAGCTTGACCCAGACCGCCCAGTTGCCGAGCGGGGTGAGGGTGGCCTGGCCGTCGGTGTAGGTGAGCGCGCCGACGGAGGCGAGGCCGTCCAGGGACCAGTCGAGCAGCGGGCGCAGCGGGGTGTCCTCGGGCGGCGTCGGCTCCGGCTGCGGTCCGAAGGGGATCTCGCAGCGCTCGGTGCGCAGTTCGGTGACCCGCTGGTCGAGGAGGTCCAGGAGCTGGGCCGCCGCGACGGGGCCCGCCATCAGCTGGAGGAAGGACAGCAACTGCGGGACGGCCTCGACCACTTCGGCGACCGCGGCGGGCTCCAGGGCGTCCGGCGCCGGGTGGACCAGCGACCAGGCGTCGAACAGGGCGACCCAGCCGCGCAGCACGGCGGTGTCGTCGCGGTCCCAGGCGCGCAGCCGCCAGCCGGGGCGGGCGCTGTCGCCGTGCACCTCGACGAGGCCGGCGAGGCGTGCGGTGTCCCAGTCGGCGCGGACCTGGCCCACGGCCAGACCGAGGTCGTCGGCGGCGCGGCGCGCGGTGACGTCGGAGAGGGTGCCCTTCCCGTCCCCGGCGGAGGTGTTGCCGCCGGGGTTGAGCGTGGTGTCCGCCCAGCGCGCCACGCGGACGGCGGCGGCCAGGCCCTCGCGCGCGGTGCGGGCGAGTTCGGCGGGGGGCGGGGTGCCCTCCGGGGGGCGCGGGGCGGGACGGGCCACTCGGCGCGGGGCAGCGGGGGCCAGCGGCTGGCGGCGGGGGCGGACTAGTCGGAGCCTGGAGTCGCGCGGGGTACGGGACGTCACTGGAGCAGTCTCCAGGGTGACCCCGTGAATTCCCAAACGCGGCCCTGTGTTCGGCGCTCGTCCCGGGGTGCGGGGCCTGCCGTCCGGGCCCCGCACCGGCGTTCACATCAGCGGCGTCAGGAAGCGGCGGAGGGTCTCCTCGTACCGCTTCGGGTCCGCGTTCCACATGCCGTTGTGCGGGGCCTCGTCGACGGCGTGCAGGGAGACCAGGTCGGGGCGGCGGGCGGCCAGCCGGCGGGAGAGGGCCCAGGGGGCGACCTCGTCGTCGGGGCCGTGCAGCACGAGGGTGGGGACCTTGAGCAGCCGTGGGTCCGCGGCGTCCGCGAGCCGGTCACCGGTCAGGCCGGTGCGCCCCTGGGCGGCGCGCACCGCCAGCGGCAGCAGCGCGCCCGGGGTGCGGCGGGCGGCGGCCAGCGCGCGCAGGGTGGCCTCCCAGGACAGCACCGGGCTGTCCAGGACCAGGCCGGCGATGCGGTCGCGCAGCGCGGAGTGGGCGGCGGCGTGCAGGGCCATCGCGGCGCCGGTGGAGAAGCCGATGACGACGACGCGGCGGGCTCCGTAGCGCACGGCGTAGCGCAGGGCCGCGTCCAGGTCGCGCCACTCGGACTCGCCGAGGTGGTTCAGGCCGTCCGGGGAGCGGGGTGCGCCGAGGTCGCCGCGGTAGGCGAGGTCGAGGACGGGGAACTGCTGGTGGTGCAGGAACTCCATGAGGTTCATGGGGTGTTCGCGGGTGGTGCCGAGTCCGTGCACCGTGATGATCCAGGTGTCGCGGACGCCGGGCACGAACCAGGCGGGCAGTGCGCCGAGTTCGCCCGGGACGTCGATGTCGGCGTGGTCGAGGCCGAGCGCGGCCTTGGGGTCGCCGATGTGCACCTGGGGCGTGAGCCAGGCCCTGGCGCCGGGTCCGAGGGTGCCGTGGGTGACCCGCTCCAGGCGGCGTACGACGGTGTCCGCCGCGTGCGGGGCCGAGTCGACGACCGGTCCGACGACGGCGTGGAAGCCGTCGCCCGCGAGCCCGTAGGTGCCGGGGTACTGGGAGGCCAGGTCGCGGGTGAGGGTGATGTGCCCCGCGGCGACGGCGTGGACGGTGAGCCGGGGCTCGGTGGGCAGGGGGCGTCCTGCGGGCGCCTTGAGCGCGGCGTCGCTGGCCAGTCGGCCGGCGGCGATGGCGGCGGCCGAGGCCCCGATGACGGCGGTGACGGCAGCGGCCGTCGCTTTGGCGGTGCGCACTCGTCCAGTGTCGGCGCCCGGGCGCGCCCGGGCCAGCGGGACGGAGGATGCGAGTGACGGGCGTACCGGACGGGGCGGAAAGTGCGTACGGGTTCTTCTCACCGGGCCTCCTCGCTTCGCTGGGTCCCCCTACGAGTGCTCCGCGCGGCGTTTCGTACGCCTCCCGCGGGGCGAGGGGCGCCCGGCGGCGGTCAGCGCGTCGGGGCGGGCCGGCCGTATCCGTCGAGCCGCCGGGCCGCTTCCGCCATCTGTGTGTCGCTCAGCAGTGAGGGGCGCAGACCGGGGACGGAGTGGGCCGTGAGCCAGAGGCGGCACATCCATTCCAGCTGGGCGGTGCGGTCGTAGGCCTGGGCGAGGGAGTCCCCGTGGGCGACGGTCCCGTGGTTCTGCAGGAGACAAGCGGTGCGCCCGGTCAGAGCGGCGAGCATGTTCTCGGCCAACTCCTCCGTGCCGTAGGTCGCGTAGGGGGCGACCCGGACGGTGCCGCCGAGGGCCGCGGCCATGTAGTGGACGGGCGGGAGTTCCGGGACGAGCGTGGAGACGGCGGTGGCGTGCACCGCGTGGGTGTGCACGACGGCCCGCGCGGAGGTGTTCCGGTAGAGGGCGAGGTGCATGGGCAGTTCGCTGGTGGGGGTGAGGGTTCCGGCGCGGTGGGTGCCGTCGGGGCCGACGGCGACGAGATCGTCCGGGCCGAGCCGGTCGTACGGGACGCCGCTCGGGGTGACGAGGATCAGATCCTCGTCGCGGTCGCCGTCGCCGACGCGTACGGAGACATTGCCGGAGGTGCCGACGACGAGCCCGTCGGCGACCGTTCTGCGGGCCGTGGCCAGCAGCTCTTCCCAGGCCTGTGCGTGATCTGCCGGATCCGTCATGGCGGCATCCTGCCAGCCGGGGAGGGTCCCGGCCGAGTGCGGAACGAAGGAGTCCGGTAGCTCCGTTATGGGCACGTATCCCCCTACTGAGGGTGATTGGCTGGGGTTCGACGGGCACGTCGGGATCTTCCGGTAATCTCTGGGGGATTTGTCATGCACGTCGCCATTCGGGGGGAAATATGGCTCGTGACAGCAAACCGTCCCGTCGTCGTGCGCTCCTGTTCGCGACGGTGACCGTCACCGCACTGACCATGGGGGCGACGGTCCTGACGGAGCTGCCGGTCCAGGCGGCGGCGAGGCCGAGGGGTCACGACGTCTCGTCGCACCAGAAGCATGTCGACTGGTCCAAGACGAAGAGGAAGGGGGCCAGGTTCACCTATGTGAAGGCGACCGAGTCCACGACCTACAAGAATCCCTACTTCTGGAAGCAGTACGACGGTGCCCGCGGCGCCGGCATCATCCGGGGCGCCTATCACTTCGCGGTGCCCGACAAGTCCTCCGGCCGCGCCCAGGCCGCGTACTTCGTGCGCAACGGCGGGGACTGGAAGG
The DNA here is from genome assembly GCF_040645755.1 of Streptomyces sp. NPDC046716. Lineage (NCBI taxonomy): Bacteria > Bacillati > Actinomycetota > Actinomycetes > Kitasatosporales > Streptomycetaceae > Streptomyces > Streptomyces sp. NPDC046716. Next base: position 64,921 of record NZ_JBEYYU010000016.1, read on the forward strand.
CGGACGGCTGGACTCTGCCGCCCGCGCTCGACATCGAGTTCAACCCGTACGACTCGCACAAGTGCTACGGCATGAGCAAGCGCAAACTGGTCGCGTGGATCTCGTCGTTCAGCGTCGAGGTGCTGCGGCTGACCGGCCGGCACCCGGTGATCTACACGAACTACCACTGGTGGAAGATCTGCACCGGCAACAGCGGTGCCTTCGCGGTCAACCACGCCCTGTGGCTCGCGCGCTACGACCAGAGCGCGGGGGCGCTGCCCAGGGGATGGTCGTACTGGACCTTCTGGCAGTACGACAACCGCGGCGGACTGCCGGGTGACCAGAATCTCTTCAACGGGTCGATGGCCCAGCTGAGGAGGTTCGCCCTGGGCTAGCCGGAACAGGGACCAAAGTCCCACGGAACCCGGTATTCCGGGGCTCCGAGGGGTCTCGTCCCGGGCCGATCCGGAGTCAATGCCACCACCACGCGCCAAGCGGAGTGACGGCGCTCCGGATCGGGTCACCGCAACGCCCAGCCCAGTTCATCTTCCGTTCACCCGGCGTGCTTACGTTCGAACCGCCACTGACGTCCAACCGAAGCCTGGGTAAATGGAACACATCACGCTGCTCCTTGCGATCGTGATCGTTACCGCACTGGTTTTTGATTTCACCAACGGTTTCCACGACACAGCCAACGCGATGGCGACGACCATCTCGACCGGCGCCCTGAAGCCGAAGACGGCGGTGGCCATGTCCGCCGTGCTGAACCTCGTCGGAGCGTTCCTCTCGGTCGAGGTCGCCAAGACCATCTCCGGCGGCATCATCAATGAGGACGGCCTCAGAACAGAGGTCATCTTCGCGGCGCTCGTGGGCGCCATCCTCTGGAATCTGCTGACCTGGCTGCTCGGTCTGCCGTCCAGCTCCTCGCACGCCCTGTTCGGCGGCCTCATCGGCGCCGCGGTCATGTCGATGGGCTGGTCCTCGGTCGACGGCGGCACCGTCGTCACCAAGATCCTGCTTCCCGCGGTCGCCGCGCCGATCGTCGCCGGCCTCGCCGCGATGCTCGCCACGCGCCTGACCTACCGGATCAGCGCCAAGACCGACGCGAAGGCCACCGCCAAGGGCTACCGCGCCGGCCAGATCGCCTCGGCCGGACTCGTCTCGCTGGCGCACGGCACGAACGACGCGCAGAAGACGATGGGCATCATCACCCTCGCCCTGATCACCGGCGGAGTCATCGCCCCGGACGCCGACCCGCCGCTGTGGGTCATCGTCTCCGCCGGCACGGCCATCGCCCTCGGCACCTACCTCGGCGGCTGGCGGATCATCCGCACCATGGGCAAGGGCCTCACCGACCTCGCGCCGCAGCAGGGCTTCGCCGCCCAGACCTCGGCCGCGACGGCGATCCTCGCCTCCTCGCACATCGGCTTCTCGCTCTCCACCACCCAGGTCTGCTCCGGCGCCGTCATGGGCTCCGGTCTCGGCCGCAAGGGCGGTGTCGTCCGCTGGTCGACCGCGACCCGGATGTTCGTCGCGTGGGGTCTGACCCTGCCGGCCGCCGGTCTGGTCGGCGCGGGCGCCGAGTTCCTCACCAAGCAGGGCCCGTGGGGCGTCGGTCTCACCGCCGCGCTGCTCGTGGTCGGCTCGGGCGTCATCTGGAAGCTCTCGCGCCGTGACTCCATCGACCACACGAACGTCACCGATGACGAGGTCGGCAGCGCCGCGGCGCCGGCCGCGGAGCCCGCGGGCGTCGTGACCACGGCCATCGCGGCGGTCACCCCGCCGCCCGTCGGCACCCTGGTCACCGGCGAGTCCGAGGAAGTCAAGGCGACCATCCCGGCCCCCGCGCCGGCCGACCCCGCGCGCCCCGCCGGCGCCACGCTGTAAGGAAGCAGGACCAGCTATGAAGATCGACTGGGCAGCTCTCGGCTCCGTGTTCGGAGTCAGCCTCGTGGTCACCGTGGCCCTGGTGGGCCTGTTCACCCTCGGCATCGTCGGACTCTCCAAGAAGGAGTCGGCGGCGCAGCGGGGCGACTCGGCGACGCTCGTCGTCTCCGGCGCGTACGCGTGCTTCGCGGCGTGCGCGGCGGCCGTGGCGTACGGGATCTTCCTGATCGTGGCCTGATCCACGGCAGTCATTTCGGCGGGCCCGGACCTTTCTGGTCCGGGCCCGCCGTGTCTGTGTGCGGTGCGGCCTGTCGTGTGTCGGGTGCCGCTCTCGTCGTGGCCGGTCGCGCAGTTCCCCGCGCCCCTGAAACGAGCTTCGCTCGTCCAGGGGAACTGCACGGCCGGCCACGGCGGTGGCAAGCGGGGCGCGAACCGCTGTGGACCTCCCCACACTCTCCCGCCCCAGGTCAACAGCAAGTTGACGCACCTTCGCGGAGCGTGGTGCACTGCCAACGCCATATACGGCAGCAGGTGAGGAAGCCGGTGCGAATCCGGCGCGGTCCCGCCACTGTGAGTCCCCGGTCACCCGGGGACGAGCCAGGAACTCCCGCTGCCGGTCTCGTCGAACCAGGGCGTGGACACCCTGAGTGAGGACAACTACCGCCATGTTCGCCCCGCGCGGCGTCATGCGGCCCGGGCGCGTGTTCGCGTACGGGGCCGCCACAGGACTGTTGAGCGATCTGCTCGTCGGTGATCCGCGCCGTGGGCATCCTGTCGCCGGGTTCGGGCGGGCCGCGGGCGCCGTCGAGCGGGTGCTGTGGCGGGACCACCGCGGCTGGGGCGCGCTGCACACCCTGGTCTGCGCCGGTGGCGCCGCCGCCGTCGGAGCCGCCGCCTCGCGCGCCGTACGCCGCTCCCCCGCCGCCGCCGTCGCGCTGACGGCCGCCGCGACCTGGGCCGTGGTCGGCGGGACCTCGCTGGGCCGGGAGGCGCGGGCGATCGGCTCCGCGCTGGAGGCCGGGGACGTCGAGCTGGCCAGGGAACTGCTGCCGCGGCTGTGCGGGCGCGACCCGCAGGGCCTGGACGCGGACGGGATCGCCCGGGGCGTCGTCGAGTCGGTCGCCGAGAACACCTCCGACGCCGTGGTGGGCGCGCTGGTGTGGGGCGCCGTCGGCGGGGTGCCGGGGCTGCTCGCCTTCCGCGCCGTGAACACGCTCGACGCGATGGTCGGGCACAAGTCCGTGAAGTACCGCCGGTTCGGCTGGGCCTCGGCGCGCTTCGACGATGTCGCGGGCTGGCCGGGGGCCCGGCTCACCGGCGCCCTCGCCGTCCTGGCCGGCGGGCGGCCCCGCGCCGCGCTGGCCGCGTGGCGGGCGGACGCCGGCCGGCACCCGAGCCCCAACGCCGGGGTCGTCGAGGCCTCCTTCGCGGGCGCGCTCGGGGTACGGCTCGGCGGCACCCTGTCGTACGCGGGACGGGTCGAGCACCGGCCGGTGCTGAACGCCGCGGGGCGGGCGGTCCGGGTGACCGATGTGGAACGGGCCGCGCGGTTGTCGCGGCGGGTGAGTGTGCTGGCGCTGGGAGTCTGTGTGGGCGGGCGGTTGCTGTGGGGTCGTCGATGAACCGGGGCGGGCTGCTCGTCGCGGGCACCACCTCCGACGCGGGAAAGAGTGTCGTCACCGCCGGGATCTGCCGGTGGCTGGTGCGGCAGGGCGTGAAGGTAGCGCCGTTCAAGGGGCAGAACATGTCCCTCAATTCGTTCGTCACCCGCGAGGGCGCCGAGATCGGGCGGGCGCAGGCGATGCAGGCGCAGGCCGCCCGCGTCGAGCCGACCGCGCTGATGAACCCGGTGCTGCTCAAGCCCGGCAGCGATCGCAGCAGCCAGGTCGTGCTGATGGGCAGGCCGGTGGGCGAGATGAGCGCGCGCGGCTATCACGGCGGGCGGCAGGCCGCCCTGCTGGACACCGTCGTGGGATGCCTGGAGGAGTTGCGGGGCAGTCATGACGCTGTGATCTGCGAGGGCGCCGGGTCCCCGGCCGAGATCAATCTGCGGCGGACCGACATCGTGAACATGGGCGTCGCGCGCGCCGCCCGGCTGCCGGTGCTGGTCGTCGGCGACATCGACCGGGGCGGGGTCTTCGCCTCGTTCTTCGGTACGACGGCGCTGCTCGCGCCCGAGGACCAGGAACTGCTCGCCGGGTATCTGGTGAACAAGTTCCGCGGTGACGTGAGCCTGCTGGAGCCCGGCCTCGACATGCTCAAGTCCCTCACGGGGCGCGACACTTACGGCGTTCTGCCGTATCAGCACGGCCTCGGCATCGACGAGGAGGACGGGCTGCGGGTCTCCCTGCGGGGCACCGTGCGGGAGTCCGTGGTCGCGCCGCCGGTGGGCGAGGACGTGCTGCGGGTCGCGGTGTGCGCGGTGCCGCTGATGTCGAACTTCACCGACGTGGACGCGCTGGCCGCCGAGCCGGGTGTCGTCGTGCGATTCGTGGACCGGGCCGAGGAACTCGTCGACGCGGACCTGGTGGTCGTGCCGGGCACCCGCGGGACCGTGAAGGCCCTGGAGTGGCTGCGCGAGCGCGGGCTCGCGGACGCGCTGGCCCGGCGGGCCGCCGAGGGGCGGCCGGTGCTCGGCATCTGCGGTGGCTTCCAGGTGCTCGGTGAGCGCATCGAGGACGACGTCGAGTCGCAGGCCGGGGTCGTCGACGGGCTCGGACTGCTGCCCGTACGCGTGCGGTTCGCCGCCGAGAAGACCCTCGCCCGGCCCGTCGGCGAGGCCCTCGGGTCGTCCGTCGAGGGGTACGAGATCCATCACGGGGTCGCCGAGGTGCTGGGCGGGGAGCCCTTCCTCGACGGGTGCCGGGTGGGGGCCGTGTGGGGGACGCACTGGCACGGGTCGCTGGAGTCGGACGACTTCCGGCGGGCTTTTCTGCGGGAGGTCGCCTCGGCGGCCGGGCGGCGGTTCGTTCCGGCGGCGGGCACGTCGTTCGCCGATCTGCGCGAGGAGCAGTTGGACCGGCTCGGGGATCTGATCGAGCGGCATGCCGATACGGACGCGTTGTGGCGGTTGATCGAGGGGGGTGCGCCGGTGGGGTTGCCGTTCGTGCCGCCCGGAGCGCCGTCGTGAGTGCGGTGGCGGGAGGTCGCCCCCGCCGCCCCTTCCCGTCCCGTCCCCGGGGGCTCTGCCCCCGGACCCCCCATGGTTCGTTTTCGTGTGCGCGTTCGGTGGGGCTTCCCGCGCAGTTCCCCGCGCCCCTGACGGGGCGCCCCAAGTCAACGGAGGATCACGGCTGATGTCTGTCCCTTATCCGTTCACCGCCGTCGTCGGGCAGGACGATCTGCGGCTCGCTCTGCTGCTCAACGCCGTGTCGCCCGCCGTCGGGGGTGTGCTCGTGCGCGGGGAGAAGGGGACCGCCAAGTCCACCGCCGTGCGGGCCCTTTCGGCGTTGATGCCCTCGGTCGACGTGGTCGCCGGGTGCCGGTTCTCGTGCGATCCCGCGAGCCCCGACCCGCAGTGCCCCGACGGGCCGCACGAGGAGGGCGGCGGGGGCGAACGCCCGGCCCGGATGGTCGAGTTGCCGGTCGGCGCCTCCGAGGACCGGCTCGTCGGCGCGCTCGACATCGAGCGGGCGCTGGCAGAGGGCGTGAAGGCCTTCGAGCCGGGGCTGCTCGCCGACGCGCACCGCGGGATCCTGTACGTCGACGAAGTGAACCTGCTGCACGACCACCTCGTGGACCTGCTGCTCGACGCCGCCGCCATGGGTGCCTCGTACGTGGAGCGCGAGGGCGTCTCCGTACGGCATGCGGCGCGCTTCCTCCTCGTCGGGACCATGAACCCCGAAGAGGGCGAACTGCGGCCGCAGTTGCTCGACCGGTTCGGGCTGACCGTCGAGGTCGCCGCGTCCCGGGAGCCGAAGCAGCGCGTCGAGGTCGTGAAGCGGCGGCTCGCCTACGACGACGGCCCCGACGCCTTCGTCGCGCAGTGGGCCGGCGAGGAGGCCGACGTGCGGGCGCGGATCGTCGCCGCGCGCGCCCTGCTGCCCGAGGTACGGCTCGGCGACGACGCGCTGACGCAGATCGCGGCGACCTGTGCCGCGTTCGAGGTGGACGGCATGCGGGCCGACATCGTGATGGCGCGGACCGCGTCCGCGCTCGCCGCGTGGGCCGGGCGCACCGAGGTGCTGTCGGAGGACGTGCGGCAGGCCGCGCTGCTCGCACTGCCGCACCGCAGGCGGCGCAACCCGTTCGACGCGCCGGGGCTCGACGAGGACAAGCTCGACGAGACGCTGGACGAGTTCGGCCCCGACCGGCCGGACGACGACCCGGAGCCCGACCCGGACCCGAACGGGCCGGACGACGACGGCGGTGGCGGTGGCGGCGGGGTTCCGCCGCAGAGCGGCCCGGCGGACGACGGCGGCGCGGCGCAGGAGGAGGCCCCGGCCGAGGCGCCCGCGCCCGGTGGCGGGGCGCCCCAGGAACAGCGGGCCGTGTCGGCCGGCGAGCCGTTCCGTACGAAGATGCTGAGCGTGCCGGGCCTCGGCGAGGGCGCGGCCGGGCGGCGCTCCCGGGCGCGCACCGAGCACGGCCGCACGACGGGCTCCGTACGCCCCCGGGGGAATCTGACCAAGCTGCACCTGGCGGCCACCGTGCAGGCGGCCGCACCCCATCAGCGGGCCCGGGGCCGCAGCGGGCCCGGGCTCGTCGTGCGCCGGGACGATCTGCGGCAGGCGACCCGGGAGGGGCGCGAGGGCAACCTCGTGCTTTTCGTGGTCGACGCCTCCGGGTCGATGGCGGCACGCAAGCGGATGGGCGCCGTGAAGGGCGCGGTGCTCTCGCTGCTCCTCGACGCCTACCAGCGCCGGGACAAGGTGGGGCTCGTGACCTTCCGGGGCACGGGCGCCGAGGTGGCGCTGCCGCCGACGTCCAGCGTGGACGCCGCCGCGGCCCGCCTCGAATCGCTGCCGACCGGTGGGCGTACGCCGCTGGCCGCCGGGCTGCTCAAGGCGCACGAGGTGCTGCGCGTGGAGCGGCTGCGGGACCCGGCGCGGCGGCCGCTGCTCGTCGTCGTGACCGACGGGCGGGCCACGGGCGGTCCCGAGCCGGTCCAGCTGGCCGCGCGGGCCGCCGGACTGCACGCCGCCGAGGGCACCGCCAGCGTGGTCGTGGACTGCGAGAGCGGCCTGGTGCGGCTCGGTCTCGCCGGGGAGCTGGCCGGCCGGCTCGGCGGGCAGGTCGTGACGCTGGACGAGCTGCGGGCGGATTCCCTCGCCGGTCTCGTCAAGGACGTACAGGGAACCAACACCACCAGCAGGAGGGCCGCCTGATGCCGCAGGGACAGCCGAGTGTCGTACCGGACGACGGACTGACGACCCGTCAGCGCCGCAACCGTCCGCTGGTGTTCGTGCACACGGGCATCGGCAAGGGCAAGTCGACGGCCGCCTTCGGTCTCGCGCTGCGCGCCTGGAACCAGGGCTGGCCGATCGGGGTGTTCCAGTTCGTGAAGTCGGCGAAGTGGAAGGTCGGCGAGGAGAACGCGCTGAAGGTGCTGGGCGCCTCCGGCGAGGGCGGCACCGTCGACTGGCACAAGATGGGCGAGGGCTGGTCCTGGGTCCAGCGGGACGATCAGGCGGACAACGAGGAGAAGGCCCGCGAGGGCTGGGAGCAGGTCAAGCGGGACCTGGCCGCCGAGACGTACAAGCTGTACGTGCTCGACGAGTTCGCCTACCCGCTGCACTGGGGCTGGATCGACGTCGACGAGGTCGTCCAGGTGCTGCGCGACCGGCCCGGCACCCAGCACGTGGTCATCACGGGCCGCAACGCGCCCGAGAAGCTGGTCGAGTTCGCGGATCTCGTGACCGACATGTCGAAGGTGAAGCACCCCATGGACGCGGGTCAGAAGGGCCAGCGAGGCATCGAGTGGTGACGAACGTCCCCCGGCTCGTCGTCGCCGCACCCGCGTCCGGGTCGGGCAAGACGACGGTGGCGACCGGTCTGATGGCCGCGTTCGCCGAGCGCGGGCTCGCCGTGTCGCCGCACAAGGTCGGCCCGGACTACATCGACCCGGGCTACCACGCGCTCGCGACCGGCCGGCCCGGCCGGAACCTGGACGCGTACATGTGCGGTCCCGAGCTGATCGGCCCGCTGTTCGCGCACGGCGCGCAGGGCTGTGAACTCGCGGTCGTGGAAGGCGTGATGGGCCTGTTCGACGGCGTCTCGGGCGCGGGCGAGCTGGCGTCCACGGCGCATGTCGCCAAGCTGCTCAAGGCGCCCGTCGTGCTGGTCGTCGACGCGTCGTCGCAGTCGCGGTCGGTGGCGGCGCTGGTGCACGGCTTCGCGTCGTTCGACCCTGAGGTGCGCCTCGCGGGCGTCATCCTCAACAAGGTCGGCTCCGAGCGCCACGAGCAGTTGCTGCGCGAGGCCCTGGAGGAGGTCGGCGTCCCGGTGTACGGGGCGCTGTACCGCACCCCGCAGGTGGCCACCCCGTCCCGCCACCTGGGCCTGGTCCCGGTGGCGGAACGCAGCACGGAGGCCCTCGACTCGGTCCGGGCGTCGGCGGCGATGGTCAGGGAGGGCTGCGACCTGGAGGGCCTGCTGGCGCTGGCGAGGACAGCTCCCCCGCTCGTGACGGAGGCCTGGAGTGCAAGCGCCCCGTCGGGGGCGCGGGGAACTGCGCGAGAGGCGGCGACCGGGCCGCACACACCCACGAAACCGATCGTGGCAGTGGCAGCAGGCGCAGCCTTCACCTTCTCCTACGCCGAACACACGGAACTCCTCACGGCGGCCGGCGCGGAGGTCGTCCCCTTCGACCCCCTCCACGACGAACACCTCCCGGAGGGCACCGCGGCGCTGGTCATCGGTGGCGGCTTCCCGGAGGTCTACGCCCCGGACCTGTCGGCCAACGAACAGCTCCGCAAGGACGTGGCCACGCTGGCCGCCACCGGCGCCCCGGTCGTCGCGGAATGCGCGGGCCTGCTGTACCTGGCCCGCTCCCTCGACGGCAAGGCGATGTGCGGGGTCCTGGACGCCGATGCCCGGATGTCCGGGCGTCTCACGCTCGGCTACCGGGACGCGGTCGCGATCGGCGACAGCGTGCTGGCCCCTGCGGGGACCCGGATGCGCGGCCACGAGTTCCACCGCACCGTCATCGAACCGGGCGCGGGCCCGGCGCCCGCGTGGGGCATGCGGCTGCCCGCTCCGCGCGTCGAGGGGTTCGTGCAGCAGGGCGTGCACGCCAGCTATCTGCACACGCACTGGGCGGCGCTGCCGGACATCGCCCACCGGCTGGTGGAGCGGTGTCCGGGGTGAGCGGCGGCTCAGCCCGCTATGCCCACGACGAGCCAGATGAAGGCCGCGCCCGCCACCGTGGCGGCCAGGGTCGAGCGCGCCGGGTGGTCGTGGTGGGCCTCGGGCAGGATCTCGGCGGCGGCCAGGTAGAGCAGGACGCCGCCGAAGAAGCCGAGATAACCGCCGAGCAATTGCTCCGGAATGGTGAACAGCAGCGTCGAAGCGGCGCCCACCACCGGGGCCGCCGCGTCGGCGAACAGCATCATCAGCGCCTTGCGGCGGGCGTTCCCGTACAGCCGGGTCAGCGTGTACGTGTTGAAGCCGTCGGCGAAGTCGTGGGCGATCACCGCGAGCGCCACGGCGAGGCCCATCCCGCCGCCCACCTGGATCGCGGCGCCGATCGCCATGCCGTCCATGAGGCTGTGCCCGACCATCGCGGACGCGGCGGTGAGGCCCACCTCGGGGGCCCGGCCGTTCTCGGTCTCCGCGGCGCCGTGGGCGGCCTTCCGCTGGGCGAGGAGGTGTTCCAGGACGTGCGCGCCGAGGAATCCGGCGACGAACAGCAGCAGCGCCGCGGGCACACCGAAGACCGGCCCTCCCGCCGCTTCCAGGGCCTCCGGCAGCAGGTCGAGGCCGACCACGCCGAGCATGAGACCGCCCGCCAGTCCGAGCACCAGATGGCGCCGGTCGGTGACCCTCTGCGCGGTCCAGCCGCCGATCAGGGTCATCAGAAAGGCGCCGAGCGCCACGAACACCGCCATAAGCCCTTGCTAACTCATCCGACCCCCGAGACGCACATCATGACCTGCGGCCCGGACCGGCTCGTCGGCGGGGTCGGGGCCCGCGCCGGAGTCACCGCCGACGAGGTGCTGGCCCTGGTGCGGGAGGTGCTGGCCGAGGCGGGGGCCGCCCCCGGCGCGCTGACCGCGCTCGCGACGGCCGAGGCGAAGGGGCGGGAGCCGGGGATCGTGCGGGCCGCCGCGCTGCTCGGGGTGCCGCTCGTGACGTATCCGGCGGCGCGGCTGGCCGCCGTACCGGTCCCGCACCCCTCGAAGGAGGTGCGGGACGCCGTGGGTACGCCGTCCGTCGCGGAGGCGGCCGCGCTCGCCGCCGGGGGTGAGCTGCTGGTTCCCAAGAGAACGGCGCGCGGGGCCGCCGGAGGGCGCGGGAGGGTGACTTTCGCGCTGGCGCGCGCCGGGTAGGGTCCGGACCCTCCCTCCACCCGCCCGTCCCGTCCGTACCCCGCTAGGAGTCCGTCCCGTGCTCACCCCTCCCCCGGCCCTGCTCGCCGCGCTCGAACAGCGGCTCGACGAATCCGGCGGCACCGGTGCCCGCACCCCGCACGACCGGGCCGACACGACCGTGCTGCTCGTCGGGCACGGCTCGCCGGACCCGGCCGTGAACGCCGAACTCACCGCCACCGCACGGCTGTTGTGGGAGGGCAGCGGTTACGCGGGAGTGGAGACGGCGTTCGTGTCGGGGGCGGCGCCCGATGTACCGGCCGGGCTCGACCGGTGCACGGCGCTCGGGGCGCGGCGCGTGGTCCTGCTGCCGTACGAGGCGTCGGTGGCGGGTCGCTGCCGGGCCCAGGCCGCGGGGTGGAGCGCCGCGCATCCGGAGGTGACGGTGGTGCGGTGCGAGGCGCCCGAGGTGCCGGGCGCCGATGCGGACGGGCCCGATCTGCGTCATCACGGGGACGCGGAAGTCCGCGACGAGGGCGAGAAGTTGACGGATCTCGCGGTGAACGTCCGTACGGGGACACCGCCCCTGTGGCTGCGGGAGCGGATCGGCGCTGCGCTGGAGGGGCTCGCCGCGTATCCGGACGGGCGGGCGGCGCGGGCGGCGGTGGCGGCGCGGCACGGGGTCCCGGTGGAGCGGGTGCTGCTGACGTTGGGCGCGGCCGAGGCGTTCGTGCTGATCGCGCGGGCGCTCGGGGCGCGGCGGCCCGTCGTGGTCCATCCGCAGTTCACGGAGCCGGAGGCGGCGCTGCGGGACGCCGGGCACGCGGTGCGGCGGGTGCTGCTGCCGGAGGAGGACGGGTTCCGGCTCGATCCCCGGCTGGTGCCGGGCGACGCGGATCTCGTCGTGCTCGGCAATCCGACCAATCCGACCTCGGTGCTGCATCCCGCCGACACGGTGGCGCGGCTCGCACGTCCCGGCCGGGTGCTGGTCGTGGACGAGGCGTTCATGGACGCGGTCCCGGGCGAGCGGGAGTCCCTCGCCGGGCGCACGGACGTGCCGGGTCTCGTCGTGCTGCGGAGCCTGACGAAGACCTGGGGGCTCGCCGGGCTGCGCATCGGGTACGTGCTGGCCGCGCCGGACGTCGTCGCGGCGCTGGAGCGGGCCCAGCCGCTGTGGCCGGTGTCGTCGCCCGCGCTGGTCGCGGCCGAGGCGTGTGTGTCGGCGCGCGGGGTCGCCGAGGCCGAGGCGGCGGCGCGGGACATCGCGGACGACCGGGCCCATCTGGTGGACCTGCTCGGGGAGTTGGCCGCCTTCGGGGTGCGCGTGGCCGGGCCCGCGCAGGGGCCCTTCCTGCTCGTCCGGGTGCCGGACGCCGCCGGGGTGCGGGAGCGGCTGCGGGCGGCCGGGGTCGCGGTGCGGCGCGGCGACACGTTCCCGGGGCTCGGGCGGGACTGGGTGCGGGTGGCCGTGCGGGACCGGCGGACCGGCGCGGCGTTCGTCACGGCGCTGCGGGAGGTGCTGACCGCGGAGTGACGCGCGCCGCGCCCGCTCCGGCTACTCGCCCTGGACGATCTGCTGCTTGAGCGGTGTCAGGCGGTCCGCTATCGCCGTGATGAGCGACTGTTCCACGCCCGCCGTCTCCAGGGAGTCGGCGAGGTGGGTGACCACGCGGTCGAAATCCGCCCCGGTCAGGCCGAGCCGGGCGTGCGCCTCGCCGAGCGGGCGGCCCCGGTACGCTTCGGGGCCGCCCAGTGCCGCGGCGATGAAGGTCCGCTGATGGGCCTTCAGTGTCGGGAGGTCGGTGGTGCGGAAGTGCGGCGACAGGTCGTCGTCCGCCAGGACCTTGGCATAGAAGAGGTCGACCACGGCTGCCACCGCGGGGGCTCCGCCCACCGCCTCGTAGACACTCTGCTCACTCATGGCGATCGAACGTATCTGCGGAACCGGACATTCGGTACCGCTGTGACGGATGCTACGCGCGCGAACGGCGTCCCTTGCGTGCCATCGCGACCGCGCCGCCGCCCGCGACGAGCAGCACGATCGCGCCGCCCGCGATGTACGGCGTGTTCGAGTCGCCGCCGGTCTCCGCCAGGTCGGCCTTGGTCTCGGTCTTCGGCTCCGTCTTGTTCTCGACCGGGGCGGCCTCCACCGGCTTCTCCGGCTTGCCGCCCTGCGGCTTCGGGTCCTCCGCCGGGGCCGCCTTGGGGGCGGTGCAGGTGGCGCCGGCGAGGGTGACCTCGCCGTTGACCTCCGCGACGTTCAGCTTCAGCGGGTTCACCGAGACCTTGAGGTGCAGGGCCGAGGCGGCCGCCGTGGTCGACGTCGTGGAGGTCTCGGACAGGGCGAGGGAGACCTCGCCGATCTGCGGGACGTCGACGCGGGTCGTGCCGCCCGCCGTCAGCGTGACCTTCTTGCCGAGGACGGTGACCGAGCCGAGCAGGTTCGACTCCGCGACCGGCTTCTTGCCGGCCTCGCACAGCGCCTTCGACGTGACCTGGTCGACCTGGATGAGGGAGAGCACGGGCAGGCCGGGGACGTGGACCTTGGCGTGGACGAGCTGCGTGAAGCCCTCCGCCTTCTTGTCGTCCACGGTGGCCCTGGCCTTGGCCACGTCGGCGCGGAGCACGCTGAACGGCTGTCCGCCGTCGACGCCGTCCAGGCGCGCGGTCAGCGCGGTCTTCTCGGCGCTCGCGGGGGCCTGCACCTCGTTGAGCGCGACCCTCAGCGGGACGTTCACCGTCTTGTTGAGGAGCGAGACGTCCAGGCCCGTGCGCAGGACCACCGCGCCGGCCTTGCCGCCGTGGTCGCCGGTGGCCGCCGCCGGGCCAGCGGTCGCGAGCGCGGCGGGGCCGGCGGCGAGGACGGCGGCGGTGGCCGTCACGGCGAGTCGGTGGGTGCGACGAGTACGGCGGGACGGGGCGTTGCTGGTGCTGGACATGCTGGAAAGACCCCCCAGGGGTGGGACTGCGGAAACGGGACGTGGTGTCGGCGGCGGGCGGGGCGGGCCGCGTCACGGGGACATCGCACGGCACCGCGCCGGGATCACCGTCGCCGACGAAGGAATCTTTACGCACTGAGAGTGAACAAGCAGCAACCAGGCGTGAGTTCACTCCAAAGGGGGGTTTCCGCGCAGGTCTTCGAATCTGATGGCGCTGTTGTTCCCTGGCGTCCCTCTTGTCGCCCGTACGCCGGGGGATCGCCGGTGTCAGCGCGGGCGCGAACAAGTTGTGTGCAACGAGCACGCGCGACCGCGGGTCACGCTGCGTGTCAACACCGGCCCGCAGCCGCGAGAGGAGCTCAGCCCACCACCCGGCCGCGGAGCACCACGCGGCGCGGCGCCGCCAGAACGCCGACGTCCGCCCGGGGGTCGGCCCCGTACACCACCAGATCGGCCGGGGCCCCCTCCTCCAGGCCGGGTCGCCCGAGCCACTCCCGGGCCCCCCACGCCGTGGCCGACAGCGCCTCCCGCGCGGGGATGCCCGCGCGGACCAGCTCGGCGACCTCGGCGGCCACCAGACCGTGGGCCAACGAGCCACCGGCATCGGTGCCGACGAACACCGGGATCCCGGCGTCGTACGCGGAGCGCACCGTGTCGTAGCGGCGTTCGTACAGCCGCCGCATGTGCGCGGACCAGCGCGGGAACTTCTGCTCGCCCCCGGCCGCGAGGTCCGGGAACGTCGCGATGTTGACCAGGGTGGGCACGATGGCGACCCCGCGCTCGGCGAAGAGCGGGATCAGCTCGTCGGTGAGGCCGGTGGCGTGCTCGATGCAGTCGATGCCCGCCTCCACCAGATCGCGGAGCGAGTCCTCGGCGAAGCAGTGGGCCGTCACCCGGGCCCCGAGCCGGTGCGCCTCCGCGATCGCGGCCTCGACGGCGTCGCGGGGCCAGCACGCGCCGAGGTCCCCGGTGCCCCGGTCGATCCAGTCGCCGACCAGCTTGACCCAGCCGTCGCCGCGCCGGGCCTCCTGGGCGACGTACGCGACGAGGTCCTCGGGCTCGATCTCATGGGCGTAGTTGCGGATGTAGCGGCGGGTGCGGGCGATGTGCCGGCCGGCCCTGATGATGCGCGGCAGGTCCTCGCGGTCGTCGATCCAGCGGGTGTCGGAGGGCGAGCCCGCGTCGCGCAGGAGGAGCGTGCCCGCGTCCCGGTCGGTCAGGGCCTGCTTCTCGGCGGTATCGGCGGGGACCGGGCCGTGGGCGTCGAGGCCCACGTGACAGTGCGCGTCGACCAGACCGGGCAGCACCCAGCCGTCGACCGTCGTCACGTCCTGGCCCGCCGTGACCGGCCGGTCGTAGGTGACGCGGCCGCCGACCACCCACAGCTCGTCGCGTACGTCGTCGGGCCCGGCCAGCACCCGGCCCCTCACATGCAGCACCCCGCCATCGGTCATGGAACGAAGCCTAGAGGCGCGATGGGTACGCTCGTCATCGGCATCCTGTCCGAACCCGTGAGCGAAGAGAGCACCACCGTGACGCATCCGTTTCTCGACCTGGCACCGTTGAGCGCCGAGCATTTCGCCTCCATCGAGGAGCGTGTGGCTCGTCTCATGGACACGTCACAGGATGTCGTGATCATGCAGGGTGAGGCGCTGCTGCCGCTGGAGGGCGCGATCCGCGGGACGGCGGCGCCCGGGACCGTCGCCCTGAACGTGATCACCGGCCCGTACGGGCAGACCTTCGGCGACTGGCTGCGCGACTGCGGGGCGACCGTGCACGATCTGGCGGTCCCCTTCCACACGGCGGTCACCGCGGAGCAGGTGCGGGCGGCCCTCGCCGAGCACCCCGAGATCGACTTCGTGTCGCTGGTGCACGCGGAGGCCGCGACCGGCAACACCAACCCCGTCGCCGAGATCGGCGAGGTCGTGCGGGCGCACGGCGCGCTGTTCTACCTCGACGCCGTCGCCTCGATCGCCGCCGAGCCGGTGCTGCCCGACGCGTGGGGCGTGGACCTGTGCGTGATCGGCGCGCAGAAGGCGATGGGCGGCCCGGCCGGCGTCTCGGCGGTGTCGGTGAGCGCCCGCGCCTGGGAGCGGATGACCGCCAACGAGCAGGCGCCGCGCCACTCCTATCTGTCGCTGCTCGACTGGAAGCAGCGGTGGATCGACGGCGGCCGGAAGGCGCTGCTGCACGCGCCCGCGCAGCTGGAGATGCTCGCGCTGGAGGCGTGTGTCGAGCGGATCGAGAGCGAGGGGCTCGATGCACTGATGGCGCGGCACGCCGGTGCGGCGGCCGCCACCCGCGCCGGGGCGCTGGCCCTGGGCGGCGGTCTCGAGCCGTACGTCCACGAGGCGCGGGACGCCGCGCCGGTCGCCACGACGCTGCGGGCGCCCGCCGGCACCGACGCCCGCGAGCTGGTCGCGAAGGCCCTCGCCGTGGACCCGGTGCTGCCGCTGGTCGCGGGCGGCGGGGCCCTCGCGCAGGAGATGATCCGCGTCAACCACTACGGTCCGCAGGCCACCCGCGGTGTCGTGCAGTCCTCGCTGGCCGCGCTCGGCGGCGCGCTCGCGGAGGCCGGGCACACGGTGGACCTGGAAGGCGCGCGCAAGGCGGTCGCGGCCGCCTGGAGCTGATTCTCCGCACGCAAACGCAGCGCCGCCCTTTCCCAGGGCGGCGCTTTTCTTTATTCTTCTCCGACATATTCTTCGTGGAATTCCCGGAGTAGCTTCCCGTATTACTTCTGCCCGCTTTTCCGGGACGTAAACACTAAGGTTTCAACAACGGGAAGCGACCTAATTCGGGCGGGAGTCCGAGCAGTTACAACGTTGTGACGTACTCCACAAGTACCGCGTTTTGCCCCTTATGATCGCCTCAAATCGCCATATTACGCGGCTGTTTCATGCGCGCACCCACCCGCGCGTGGTAACACACTTCGGCCGAGTACGTAACCCCTCCCCCGGATGCAATCCAAGAAATAGGTCGGTAAATTCAATTTGCATGACCGCCGCACAAGCGCAATTCCAGCTCGATCATCCAGGCGTCGCCGACGGCGCTGCGATCTGGCGTATCGCACGTGACTCGAAGGTGCTCGACCTCAACTCCTCGTACAGCTATCTGCTGTGGTGCCGTGATTTCGCGGCCACCTCCGTGGTGGCCCGCGACGAGCGGGGCGAGGTCGCCGGGTTCGTCACCGGCTACATCCGTCCGGAGCGCCCGCGCACCCTCGTGGTGTGGCAGGTCGCCGTGGACGAGGCCCACCGCGGGCACGGTCTGGCCGGCGAGCTCCTGGACGGACTGACGGCCAAGGTCCTGGGCGCCGGGCGGCCGGTCAGCACGGTCGAGACCACCATCACCCCGGACAACTCGGCGTCCCAGGCGCTGTTCCTGTCCTATGCCCGCCGGCACGGCGCCGGGGTGGCTCGAGAAGTCCTGTTCGACGCCGGCCTGTTCCCGGACGACGGGCACCTGCCCGAGGAGCTGTACCGCATCGGTCCCATCGGACCCGGCAGCACTCCCGCCTGACCTCGATCCCACCCACCGCGAACCCCCCTCAACTCGCTTCCCCAGAGGAGCTATTGCTGTGACCATCACCCAGCCGGACCTGAGCGTCTTCGAGACCCTTGAGTCGGAGGTGCGCAGCTACTGCCGCAGCTGGCCCACCGTCTTCGACCGGGCTCGGGGCAGCCGCATGTACGACGAGGACGGCCACGAGTACCTGGACTTCTTCGCGGGTGCCGGATCCCTGAACTACGGGCACAACAACCCGGTGCTGAAACGCGCGCTCATCGACTACCTGGAGCGGGACGGCGTCACGCACGGCCTCGACATGTCGACGTCGGCGAAGCGCAACTTCCTGGAGTCGTTCCAGAACATCATCCTGCGCCCGCGCGACCTGCCCTACAAGGTCATGTTCCCGGGCCCGACGGGCACCAACGCCGTCGAGTCCGCGCTGAAGCTGGCCCGCAAGGTCAAGGGCCGCGAGTCGATCGTGTCGTTCACGAACGCCTTCCACGGCATGTCGCTCGGCGCTCTCGCCGTGACCGGCAACGCCTTCAAGCGGGCCGGCGCCGGCATCCCGCTGGTGCACGGCACCCCGATGCCGTTCGACAACTATCTCGACGGGCAGACGCCGGACTTCATCTGGTTCGAGCGCCTGCTCCAGGACTCCGGCTCGGGTCTGAACACCCCCGCGGCCGTGATCGTCGAGACGGTGCAGGGCGAGGGCGGCATCAACGTGGCGCGCGCCGAGTGGCTGCGCAAGCTGGCCGACGTGTGCAAGCGCTGGGACATGCTGCTGATCGTCGACGACATCCAGATGGGCTGCGGCCGCACCGGTGCCTTCTTCTCCTTCGAGGAAGCGGGCATCACTCCGGACATCGTGACTGTTTCGAAGTCCATCAGCGGGTACGGACTCCCTATGTCCCTGTGCCTGTTCAAGCCGGAGCTGGACGTCTGGGAGCCGGGCGAGCACAACGGCACGTTCCGCGGCAACAACCCCGCGTTCGTGACGGCCGCCGCCGCCCTGGAGACGTACTGGACCGACGGCGCCGCGATGGAGAAGCAGACGCTGGCCCGCGGCGAGCAGATCGACGAGGCCCTGCGGGCGCTGCGCGACGAGTTCCCCGGCGACACCGTCGAGTACCGCGGCCGTGGCCTGGTGTGGGGCCTGGAGTTCAGCGACAAGGAGCGGGCGGGCAAGGTCGCCAAGCGCGCCTTCGAGCTCGGCCTGCTCATCGAGACGTCCGGCCCCGAGAGCGAGGTCGTCAAGCTGCTTCCGGCGCTGACGATCACGCCCGAGGAGCTGGAGGAAGGCCTGCGCACGCTCACCCGGGCTGTGCGCGAGACGGCCTGACACCTATTCAGTAACACTAGAGAGGCAGCAACTCACCGTGATTGTCCGTTCGTTCAAGGAGATCGAGAACACCGACCGGCACATTAAGTCGGCGACCGGTACCTGGGAGAGCAAGCGCATCGTCCTGGCCAAGGAGAAGGTCGGCTTCTCCCTGCACGAGACGATCCTCTACGCCGGCACGGAGACCGACATGTGGTATGCCAACCACATCGAGGCCGTGCTGTGCGTCGAGGGCGAGGCCGAGCTCGAGAACAGGGAGACCGGCGAGAAGCACTGGATCGAGCCGGGCACGATGTATCTCCTGAACGGCCACGAGCGCCACACGCTCCGGCCCAAGACGGACTTCCGCTGCGTGTGCGTGTTCAACCCGCCGGTCACCGGACGGGAGGACCACGACGAGAACGGCGTCTACCCGCTGCTGACCGAGGAGGGCTGAGCCAGATGACCACTGACCTGTATCCGACCCGTGGGTCCTCGGAAGTGGCGACGCCCCGGGTCGACCCGGTCGTCTGGTCAGCACCGGGCACGCGAGGCCCGATCCGTGAGTCGGACCTCGCGTGCTTCGAGCGGGACGGCTTCCTCGCGATCGACGAACTGATCGGCCCGGACGAGATAGGCATCTACCAGGCCGAGCTGAACCGCCTCGTCAACGATCCGGCCATGCGCGCCGACGAGCGCTCCGTCGTCGAGAAGAAGACGCAGGAGATCCGCTCGGTCTTCGAGATCCACAAGATCAGCGAGGTGTTCGCGAAGCTGGTCCACGACGAGCGCGTCGTGGACCGGGCCCGCCAGATCCTCGGCTCGGACGTCTACGTCCACCAGTCGCGGATCAACGTCAAGCCGGGCTTCGGTGCGAGTGGCTTCTACTGGCACTCGGACTTCGAGACCTGGCACGCCGAGGACGGCCTCGCGAACATGCGGACGGTGTCCGTCTCCATCGCCCTGACGGAGAACTACGACACCAACGGCGGGCTCATGATCATGCCCGGCTCGCACAAGACGTTCCTCGGCTGCGCGGGCGAGACGCCGAAGGACAACTACAAGAAGTCGCTGCAGATGCAGGACGCGGGCATCCCCTCGGACGAGGCGCTGACCAAGTTCGCCGACGCGCACGGCATCAAGCTGTTCACCGGCAGCGCGGGCTCGGCCACCTGGTTCGACTGCAACGCGATGCACGGCTCCGGGGACAACATCACCCCGTTCCCGCGGAGCAATGTCTTCATCGTGTTCAACAGCGTGGAGAACACGGCGGTGGAGCCGTTCGCGGCGCCCGTGCGGCGGCCGGACTTCATCGGGGCGCGGGACTTCACTCCGGTGCGGTGATCCCCGTACGCGGATGAGCTCCGCACGCGCACGAGTGGGGCGGGACCGGTCACGGTCCCGCCCCACCGGTGTGTCACAGGGCCGGGTAGTCCGTGTAGCCCGCCGCGCCGCCGCCGAAGAACGAGGACGAGTCGGGAGTGTTGTACGGGCCCTCGGTGCGCAGCCGGGCCGGCAGGTCCGGGTTGGCGAGGAACAGGGCGCCGAAGGTCAGGGCGTCGGCGAGGCCGTCCTCGATCAGGGTGAGCGAGGTGTGGTCGGTCGGGGTCTCGGTGAACGGGTTGAGGAAGAAGGGGCCGCTGAACCGCTTGCGCAGATCGGTGGTGATCTCGCGGGCGTCCGCGGTGGCCTCCAGGACGTGCAGGTACGCGAGGCCCAGCGGCTCGATCTCGGCGAGGAGGGCCTGGTAGGTCTCGGCGGTGTCGGTGGCCGGCATCGAGTTGTACGGGTTCAGCGGCGAGACGCGCAGCGCGGTGCGCTCGGGGCCGATGGCCTCGGCGACGGCCTTGACCACCTCGACGGCGAACCGGATCCGGTTCTCGACGCCGCCGCCCCATTCGTCGGTGCGCTCGTTGGAGCCCGGGGCGAGGAACTGGTGGATCAAGTAGCCGTTGGCCCCGTGCAGTTCGATGCCGTCGAAGCCTGCCTCGATCGCGCCGCTCGCGGCCGCGGCGTAGTCGGCGATCGTGGCGCGGACCTCGTCGCCGGTGAGCTCGCGCGGCGCGACGAAGTCCTGGAAGCCGTCGTTCGTGAAGGCCTTGCCCTCGGGAGCCACCGCGGACGGCGCCACCGGCAGGCCGCCCTCCGGCTGCAGCGACGGGTGGCTGATCCGGCCCGCGTGCATGATCTGGGCGAAGATCGTGCCGCCCGCCGCGTGCACGGCGTCGGTGACCTCGCGCCAGGACGCTATCTGCTCGGCGCTGTGCAGGCCCGGGGTCCAGGCATAGCCCTGGCCCACGGCGGAGGGCTGGATGCCCTCGGTGACGATCAGGCCCGCGGAGGCGCGCTGCGCGTAGTACTCGGCCGTCAGCCCGGTGGCGGTGCCACCGGCGCCTGCCCTGCTGCGGGTCATCGGGGCCATCACGATGCGGTTGGCGATCCGGGTGCCGGGGAGGTCGAACGGGTCGAAAGCGGTGGTCATGACTGCTCCGATCAACATCGGTACGGGTCCGCCACGGAAGATGTGTGGTCGGCCAATCAATTGCGCTGACGTCACTGTAGCTCATTACTTGGCCGACCAAGGTAATATTTGTGTGACGTCGGAAATCAGCCGCAGGAGCAGCCATGGAGTCCACACCCAAGGACGGCGAGCCCGTCTGTACCGCCCCCGTCCCGGCCGCCGCCCTCGGCGGCCCGGTCAGCCTCGCGCTGGCACGGGTGGCCCGGCTGCACCGCGCCGCGGCGGGCCGCAGTCTGCGCGGGCTCGGGCTCTACCCGGGGCAGGAGTTCGTGATGATGCACCTGTGGGACAAGGGGCCCGTACGGCAGTCGGAGCTGATCAAGGCGGTCGAGCTCGACCCGTCGACGGTCACCAAGATGCTGCAGCGGCTCGAACAGGCGGGACACGTGCGGCGCTCCCCCGACCCGGACGACCGGCGCGCGGTACGGGTGGAGGCGACGGAGCAGAGCTGCGGGCTCCGGAAGGACGTGTCCGACGCGTGGTGCGCCCTGGAGGAGCGGACCCTGGCCGGGCTCTCGGAGGCGGAGCAGACGGAGTTCGTGCGGCTGCTGGGGCTGGTGGAGGGCGGCCTCTGCCCCGAGGCCGGGGACTGCCGCTGACCGGTTTCCCCCGGATGACCGGTCACAGCCAGGCGAGCCGGGCCGCCTGGTCGAGGACGGCGCGGGCGGCCTCGGCGTCGCCGCCGGTGCCGCGGGGGACGGTGCCGGGATGCGCCCGTCCGCCGATCAGGAGGCAGAAGTCGACCGGATCCAGGGCGAGTTCGGCGCGGACCGGTTCGCCCTCCGCGCCGAGGATCCACTCGGTGCTGCGCGTCTCGTCGGTGACGGTGAGCGCGACCGGCGGAGCCTGCGGTCCCAGTGCCTGGCCGAGGATGCGCACCGCGAGACGGACCAGCCGCCACAGGTGGGCGACGGGCGGCGGGGGCACCGGCAGGGTCAGGGCGCGGCCGATGTCGTCGGTGTGGATCCAGGTCTCGAAGGCGCGGACCAGGAAGTGTTCGGCGACGGGCAGCCGGATGCCGAGCAGGGTGGTGACGCGGGCGGCCAGTTCGGGGTCGCGGGCGGCGTCGGTGCCGAGCAGTGCGGTGGCCTGCTCGCGCCAGGCCGCCACGGTCCGCCGCGGGGCGCGGCCGCGCTCGTGGGCGATCACCCGGTGGGTGCGGTCGGCCCAGGCGTCGCGCCAGCGGGTGCCCTCCGGGGGCTCGGCCGCGACCGGGGGCGTGCCCGGCGGCAGGCCCAGCCGGGCCGCGAGGTGCGCGTCGGCGGCGATCAGATGGGCGACCGTGTCCTGCACCGTCCAGTCGTGGATCACCGGGGTGTGCCAGGACGCGGCACCGTCCTGCTCCAGCTCGGCCAGCAGCGCCTGGAGGCCGGCGACCGCGGCGGCGTAGGGCTCGGCGTGCGCGGTGGTGGCGCGGGGCACGGGCGGGCGGCGGGCCAGGGTCCGGGTGAGGGCCGCGGGCAGACCGGCGGGCTCCGGGGACGGCGGCGGGCCGGGGTCCGGGCGGGGCCCGTCGAGGAGGCGGACCGTCTCCCGCAGCCGCTCCGCCTCCGCCGCGCACTCCTCGCAGTCGGCCAGGTGCACCGGGACGAGCCGCGCCTCGTCGGGCGGCAGGGCGTGTGCGGCCCAGGCGCCGAGCAGCTCACTCACCGTGGCGTGGTCCGGCGCGTTGCCGTGGGCGTCCTCCGCCGTCATGCGCGCGCTCCCTTCCGTGCGCCGCCCCGGGCGCGGGCGGTCGTCACGCACCCCTTTCATAGGCGGGATCGGGCGGATCCGCCAGGGTTTCGGCCAGGCGGTGCAGGGCGGTGCGCAGCCGGGTCTTGGCGGTGCCCTCGGGGATGCCGAGTTCCTGGGCCGCCTGCCGGTAGGTGCGGCCCGCGAAGTAGGCCAGGTGCACCACCTCCCTTTGCGGGAGCGGGAGTTCGGCCAGGGCGGAGTGGAGCAGCAGCGCGCGCTCTCGGTCGACGACCCGCTCGTCGGGTCCCGGCTCGTCGGCCGGGATGGCGTGCAGGGTCTCGTCGTCGGCGCCCGCCGCCTTGCGGTGCCGGGCCTCGCCGCGCACCCAGTCGACCGCCCGCCGGTGGGCGAGCATGCCGAGCCAGGTGCGCAGCGAGCCGCGGCGCGCGTCGAAGGCGTACGGGCGGGCCCACAGCTGGGCGAAGACCTCCTGCGCCACGTCGTCGGCGGCGCCCGCGGTCCGGGTCACCCGGACCGCGACCTGCCGCACGAACCCGGCGTAGGCGTGGTACAGCTCGGCGAGGGCCGCCTCGTCGCCGTAGACCAGGCGTCGGTGCAGTTCCGCGTCGGACGTGCGCCCGCCGGTGCGGTCCGCGGGATCGGTCGGGTCCGTGCGAGCCACCGGCACCACCGCCTCAAGAAGGCTCTGGTGCCTTCCTAGCGTCCGGCGGGCGCGGACGCCAGGGTTCAGCGCGACAGTGCGGCGAGCAGCCGGTCGACGTCCTCGGCCGTGTTGTACAGATGGAAGGACGCCCTCAAGTTGCCCGCCCGGTCGGAGAGTTCGACACCGGCGTCGTGCAACTCCGGCCGGCGCACGCCGAGGCCGGGGACGGAGACGATGGGTGAGCCGGGGGCCGGCACCGGCTCGTGGCCCAGTCCGGCGAGGCCCGCGCGGAAGCGGTCGGCGAGCGCCAGGTCGTGGGCGCGGATCGCCTCCGGTCCCAGCTCCTCGATCAGCTCCAGCGAGCGGCGGGCGCCCGTGTACGCGATGAGGCCGGGGGACTCGTCGAAGCGGCGGGCGGAGCGGGCGAGCTCGGTGACCGGTCCGTAGCAGGAGTCCCAGGGCTTCTCCCCCGCGACCCAGCCGCCGAAGACGGGGATCAGTTCGTCCGGGTCGCCCGGACCGATGAAGAAGGCTGCGCCGCGCGGGCAGGTGAGCCACTTGAAGGCGACGGAGGAGACGTAGTCCGCCGCGGCGGCGTGCTCGGCGAGGGGGAACCAGCCGGCCGCCTGGGACGCGTCGACGTAGAGGCGGGCGCCGTGCGCGCGGGTGGCGGCCCGCAGGTGGGTCAGGTCCGCGATCCGGCCGTCCGCCGACTGGGCGGCGCTGACCGCGACCAGGGCCGTCCCGGGCCGCACCGACTCGGCGAGCGCGTCCAGCGGGACGGTGCGCACCTTGAGGTCCTGCCGTACGTGGAAGGGGTTGATGGTGGAGCTGAACTCGCCCTCGGCGACGAGGACTTCGGCACCCTCGGGCAGCGAGGCGGCGATCAGCCCGGTGTAGACGGCGACGGACGCGCCCGTCGCGACCCGGGAGACCGGGACCCCGGCGATCCGGGCGAAGGCCGCCCGCGCCTCCTCCGTGTCCGTGAAGAGGGAGTCGAGGGGGCGGCCTTCGGCCATCGCGGTGATCGCCGCGTGCATCGCCCGCACCGCGCGGGCGGGCAGCAGGCCGGAACTGGCCGTGTTCAGGTAGCTGGTGGCAGGGGTGTACTCGGCGCGGACCAGGTCCGTGTCGAGCTGTCGGGACGCACCGGAGGTCTCCATGCCCCCCACTGTGCCCCGCCGCCAACTACCCGTCCATTGCGTATGTTTGAGCAGTACCTCTAAGAGGCCCTTATCAGTGCAGGTCAGGCCTGCGGGACCGCGCACCCGTCGGGGCCGCAGGCGTCGCCGCCCGCGGTGTCGATGACGGTCAGCGGGGAGCGGGCGTCCCACGCCTGGGTCAGCGCCTGGGTGAAGACCTCGGCGGGCTGGGCGCCGGAGACGCCGTACTTGCGGTCGAGGACGAAGAACGGCACGCCGGTCGCGCCGAGCTCGGCCGCCTCGCGCTCGTCGGCGCGCACCGCGTCGGCGTAGGCGTCGGGGTCGGCGAGGACGCCGCGGACGTCGGCCTCGGCGAGGCCCGCGCCGACGGCGAGCCGTACGACGTGCTCCTCGTCGGCGAAGACCGACTCCTTGTCGACGAAGTTGCCCTTGTACAGCGCGTCGATCAGGGCGTCCTGGACGCCCTTGTCCCGGGCCAGGTGGAGCAGGCGGTGCAGGTCGAAGCTGTTGCCGTAGTCGCGGCCCTCGGTGAGGTAGGGCAGGCCGAGGGAGGCCGCCTGCTGGCCGAGGCCCTGCTCGTTCGCCGCGGCCTGGGCCTCGCTGATGCCGTACTTCTTCGCGATGTGCGGGACGACGAGACCGGTCTCGCCCTTCTTGACGGTCGGGTCCAGCTCGAAGGAGCGGTGGACGACCTCGACCTCGCCCTTGTGCGGGAAGGCATCGAGGGCCTGCTCGAACCGGGACTTGCCGATGTAGCAGAAGGGGCAGTTGATGTCGGTCCAGATCTCGACGCGCATGAGGGTCTCTCGCTCCAGCTGATCGGCGTGTTCACGTCCTGACGGGCAGGGGGTGCCCTGCGCCGTACCAGTACAACCGGATGCCGCCTCCGGTCATTCCCGGGGCAGGTCGAGCCGCAGCTCGCGGTGGTGGCCGGAGCCGGTCCCGGCGCCGTGCCAGCCGTGCGCCGCGTAGAAGGCCTGGGCCCGCTCGTTGTCCCGGTGCACGTCCAGCAGGGCCTCGGTCATCCCGTCCACCTGCCACTGCTCGACGCAGGCGGCGTGCAGTTCCGTACCGATGCCGTGGCGCCAGTGGGCGGGGTCGGTGTGCAGCTGGAAGAGCTTGACCGTGGTGCCGTACGGGGCCTCGTCCGGGCGGCGGAAGGAGGCGATGCCGACCAGCTCGCCGCCGCGCACGCAGACCAGGACGTGGGCGCGGGGCCGGACGATGGCCTCCGTCCACCGCTCCTGCCACAGCTCGGGGCTGTCGCCGTCCGGGAATCCGTCGGGGTAGTAGGTGGCGCGGGCCCGCTGGTGCAGGGCGGTGATGGCGGGGGCGTCGGCGGGCACGGCGGTACGGATCATGCCCGACAAGACGGCCGCCCCACCCCCACGGTTCCGCCCACCTCGCTCGGAGTCACTGCGATCACGGCCTGCGGCCCGCCTCGCCGGGCCCGCTGTGCACGCGGCCTGCTGTCAGCCCCGCCAGGGGCACTGTGATCGCGGGTCACCACCCGCCCCGCCAGGGGCGCGGGGAACTGCGCGAGAAGCCCCACCGGGGCGCACCCGCCAACGGCGCTGCACCGACCCCCCTCTGAAGCGCTCACCCCGCACCGGGGTGCCGCCTTGCCCACCCTGCCGCCCTGGGGGTCCCCCCGGACGGAGTCTGGGGGATGGCAGACTGCCCAAGGCGGGGCGGGACGGCGCACCCGGCGTGATTCAGGACCCGTCGCGGAGGTCCTCCGGAAAGCCCGGCCGGAACTCGATGTGGTCGAAAGAGACCTCGCACCCGTCACCGGTCGGCGACTGCGCCAGAAACCCGACCAGCGGCGGCGCCGACGCCTCGTCCCCGAGCGCGAACACCCGCACGAAGGTCCACGTCTCCCCGTCGACGGAGGCGTGGAACGCGAAGGCCGACCCGGTACGACTGACCCGCAGCCACACCGTGCGCCCCGGCACCACGAAGGAGTTGGCGTCGTCGGAGCGCCCGCGCGTGACGACCGTGCAGATGGTCGGCTCTGCCGGTGAGCGCTCGTAGCAGAGCTTGGCCCATTCCCGGTCGCCCACATGGACGTAGAGCACACCGGCGTCGAAGTCGCCCGCGAACCCGACGGTGACCCGCGCGCTGAACCTGAAGTCGCCGTCGGGCGCGCCCAGCAGCCGCGGCGCGTCGGACGCGGGGTCCAGCGCGTCGCCGGCCGGCGGCACGAAACGGTCCTGGCGGGCACCGGCCCGGCCGGTGAGCACGCCGTCCTCGTACGACCAGTGGCCGTCGGGTCCGTAGGCGTTCAGGGAAAAGGGCAGTTCGGGGAGGTGCAGTTCCATGGCGGTCAGTTTTCCAGCCGTCCGTTGAAGCGCCGCGGCAGCCCCAGCGGATTGCCGTCGCGCAGCTCGGGCGGGAGCAGGGCCTCCGGCGCGGTCTGGTACGTGACCGGGCGCAGCCAGCGCTCGATCGCCGTGCCGCCGACGGAGGTGGAGGTGGAGGTGGTCGCCGGGTACGGGCCGCCGTGGTGCTGGGCGGGCGCGACGGCGACGCCGGTCGGCCAGCCGTTGACGAGGACGCGGCCCGCGATGGGCGTCAGCTCGGTGAGCAGCTCGGCTCCCCGGCCCTCGCCCGCGGCCTCGGCCGAGGACAGCTGGACGGTGGCGGTGAGATTGCCGGGCAGCCGGGAGACGACGGCGGTGATCTCGTCGGCGGTCTCGTAGCGGGCGACCACCGTGACCGGGCCGAAGCACTCCTCCAGGAGCAGATCGTGGGCGCCGCCCGCGACGGCGAGGCGCGCGGCCGGGACCGTGAGGAAGCCGGGCGAGACCGTGTGGTCGCCGCCCGCGCCGGGCGTGACCGGGGCGGACACGTCGGGCAGCTCGGCGCGCTCGGCGACACCGGCGATGAAGTTGTCCCGCATGCGGTGGTCGAGGAGGACGCCCCCGGCGGTGTCGCTGACGGCCGCGGTGAGCGCCTTGACCAGGGTGTCGCCCGCCTCGCCCGCGGGGGCCAGGACCAGTCCGGGCTTGACGCAGAACTGGCCGACGCCGAGGGTCATGGAGCCCGCGAGCCCGGCGCCGATCGCCTCGGCGCGCTCGGCGGCGGCGGCCTCGGTGACGACGACGGGGTTGAGCGACCCCAGCTCGCCGTGGAACGGGATCGGGGTGGGCCGCGCGGCGGCCGCGTCGAAGAGCGCCCGGCCGCCGCGGACCGAACCGGTGAAGCCGGCGGCCGCGACCAGCGGGTGCCGGACCAGCTCGACCCCGGCGTCGAAGCCGTGGACGAGACCGAGGACGCCCTCGGGGATGCGGTGCTGCGCGGCGGCCCGGCGGATCACGGAGGCGACCAGCTCGGAGGTGCCGGGGTGGTCGGGGTGGGCCTTCACCACGACCGGGCAGCCGGCCGCGAGCGCGCTCGCCGTGTCGCCGCCGGGGACGGAGAAGGCGAAGGGGAAGTTCGAGGCGGAGTACACCGCGACGACGCCCAGCGGGATCTTGTAGCGGCGCAGGTCAGGGATGGGCGGGGTCGCAGTGTCGTCGGGGTGGTCGATGACGACGCCCAGGAAGGCGCCCTCGTCGACGATGTCCGCGAAGGCCCGCAGCTGGAAGCAGGTGCGGGCGAGTTCACCGGTGAGCCGGACCGGGCCGAGGGCGGTCTCCGCGTCGGCCGCCTCGACCAGGTGTTCCTTGGCGGCGTCGAGCAGCTCGGCCGCGGTGCGCAGGAACGCGGCGCGCGCGGTGCGGTCGGCGAGGGCCGGCCGGGCGGCGTCGGCGGCGCGGACCGCCTGGTCCACCTCCTGGGCCGTGGCTTCGACCGCGACCTGCTCCCGCTGCTTCCCGGTTCGGGGGTCCACACTCCAGACTGGTGCTGCTGCGTCTGCCACGTCTCCCACGGCTGATTCCTCCAGCTTTTCTCGCGGCTCGGCGGACGAGTCCCGAGGGTCGTTCGATATACTGAACGCTGTCTCTGTTGATGAACAATACGGAGACTATTTCTCGTCGAACGAAGGGGTCAAGGGCGATGTCGGCAGGCGAGACGGGGGCCGCGGCGGGTGGCGCGCAGGTCAAGTCGGCGGTGCGCACGGTGGAGTTGCTGGAGTACTTCGCGGGCCGTCCCGGGATGCACTCCCTGGCCGCGGTCCAGGAGGCCGTGGGCTATCCCAAGTCCAGCCTCTACATGCTGCTGCGGACCCTCGTCGAGCTGGGCTGGGTGGAGACCGACGCGACCGGCACGCGGTACGGGATCGGGGTGCGGGCGCTGCTCGTGGGCACCTCGTACATCGACGGCGACGAGGTCGTGGCCGCGGCCCGGCCGACCCTGGACCGGCTCTCCGACGACACCACGGAGACGATCCACCTGGCGCGCCTCGACGGCACGAACGTCGTCTATCTCGCGACCCGCCAGTCGCAGCACTATCTGCGCCCCTTCACGCGCGTGGGCCGCCGGCTGCCCGCGCACTCCACCTCGCTCGGCAAGGCGCTGCTGGCCACCCACACCGACGAGCAGGTCCGCAAGCTGCTCCCCGAGGCGCTGCCCGCGCTGACCGAGCACACGATCACCGACCGCGAGCAGCTCATCGAGGAGCTGCACACGGTGCGCGAGCAGGGCTTCGCGGTGGACCGCGAGGAGAACACGCTGGGGCTGCGCTGCTTCGGCGTCGCGATCCCGTACCGGACCCCGGCCCGGGACGCGATCTCCTGCTCGGTGCCGGTGGCCCGGCTGACGCCCGCGCACGAGCAGATGGTCAAGGACGCGCTCTTCGACGCCCGGGACCGGCTGACCCTGGCCACGCGCCGCCTCTGACCGGACACCACCGGTGGCCGCCGCGGGGCGTTGGGTGAGAGCTTCCTGAGAAAGTCTGTGAAAAGCGTCGCTATCGGAACGAAACCCTTCGCTCCGCTCGTCCTCTGGGCGGGATGAACAAGACGATCAGACGAGCCTCCGTCTTCTGTCTGCTGCTCGTGCTCGCCCTGCTGGTCAGGGTGACATGGGTGCAGTTCTACGACGGCCAGGCCCTCGCGGACGACAAGAACAACCGGCGGACCGTGATGCAGCAGTACGCGCATCCGCTGGGCGACATCATCGTGGGCGGAAAGGCGGTGACCGGCTCCGCGAAGACGGATACCGACAGCGATCTCGCGTACAAGCGGACCTATACGGACGGCTCGCTGTACTCGGCGGTGACCGGATACACGTCACAGGTCTACGGCTCCACCCAGCTGGAGTCCCTCTACCAGGGCGTGCTCGACGGCACCGACAACCGGATCAAGAACCCCGTGGACCTGCTCACGGGGAAGAGCACCAAACCCGGTGACGTGATCACGACGGTCGACCCGGGTGTGCAGAAGGCCGCGTACAAGGCGCTCGGTGACAAGAAGGGCGCCGCCGTCGCCGTCGACCCGGAGACCGGGAAGATCCTCGGCATGGTCTCGACGCCGTCGTACGACCCGTCGACGATCAGCGGTTCGGGCTCCTCGGACGCCTCGGCGTGGAAGAAGCTGGCGGCCGACAAGGACCAGCCGACGCTGAACCGCGCCCTGAAGCAGGCGCTGCCGCCCGGCTCGACGTTCAAGCTGGTGGTCGCGTCGGCCGCGCTGGAGAACGGGCTGTACAAGTCGGTCGACGAGCGGACCGACTCCCCGAACCCGTATCTGCTGCCCGGCACGCGCACGTACCTGAAGAACGAGAGCGCGTCGGCCCCCTGCGAGAACGCGACGCTCAGGACGGCGCTCCAGTACTCCTGCAACAACGTCTTCGGCAAGATCGCCGCCGAGCTCGGGGAGAAGAAGCTCAAGGCGATGGCCGACAAGTTCGGCTTCGACAACGCCAAGCAGGACGTGCCGGTGCGGGCCGCCCAGAGCGTCTACCCGTCCGGCATGGACGACGCGCAGACGGCGCTGACCGGTATCGGCCAGTTCGACGTCACCGCCACCCCGCTGCAGATGGCGATGGTGTCGGCCACGCTCTCCAACGACGGCCTCCAGGCGTCGCCGCACATGGTGTCCGAGGTGACGGACGCGGACGGGGACACGGTCAAGTCGTTCGCGGACTCCGACACCGAGCGGGTCGTCAGCGCGTCCACCGCGAAGCAGTTGCGGTCGGCGATGGAGACGGTCGTCGACGAGGGCACGGGAACCAACGCCCGGATCTCCGGGGCGACCGTGGGCGGCAAGACCGGTACGGCGCAGCACGGCGAGAACAACAGCCAGACGCCGTACGCCTGGTTCACCTCGTACGCGAAGGACGACTCGTCGGGGAAGTCCGTCGCCGTCGCGGTGGTCGTGGAGCAGTCGGACGCGGCCCGCTCCGAGGTCAGCGGCAACGGGCTGGCGGCGCCGATCGCGCAGGCGATGATGAAGGCGGCGCTGAAGAGCTGACGCCTAGCGGCGGCGCTTCATGAGCGCCCGCAGCGGCCCACGGCGGACCGGGGCCGGGGACGACGGGTCCCCGGCCCCGGTCGTCGTTTCCAGCGGCAGGGGCCGCTTGTACCAGCGGTAGACGACCCAGGTGCCGCAGGGTTCCCAGCCCTCGGGAGCGGCGTCGCCGGGGCGGGCCGGCTCCCTGCGGTACTCCCAGCGCCCGGGGCGCTCGGGGTCGCGCCGGCAGACGAAACGGCCGAGGTCGTCGATCTCCCGCAGCTCCCAGCCGTCGGCGCCGAAGCGGTCCAGGAGCGCGGCGTCGGCGTAGGTGTCGGCGGTCCAGCGCCAGATCTCGACGTGCTCGTCGGGCGCGGCCGGCCCGGGGGCCAGCCGACGGGCCAGGTCGGCGGCCGGGCCGTACGCGTCCGCCGGGTCGGTGCCGCCGGACCGCGCGGCGAGCTCGGCGACCGTCTCGGTGACATGACCGGGCGGCAGGCCGTGGCCACGCAGGTGCCGGGAGAGCTCGTCCCAGTACGCCGCCGTCGCCCCGTCACCCACGCGCTCCCGCCCTCCCTGCCGTTCCCGCACACCTGGTCGGACCATCAATCTAGACGGGCCGCGGCCGAATCCCGCCCCCGCATGTCCGATATCACGGACGACCTTCGAATCCCCGTACGTCACGCTGGTACGCTCTCGCATCCCGCCGAGCCGCACTGTGAGGGAGGATTCAGCGTGAGTACCGTCGTGGACTTCGAAGACGGCCCCGCCTCCGCCGAGTTCCACGCCTTCTTCGAACGGCATCACGCAGAACTCGCCCGCCTCGCCCATCTGTTGACCGGTGAGGCGGACGCCGCCGACGACCTCGCGGCCGATGCGCTGCTGGCGCTCTGGCACCGCTGGGACCGGGTGCGCGCGGCCGAGCATCCGGTGGCGTACGCGCGGGGCGTCGTCGCCAATCTCGCCCGCACCCGGATCCGCAGCGCCGTCCGTGAGCGGCGGCGGGTGGCGCTGTTCTGGTCGGGCCGGCAGGACCGGACCGAGGGCCCCGACGTGCCGGCCGTCGTCGATGTGCAGGACGCGCTGCGCGAACTGCCGTTCCGCAAGCGGGCGTGCGTGGTGCTGCGGCACGCGTTCGACCTGTCGGAGAAGGACACGGCGCTCGCCCTCGGGATCTCGGTGGGTACGGTGAAGAGCCAGACGTCCAAGGGCATGGCCGAGTTGGAGCGACGCCTGGGGCAGGGCGGGGTGCACGGCATCGCGCCCCGGCGCGTCCCCGCGGTCGGGGCGCCCGCGCTCGATGCCACGGAAGGGGGCCGGCGATGAGCGACGAGCTGCGCCGTCGGCTGCGCCACGCCGCCGACGCGCACCGGCCCGACCGGGAGCGGATGCTGGCCCGGATCGAGCGCGGCATGGCCGAGCCGCCGGCCGCCGACGCTCCCCCCGAGGGGCGTGGGCCCGCCGTCGGCTGGGTGCGGATCGCCGGGGTGACCGCGGGTGTCGCGGGGGCGCTCGCGGTGGGCGGCTTCGCGGTCGGCGCGGCGCTGCGGCCCGACGACGGGCCCCGGCAGACGGTCGCGGTCTCGCCGTCGCCCGGCACGGCGTCGCCCGACGCCACCGCGCGTGAGCGCACGCCCACCGCATCGCCGACCGGCAGCCCGTCGGCGTCCGCGCCGCAGCGGCCCCCGGCCTCGTCGGCCCCCGCGAAGCCGTCGGGCGGCACCGGCACCACGACGCCGGCCGCGCCGGGCCCGGAGACCACCTCGGACGGCCCGCTGTGGTCGGACGGCTCGGTGGACCCGGGATCGAGCGAGTACTGGAGCCAGAGCGATGTCACCTTCAGGACCCGGGAACAACTCGACTCCCTCACCGTCGAGTTGCGGGTCGCCCAGACCGGCGGCGTCGCGGACACCGGCAACTGGCGCACACTGCCCGCCGAGGACTTCACGGTGTCCGTCGCCGAGCACGACGGGTTCCTGGTGTTCCGCTGGCGGTTGAAGCCCGGGAGGACCGTGCCGAGCGGGGAGTTCGTCTTCGCCGGGCAGTACAACCACAGCGCGGGCGGCCGGGACGCCGGGAAGGACACGTACACGGTGTCGGCGCAGACGGCCGACGGTGAACGGGCCGCGGTGGGCGGCGACTTCGCGTAGCCCGCGGCGACCCGGCAACCTTTCCGCGCGGGGCGACCACTCCTGGGCATGAGACGAAAGCTCCAGCATCCCCCACGCCACCGTCGCCGCCTCAGCAGAAGGCGTACGACGATCGGTGGCCTCGCCGCGCTCGCCCTGACCGGCGGCGCCCTCGCCACGACGACCTTCATCGGGTCCGCGGGCGCCGCGACCGCCTGGCCGAGCGCCAAGGGCGAGCAGGCCGTGAGCAGCACCATCGCCGTGTCCGGCACGCTCGACGGCGGGTACAAGCGCTACTACGGCTCCGGCGACCTGGGCGGCGACGGCCAGGACGAGGGCCAGGACCCGATCTTCAACCTGGCGGACGGCGCCACCCTGAAGAACGTCATCATCGGCTCCCCCGCGGCCGACGGCGTGCACTGCGCGGGCAGTTGCACGCTCCAGAACGTGTGGTGGGAGGACGTCGGCGAGGACGCGGCCACCTTCAAGGGCAAGTCGACGTCGTCCGTGTACACGGTGTACGGCGGCGGCGCGAAGAAGGCCTCCGACAAGGTGTTCCAGTTCAACGGCGCCGGAAAGCTGGTCGTCACCAAGTTCCAGGTCTCCGACTTCGGCAAGCTGGTCCGCTCCTGCGGCAACTGCTCGACGCAGTACAAGAACCGGAACATCATCGTCAACGACGTCGACGTGACCGCGCCGGGCAAGTCGATCGTCGGCATCAACTCCAACTACGGCGACACGGCGGCGCTGCGCAACGTCCGGATCCACGGCGACAGCAGCAAGAAGATCAAGCCGTGCGTCCGCTACAACGGCAACAACACCGGTGCCGAGCCCACCGAGGTCGGCAGCGGCCCCGACGGCACGTACTGCAACTACACGGCCTCGGACCTGACGTACGACTGACCCGAACCGGGGCGCCCCGTCGGCGGGGCGCCCCCGTCCCCTACTCGACGAAGTACGTGGGGTTGGGGAACTTGAACGTCTTGTCGGCGTAGCCGCCCTGGAGGTCGGAGTACTGGTCGCCGAAGTTGCCGACGATGTCGTAGCCGAGGGACTCGATGTGGTGCCGGGTGCCCGACTTGTACTGCACCGTGGTGCAGTTCCAGGCGGCCGCGGTGGCGCAGTCGCTCAGGTAGGCGGGCGGGTTGGCGGTGTCCTTGAGGAAGAGGTGACCGGCGTCGAGATTGACGTCGATGCCGACCTTCTTCAGGTTCTCCACGGCCCCGGCGCGCTGCGACTCCTTGAGCCCGGAGTTGTAGAAGACCGTGACACCCTTGCGGGCCGCGTACCGGACGAGCTCCGGGGTCCCGGGCACGGCGGGTCGGTCGGCCTTGGCCACATAGTCGGCCCAACTGGCACTGTTGTACGTGTAGTTGGTCTTGATCTCGTAGTCGAGGCTGAGCAGCAGCGTGTCGTCGATGTCGAAGACGACGGCGGGCTTCTTCCCGTGCCCGCCGTGCCCCTTGCTCACCTTGGCCGCCTTGTCGATGGATCGCTCGGCCTTGGCGGTGACGCGCGCCATGTCGTCGGCGTACGCGCTGTCCGGCGCGGCCTGCCACACGCCGTCGGCGTCCTGGGTGGCGCCGTAGTAGCTCTTGATCTCGTTCACGAGCTCGCCGATGTTGTGCGGTTCGGCGGTCGTGTTCCCGTTCGGGTGATCAGCGCTGGCGGCACCCGTCCCGTAGACGACGCCGCCCGCGAGGGCGCAGGCCGCGGCGAGGCCCGCGATTCTGATGGAACTCCGCATGTGATGTCTCCCCAATCCGGCCCGAGGCACGCGGGGGCGTGCCAGATCACGCACTGTCTACGCGCATCACACGCGCAGGGCGAGCCCCTTTACTCGATCGATATCCGACCCACAGGCGACGAGGCCGCCACCGCGTCGTTTTCAGGGCCATTGCCCAGGTGTGAACCGCACTTGACCTGGTGTTGAACCCAGGCACCTAAGGTCGACTGACACAGCTGAAACCGATGGAGCAAGGACGGATCACCGTGACTTCCGGAGTCACCCTCGCCACCGCGGGACACGGCCCGTCCCCCGTGATCCTCGGCGCCTTCCTGGTGGGCGGCATCATCGCGATCTGGACCGGAATGAACTGGGCGCTCGACCTGCGCGGGATCACCACCCGGCGCTGGGAGCGCATCCGCCACAGGCAGCACGGCCCCTGGGACGTGACGGGCACGGCCGGCGACCTCGACGCCACGGGCGACCTGCTCGCACGCCCCGGCTATCTGCGTCTCCTGGGCGCGGTGATGGCCCTGGCCGGGCTGCTGCTGATCCTGGTCGCGTACGCGTTGTGGCAGCTGGGCTGAGGGGCCGGGACCGCGGGCCGGGCTCTAGGGAGTCCCGGTCATGACCCTGGCGGGCGCCACGGGAGCGTCCGCCTCCCACCAGACACGGGCCGCGCCCACTCGGCCCCGCACGCCCAGCTTCGCGTAGGCGCTGTGGAGATGCCCCTTGACCGTCGCCGACGTGACATGGAGCTTGCGGGCGATCTCCCCGTTGGAGAATTCACCGACCACCAGGGCGACGATCTCGCGCTCGCGCGGCGTCAGCCCGTCGACGAGCAAGCGAGACTGCCGCTCGCTGGGCCGCCCCGCCCCCGCTCCCGACCGGTTCTCGGCCATCCACGCGAGGACGTCCGGTGAAGCGGCGAAGGAACCCGCCGCCGAGGCCCGCACCGCCCACCCGAGGTGCTTGTCCAGGCTCCGGCCGCTGAGAATCCCTCCCGCCGGACAGTGGAACGAAGAAAGCGACGTCTTGAAATTCGTCTCGTTCGTGACAACGAGAACAGCACAGTCACCCACCGCGCGAGCGACGGAATCCGCTACCCGTCCGATCTCGCCCCCTTCACTCGAGACGCAGATCAAAACGTCCGGGCGAAATTCCCAGAGAAGATCCGAAACGGCCGATACGACGCCGACGGACACCACTTTGATCTGTGGATCGGCCGCGCAGACAGCCAGGACCCCATAACGCATCAATTCGTCATCCGCCAGGACTCCGACTCTGATGCGCCCAGGCCCAAACACTTCGCACCCCATCGTCCCCCCTGAAGCATCACGCCCATGGCGTCCCCCACAGATGCCATGATCAACAATCATTGACGACAGGTTCACGGCAAGTCAAGTCATGGCAAAGTAGGGGTGATTCAATAGCACCCACATCACCTTGGGTCCACCCTCCGGACGGCTGGATTCCGTTCGCGTTCCCACCTCCGGGCGGGGTCACGGACACCCGCCGCGCTCCCCACGATGGTCGCGCAAGCACGCCACTACCGAACCCGTGGAGGTTCCCGTGAGACGACTCAAGTACGTCGCGACGATCTGCACCACCGTGATCGCCCTGTCGAGCGCCGCGCCGGCGTTCGCCGGATACCGGCTGTCGCCGACCGGCTATGCCAGGTCGTACGGCCAGGTCCATGCCTATATCGAGCAGTTGACCAACGGTGGCTCGGGGGTGTCGAAGGTGCAGTACGTCCGTGAGGCGAGCCAGGGGACGCTGCGCACGATCTGGAACAAGAGCGGCGCGGGCACGACCGTGAGCAGCGGCTCGGGCAGCACGCTCGTGCAGCACCGGACCTGCGAATGGGTTCCGGACAACGACGACAAGTGCAGCTCTTACCACGTCCACTGATCCACCGGCCGGCCCACTCTCCGTTCCACCCGGGGCGCGCTCCGCACAAGGGATGTACGTACGTGAAAACTGGAAATACCGGACCTGGGAGAAAACCCCTCGAAGTCCGGGGGTTGCACTACTCCCTGGCTGATCGCGCCCTGCTCTCCGGGATCGAACTGGCCGTGGGGCGGGGCGAGTCGCTCGCCGTGGCCGGGGAGAGCGGCAGCGGAAAGAGCACGCTGCTCAGCTGCATTCTCGGTCTCATCAAGCCCGGCAAAGGAGAGATCAGGGTCAACGGGAGCAATATCGCCGCGCTTTCCGGGAGGCGGCTCGAGCGGCACCGCGCCCGGAACGTCGGCATGGTTTTCCAGTTCGGTGAACTTCTTCCCGAGCTGACTCCCGTGGAGAATGTGAGCCTTTCCGCGCTGCTGGCGGGCACCGCACCGCACACCGCGTACGAGAAGGCCGAGCGGCTCCTCGGCCAGCTCGGTGTGCCGTACGGGACGACGCCCACCTCACGGCTCTCCGGCGGGGAGCGGCAACGCACCGCCGTGGCACGGGCGCTGATGAACGAACCCGCCGTCCTGCTGGCCGACGAGCCGACCGGCGCCCTGGATTCCCGTACGCGCGACGAGGTCGCCGACCTTCTGTACGGGGTCCCGGGGCAATGGGGCTGTGCGCTCGTCGTCGTCACCCATGACGAGGACGTGGCGCAGCGGGCGGATGCCCGCCGCACGCTCCGCGGGGGCACACTCGATCCGCTGGCCGAGGTGGGTTCGTGAACACGACCACCGCCCGGCAGCTCCTGCGCATCGGGCGCCGCTCCGCGCGCACGGCCGCGGGCTTCTCGACCCGGCTGGTCGCCCTGTTCCTCGCCGCCGCGTCCCTCGCCTTCGGGCTGTCGGTGTTCGCCGCGATCCGCGCCGGATACGACGGAGTCGACCAGCGCCTGGAGGACCGCCGCCGGTTCGCCGCTCTCGTGCGGGCGGAACAGAAGAAGGCCGAGCCCGCCCTGCTGGCGCGCGACGGCTTCGGCGTCACCGACGGCAGGCAGCACAGCCTCATCTGGGTCCGGCCGGGTACGGCGGACCCGCTCCTGCCGCCCGGCGTCACCGCCCTGCCGGGTCCCGGCGAGGCCGTCCTCTCCCCCGGGCTGCTCGAAGCCCTCACCGAGGAGGGCGCGCGGGACCGGTACGGCCGGGTCGTCGGCACCATCGCCCCGGACGGCCTGGCCAACCCGGGTGAGCATCTCGGTTACGCCCACCCCACCGACACGCAGTACAACGCCGAGTTCATGTCCCGGTCGCTCGGCGACTACGGCGATCCGCTCTGGATCCAGGGCGAGGACCGCTTCCGTCAGCTGATCTACCTGCTCCTCGCCCCCGCCGCCGTGCTCACGGTCGTGGCGGCCCGCACGGGCTCGGCGTCACGGGACACCCGGACCGCGCTGGTCAGCGCGCTCGGCGGCCGGGCCCACCATCGGCTGCTGCTCCACCTCGGGGAATCGGCCGTGCCCGTGGCGGCGGGGGCCGTGGCCGGTCTGCTCCCGGCGGTGGCCCTGCTCGTCGCGGGCGAGATCCGGCTGCCGTACACGGGCTACCGGCTCTCGGCGCACGATCTGCTGCGCTGGTGGTGGACGCTGCCCACCGCCGCGGCGGCCTCGGTGTTCGTCGTGCTCGCCGCGGTCTGCCTGCTGCACCGCACGCCGGGCCGGCGGACGCACACGAGCACGCGCCTCGCCGCCCGCCGCCCTCAGTTGCTGCGCCTGGGCGGTTGGCTGTGTCCGCCGCTGCTCGCGGTGACCGTATGGGTGCCCCAGTTCCTCGATCCGCTGACGCAGGGGCCGCTGCGCGATCAGATCCGTATCGCCGGGACGGTCGGCGTGCTGCTGACCCTTCCCTGTCTGATCGCCGTGGCGGCGGCGGCCTTCGGCGACCGGCTCGCGACCGCGGCGGGGCGCAGGGGTTCCGCCGCCGCGCTGATCGCGGGCCGCTATGCCCACGCGCACCCGGCCCAGACCGCACGCCTCGTGGCGGGGGTGGCCGCGGCCCTGGTGGTCGTGACCCAGGTTCAGCTGGCGACCTCGGCGACCGGCGCGACGACGAAGCAGCTCACGGCGGTCCAGGACAGGATCGGCTCGGGCGTCCTCAGTCTGTCCGTGCACACGCACAGCCTTCCCCGGGAGAAGGCGCGCCGCATCGTCGGCGCACTCGAGCTGCCGGCGGGCACGGCCGTCGTCGCCGTCGTCCCGACCGGGAACAAGGGGCTGACCTCCGTGCTGCAGGCGCCCTGTCCGACGCTGCGCAGCATCCGTCTCGACTGCGGGGACGGTCGTCCCCTGGCTGCGGACG
Organism: Streptomyces sp. NPDC046716; assembly: GCF_040645755.1. Taxonomy (NCBI): domain Bacteria; kingdom Bacillati; phylum Actinomycetota; class Actinomycetes; order Kitasatosporales; family Streptomycetaceae; genus Streptomyces; species Streptomyces sp. NPDC046716. The sequence continues at coordinate 103,487 of NZ_JBEYYU010000016.1, forward strand.
CTCCCGAACACGTCCGGCTGGCCGCCGCGTGGAGCAGCCGGACGGTGCCCGACAGCCGGACGGGCACGGTCTGGCCCGACTCCGTGTGGGGAGGCGGCGGACGCAAGGCCCACGAGGAGGCGCAGTTGCTCCTCGTCTCCCCCGACGGCTCCGCCCTGCCGTTCGTCTCTCTCGACCGGCAGTTGCGCGCGGCGGTGCCCACCGCCGCGACGAACCTTTCGCCGCCCGGCGACGAGTGGCTGGCCGGTACCCGGCACAGCACCGCTCAGGGACGTTGGGTCCCGCTCTTCGCGCTTCCCGGCGTCCTCATGATCGCCGCGGCCGTCATGCTGGCCAACCTGGCCGGGTTCCTGCGCTTCGGCGGCGCCCTCGCCCCGGTGAGCGTGCTGGCCGGGAACCGTCGAGTCCATCGCGGTGCGGCGGCCTGGGCCCTGCTCGCGCCCATGGTGGCCACCGTCGTGGTCAGCACGGTCGTCGCCTTCTGGCTGGCGGTGCCCAAGGAACTCCCGCAGGAGGGCATCGAACTCTCCCCCGGCCTCGCACTGTCGGCCGCCGGCGCCCTGACCGTCCTCGCCGTGGTGACCTGGTGGTGGGGAAGCCGTTCGGCGATCCGGCAGGCCTCCGTGTGGCAGCCGTCGGGTGGCTGACGCACCGGGGTGCGGCGGTCTGTCAGTTCATCGTCGCGCCGATGGTGGAGCTGCCCGTCGTCAGGAACGTCGTCGCGGGGAGCGTGCCGCTGGACGAGCGGGCGTTGTACGTCGTCGTCGCGTTCGTCGAGAGGAAGGAGGGCGTCGCGATTCCCGAGTCCCAGTTGTTGCCCGCCGACGTCACCGACCCGCTCTTGCTGACCGAGCCGGAACCGTTGCCCACCGCGAGGTTCTTGCCGAGCTTCGCGGAGCCGGTGGCGAAGTAGTAGCCCCACTTGGCGTTGGCGTAGGCGGTGGTGCGGTTGATGACGATGGCGCCGGTGTTGGAGTTCTCGGTGAAGCCGTTGCCCTTGTTGTCCCAGGCCGCGGAGTTGTTGACGACGTGAGCGACGGTGTCGCCGTCGCCGCCGAGCTTGTAGCCGTTGCCGTCGCCCGCGAACGCGGAGTCGGACCAGCGGTTCTGGCCGTTGCCGAACGACCAGGAGTGTTCGATCGTCACCGGTGAGGCGAAGGACCACAGGTCGATGCCGTCGTCCGAGTTGTTGTACATGCGGGCGCCGGTCACCAGGTTGCCGGAGCCGGAGCCGTACTTGACGGCGATGCCGTCCGCGTTCTCGCCGTGGTTGGCGGGGTCGTAGTTGCCGTAGGAGTCGATGTTCTTGACCGTGTTGTTCACGGTGGCGTCGCCGGTGAGCGTGAAGCCGGAGTCGCCGTTGTTGATCGTCTTGATGTTGTTCCAGGTCGTGCCCGTGCACGACTGGCAGACGACGGCGCTGTCCGGGGAGTTCTGGAAGGTGATGCCGGAGACGTTCCAGTAGTCGGCGGTCAGCTTGAAGATCCAGTCGCCGGAGGGCAGCGAGGAGCCGTCGATCTTGACGGTCTCGCTGCCGTACGCCTGGAGGGTGACGGGCGACGAGGCCGTGCCGTTGGCCGTCGACTGGAGGGTCTCGGTCGGGTAGTAGGTGCCCGCCCTGACCTGGATCACGGTGCCGGCCGACGCGGCGGAGATCGCCGCGTCCAGTTCGGCGGTGGTGTCGACGACGACGGTGGCGGCCTGGGCGTGGCCGGGCAGGACGAGGACGGCCGCGCCCGTGGTCACTGCGCAGGCGAGGGCGAGCCGGAGGGTACGACGGAACATGTGCGGGTCCTTTCGTCGAACGGGGTGGGGTTGCGTGCTGGGTGACGTACGAAGTGGCCGCGGTGCGACCGGCATCGGCGAGCTCGCTAGAGGGTGGCGTCCAGCCAGTCGAGGACCGCGTTCTGCATGGGCTCGGTGAAGACGTGGCCGAGGCCGGGCCAGGTCTCTGTGCGCAGCCGGTCCCCCGCCTTCCGGGAGCGCCACACCGTGCGCATCCGCTCGTACGCGGCCTCGACGCCCTCGGCGGTGAACAGGGTGTCGTCGGCGCCGTCGAGGAAGTACATCGGGCGGGGTGCGGCGATGCTCGCGACGTCCGGGATGTCGAGACGGCGGGCGAGGCCGGGGTGGAGCACGGGCAGGTTGCCGCCGACCGGCTCGGCCGCGCGGGCCGGGCCCGCGCCGCCCGTGACGAGCGCCGCGGCTGCGGCCCCCGTCACGAAGCTGCGGCGCCCGATGGGCGTCTCAGGCATGGGGCCGCCAATCGCCGAGGTAGGTGGCGCGGGTGTGCTCGGCGGCCCGGTCGGCGGTGAGCTGCGGCCGGTTCCCGGGCACCGAGATCACCGCTCCAGGACCGGAGTTGCGGTACTCGGCGAAGCGCATGCTCTGCCACGGATAGGCGTCGCGCATGGTGGTGTACGGAGTGACCGGGTCGATCCCGGGACCGATCCACGTGTCCCGCACGACGAGCGAGGGCCAGGCCGTCGTCTCGTACGTGGGGACCCACGGCCGGGCGATCTTGTACGCGGCGTCCTCCGCGCCGGAGGTGATCCGGCAGCGCGCGGCGAGGAAGCCGTAGGGGTTCGCGCGGGCCGTGGCCGGGGCGAACACCATGCCCTTCGGTGTGAAGTCGACGTCGCGCGCGAGAGTGTGGAGGCGGCAGCGCTCGAAGACGGCCCGGGCCCGCCCGAAGACGAAGTCGACGTCGCCCTCGATGTGGCAGTTCCGGTAGTACTGCCGGTCGAAGGAGTCCAGGGCGGTGGTGTCGGCGAACAGAGTGTCCTGGTGGGCGAGGAACCGTACGCCGTCGAAGAGCGACCGGTCCCCCGTGACGTACGCGGCGACGGCCTGGGTGCCGGTGATGTCGGGGTGGTCGGCGCGCAGCCAGTCGTTGGCGAGGGTCAGGCCGCGCACGGTGAGGCCGGGTGCGGCGGAGGTGAAGGTGGCGGAGCCGGCGGTGCCGTACGTTCCCGAACCGTCGGGTTTGACGGTCCCGTTGGCGTTGTCGTGGACGATGACGGCGTCGGAGGCGGTGGTGCGGTCCGCTCCGCGGATCGTCAACTCGGCAGCATTGGCGGGGATGTTGACGACTTCCCGGTACGTTCCCGGATGGACGACGATCGTCCAGCCGGGGCCGCCGACCGCGTCGACGGCGGCCTGTACGGAGTCGCCGGGACGGACGTGCAGGGTGCGCCCGCGGTGAGGCGTCGCGGCGAAGGCGGTCGCGGCGAGCACGCCCGCGGCGGCGGCGAGGACGGTGCGGCGGCGCGTCACGGCCGTACCCGCCGTGGCGTCCAGTCGCCGAGATAGGCGGCGGGTGTCGCGGACTCGCCCTCCTGCCGGGTGAGTTGAGGCCGGTTCTCCGGGACGGTGACGGTCGCGCCGGGGCCCGTGTTGCGGTACTCGGCGAACCGCATGCTCTGCCACGGGTGGCTGTCCGACATGTTGGCGTAGGGCGCCACCGCGTCGATGCCCGCGCCGAGCCGGCTGTCCCGGACGACGAGGGACGGCACGGCCGTGGTGTCGGAGCTGGGCACCCAGGGGCGGGCCAGCTTGTAGTACGCGTCCGGGGCGGTGCTCGTGATCCGGGATCGCGTGACGAGGTAGCCGCGCGGGTTCGCGCCCGCCGTGGAGGGCGCGAAGACGAATCCGTACGGGGCGGCGCCCAGGTCGGTGCGGTCGAGGGTGCGGAAGTGGCAGTGGTCGTACACCGCCGTCGCCCGCCCGAAGACGAAGTCGACGTCGCCCTCGGCGTAGCAGTCGCGGAAGTACTGGCGGGCGAAGGCCGTCAGGGCGACGGTGTCGGCGTAGAGGGTGTCCTGGTGGCCGAGGAAGCGGCAGTCGAAGAACGCGGACCTGTCCCCCATCACCTTGAGGGCGACGGCCTGGGTGCCGGTGATGCCGGGGTGGTCGGCGCGCAGCCAGTCGTTGGCGAAGGTGATGCCCTGGGCGGTGAATCCGTCGCCGCGCAGGGTGACGGTGGCCGAGCCGGTGGTGCCGTAGGTGCCCGAGCCGTCGGGCTTCTGGGTGCCGGCCGCGTTGTCGTACACGACGACGGTGTCGCGGGGGTTGCCGGTCGCGCCGATCCAGGTCATGTCGGCGACCGCCGCGGTGATCGTCTCCCGGTAGACGCCGGGGGCGAGGACGAGGGTGTGGGCGGCGGTGGCTGCCGCCTGCACCGTGGTGAAGTCGCCGCGGCCGTGGGGGTCTACGTAGACGGTGTCGGGGTCTCTGCGGTGGGTGGGGGTGCCGTAGGGGCCGAAGGGGGTGCCGTTGCCTGCGGCGCGGGCGGGGGTGGTGGTGGCCAGGGCTGTGGTGACGCCGATGCCCGCGGTGATGAATCCGCGGCGGGTCAAGGGGCTCAAGGGGGCTCCTTCGTGGACGGGTGCGGGTCCGGTGGGGGCTGGTCGCGCAGTTCCCCGCGCCCCTGTCGGGTTGTCGGTCGGCTGTCGGCCGGTGGCCGCTTCTCGCGCAGTTCCCCGCGCCCCCGAGGCAGGCGCTTCGCGCCGCCTCCCCCTGAGCGAGCGGAGCTCGCTTCAGGGGCGCGGGGAACTGCGCGACCAGCCACGACGAAAGGCGCGCGTGAGAGACGACCCGGGGACGCGGGGAACTGCGCGAGAAGCCCCACCGGGCCGGCGGGCAGGAAGTCCGGTCAGCGGAGCCGAGCTGCTCCGGCGCCCCGGGCGACGAGCCGGCTCACGGACTTGGCCGCATCCACGTGAAGCCGCAGCTCGGGCGTCCACCCGGCATCGGCCCTCAGCGGAGCATCGGCGTTCGCCGCGTTGTAGGCCGCGATGACGTCGGTGCCGACGCCGTTGACGACGTTCCCCTTCGCGGTGAGGGGATAGTCGTTCCAGCGATGGAGGATCGCGCCGGCGCCGACCCCGTCCGGCAGGGTGAAGGAGTTCTTCTCCGCGTAGAGCTGCGACTTGAACCCGATGCCGAACGAGTAGCCGTAGTCGGCGTTCGCGACGTAGGAGTTGTTGTAGGCGTCGACCTGGCCGAAGCGGACCCGCGGCGCGCGCTCGACGAGGTTCTTGAAGAGGTTGTGGTGCAGGGTGACGCGCAGCCTGCCCTCGTCGGTGGCGGCGGCGCCGTCGCTGTTGCCGATCATCAGGGTCTTGTCGTGGTCCTCGAAGACGTTCCAGGACGCGGTGACGTAGTCGGCGCCCTTGACGATGTCGAGTTCGCCGTCGTGCTGCTGGTAGAGGCGGCCGTAGTAGGTGGGCAGCGTGGAGTCGGGGTGGTCGCCGTCCGTGAAGGTGTTGTGGTCCAGCCAGACGTGGGTGGAGCCGTAGACGACGGCCGCGTCGTACTCGGAGTTCCAGTTGCCGGTGTCGCCGTCGGTCGGGTCCCACTGCGGGAAGCAGTCGAGCGGTGATTCCAGGGTGAGTCCGCGCACGATGACGTTGTCGACGCCGGTGATCTGGAGGCTGCCGCCGACGATGCCGGCGTTCTTGCCGACGCCCACGAGGGTGGTGTTGGCGGGCACGTTGGCCTTGATGGCCTGGGCCTGGGCGGTGGCGGAGGTGGCTCTCAGGTCCTCCTGTTCGCCGCTGACCTCGTTCTCGTAGCCCCAGACGGCCGGGTCGTAGTCGGCGAGGTACTGGTCGAGGTCGTAGCCGTCGGCGGCGAAGTCGTCGCAGGTCGAGCCGTCCGCGTCGAGCGTCCCCCTGATCTTGATGATCTTCGGGGCGGTGCCGCCGGCGGCGAAGGCGGCCTTCAGTCCGGCCCAGGTGGTGACGGTGTAGACGTGCGCGGCGTCGGCGGCGGCGCCCCCGGTGGTGCCGGTGGTCGCCGAGGCCCAGCCGTCGCCCGCGGCGAGGGTCTGGCGGCCGGTGTCCCTGCCGTGTGCCTGGGCGGTGCCCGTGGTGCCGGTGACGAGGAGGACCAGGGCCGTGCAGCCGACCAACCCAGATATGACGCGTCCATGACATTTGTATGTGTTCACTGTGGGCTCCTTGCCGAATCAGGCGGGTGTCGTGCCGGGCAGCCAGGTCAGTCGCGACTGCCAGGTGTCGGAGAGCTCGTCGATCTCGTCGCCGGTGCGGCGCACGTCGCGGGCGGGCAGCACCCGGGCGCGCAGCAGTTCGCGGGCGACGAGCCGGGCCAGGGCGATGGCGCCGGGCGGATTGCTGTGGGTGTTGTCCTGTTCGGTGGCGGTCCAGTTGAAGTAGACCTTCGTCTCCTCGACGCCCAGCCGCTGCCACAGCGCGAGCGACAGGGCCTGGATGTCGAGCAGCGCGACGCCCTCCTCCTTCGCGAGGGCGCGCATCGCCGCCGGGTAGTCGCCGTGGGTGGGCAGCGCGTTGCCGTCGGCGTCGAACCTCCTGCGCTCGACGGGGGTCGCGAGCACCGGCCGGGCGCCCCGGGCGCGGGCTCCGTCGAGATAGAGCCGCAGATACCGCTGGTACGTCGACCAGGGCTCGGTGTAGCGGGTGGGGTCGGCGCTCTTCTCGTCGTTGTGGGCGAACTGGACGAGGAGGAGGTCGCCGGGGCGGATCGCCGCGAGGACGGTGTCGAGGCGGCCCTCGTCGAGGAAGCTCTTCGAACTGCGCCCGTTGACCGCGTGGTTGGCGACCCGGACGCGCTCGCCGAGGAAGAACGGCAGGGCCGTGCCCCAGCCCGTCTCGGGTGCGGCGTCGGCGTACTTCTGGGCGGCGGTGGAGTCCCCGGCGATGAACAGGGTGCGGTGGTGCGCCGGACGGGGGCGGGCGGCGGCGCGGCTCGCCGCGGCCGCCGTGAGCGGAAGGGCCGCGAGCGCGGCCAGGGTGGTTCTTCGGGTGGTCGGCACGACGGTGCGCCGTCCTTTCGTGACGTGCGTGCGGGTCGTGGTGGCCGGGCCGGCGGAGGGCGCTGCCGCCACCGGCCCGGCGTGCGACGGCTAGTTGGCCTGCTGCTTCCAGTCGTCCTGGGCCTTGTTCAGCTGGTCGGCCATGGTGTCGAGGAAGTCCTTCGCGGACTGCTTGCCGAGCAGGACCTTCTGGAAGTTGGCCTCGTTGTCGGCCTTGGAGATGGTGTTCCAGTCGGGCAGGTAGTACGGCAGCTGCACGATCTTGGTGGAGCCGGACTCCAGCGCCTCGGCGGCGAGCCGGGTGGGCTCGGCCTTCTGGACCCAGGCGTCCTTGGCGGCGTCGGTGTTGGCCGGGATCTGGCCCGCCGACTCGTTCCACTTGCTGTTCTCGCTGTGCGAGGCGGCGAACTCGATGAACTTCCAGGCGGCCGTCTTGTTCTTGCCCGCCTTGAACAGGCCGAGCCCGTCGACCGGGTTGGAGACCTGGACGCGGGTGCCGTCGTCACCGGTCGGGTTCGGCAGGCCCTTGAACTTGTCGGCGCCCAGCGCCTTCACATGGCCGGCGTAGGAGCCCAGGTTGTGGTTGAGCATGCCGATGGTGCCGCTGTCCCACTGGCTGACCATCTTGGTGAAGTCGTTGTTGACGTCGGCCGACGGGGTGGCCTTCTTGAAGAGGGCGGCGTACTTCTCCAGCGCGGCGACGTTCTTGGGGTCGTTGACGGTCGTCTTCTCGTTGTCGGCGTCCCAGAACGAGGTGATGCCGCTCTGCCCGTACATCACGTCGAGGGCCTGGGCGATGGAGCCCTCGCCGCCGCGGATGGTGTACCCGAACTGGTTCTTCGACGTGTGGGTGAGCTTCGTGGCCGCCTCGAAGAATCTGGACCAGGTGGTCGGCGCGTCCAGGCCCGCCTTGTCGAACATGTCGGTGCGGTAGTACAGGACGCCGTTGTTCGCGGAGGTCGGGATCGTGTACAGCTCGCTGCCGCCGCCGGCCGCCTTCACCGAGTCCACGAACTTGGCGTTCAGCTTGTCGTTGAGGGAGCCGGTGGCCAGCCGGTCGCCGACCGGTTCCAGGGCGTTCTGCGCGGTGAGCGTGGCGAGCATCGCGGTGCCCACCCCGCCGACGTCGGGCAGGCCGCCGCCCTGGATGGCGGTGTCGTACTTGGACTGCACGTTCTCCGCGGGGATGCCGACGTACTTGACCTTGATGTCGGGGTACTTCTTCTCGAAGTCCTTGATGATCTCCATCCAGACGTCCCGGCGCACGGCCGTGTTGTTGTCCCAGAAGGTGATCGTGCCCTTGCCGGAGCCCTCGTCGCCCTTGTCGCCGCCGGAGCCGGAGCCGTCGTCGCCACAGGCGGTGGCGGTCAGGGCGAGCAGCGTGGACAGGGTCACGGCGGTGCCGGTACGGAGCGCGCCTTTGCGCATGCGGATGTTCATGATCGGCTCTCTTCTTCTGGATCGGACGGATCAGGCGGAGCAGACGGATCAGGCGGATCAGGCGGATCAGGCGGATCAGGCGGATCAGGCGGATCAGGCGGATCAGCTGGATGGCACGGGGGCCTGTGAGGTGGCTTCGGTGCTGCGGAAGCCGGTGAAGAGGGCGGTCCCGGCGGGTCCCGTACCGCCGGGAACCGCCCCGTCCGGGGCCGCGGCGAACAGGCCGAGCAGTGCTCCGACCCAGCGCCACGGCAGTGCGGCGAACATCTGGCCCGAGGGCCGGAATCCGTCGCCGGTGTCGACGAGGAAGCGGCAGCGCGCCCCGTCGGAGAGGTCGATGCGCAGCCGCGCCGTGCCGTCCGGCGCCGGGCGCGGGCGGGCGGCGGCGCGCTCGGTGTAGGCGGTCGGTCCCTCGGTGAACCGGTGCACGACGTGGACGGTGCCGTCGGCGGCGCGCTCCAGGCCGATCCAGGAGTAGGCGTCGCCCAGTACGACAAGTCCCGCTCGGGCGCCTGGAGTTGTGGCGTCGAGGCGGAGGCCGACCTCGATCCGGGAGGGTGCCAGGGGCAGGCGCTGGGTGAGGACGTGCGGGACGCGGCGCAGGTCGCGCACCCCGTCGGCGGAGCGCACGCAGGTCAGGCGCAGTCCGTCGCCGCCGTGCGCCGTCGCGAGGCCGTCGCGGGGGTTGGCGGTCCACTGCCACTGCCGGCCGAACCGGCCGCCGGGGAAGTCGTCGTCGGCGGCGGGCGCCGTGACCGGCTGCGCGGGCAGATCCGGCTTGGGGTGGACGCGCACGGGGACGCCGGGCGCGTCCTCGGCGCCGAGCACCGGCCACCCGCGCGCGTCCCAGCGCATCGGCTGGAGATGGACCACACGCCCGTACGCGCCGCGCTGCTGGAAGTGCAGGAACCAGTCCTCGCCCGTGGGCGTCGTCACCCAGCCGCCCTGGTGCGGGCCGTTGACGTCGGTGGCGCCCTGTTCGAGGATCACACGCTCCTCGTACGGGCCGAAGAACGAGCGGGAGCGGAAGGCGCCCTGCCAGCCCGTCTCCACGCCGCCGGCCGGGGCGAGGATCCAGTACCAGCCGTCGCGCCGGTACAGCTTGGGGCCCTCGACGGTGAACCAGCCGGGGATCCGGTCCCCGTCGACCAACAGGGTTCCCTCGTCGAGGAGTTCGGTGGCGTCGGCGCTCATCCGGTGGCCGGTGAGCCGGTTCTTGATGCCGGCCCGCGACTTGGCGTAGGCGTGCACGAGGAACGCCTCGCCGCTCTCCTCGTCCCACAGCGGGCAGGCGTCGATCAGGCCCTTGCCCGCCTTCAGCAGGTGCGGGCGGCTCCAAGGGCCCCTGATCGAGGGCGCGTTGATCTGCTGGATGCCGTGGTCGGGGTCGCCCCAGAAGATCCAGAAGCGGTCGTCGTGGTACCGGATCGAGGGCGCCCACACCCCGCAGTCGTGGCGCGGCGCCGTGAACGCCTCGGTGGGTTCGAGGCGGTCGAGGGCGTGTCCGATCAGGGTCCAGTTGACGAGGTCGCGGGAGTGCAGCAGGGGCAGTCCCGGCGCGCGGCCGAAGCTGGAGGCGGTGAGGTAGAAGTCGTCGCCGACACGGCACACGTCGGGGTCGGACCAGTCGGCGGCGAGGACCGGATTGCGGTACGTCCCGTCGCCCAGGTCACCGGTGCGCGGCCCGGGTCTCATGCCGACACCGCCTTTCTGACCAGGGCCGCGGTCCGCTCACGGTCGAGGCGGCCGTCGGCGACGACCGTGACGATCCGGCGTACGGCGGTGTCGCCGGGGGCGATCGGCAGGCGCTCCTCGGCGGCGAGCGAGGAGCCGACACCGGGGTACTCGGCGGTGCGCACGAACCACGGGTCGCGCCGGGTCCCGGCGGTGGCCCCGGCGAAGACCAGCGTCCAGCCGTCGCCGGTCAGGGCGAGCCAGTCGGCGGGGCGGCCGTGCACGGCGTCCTCGCCCTCGGCGCCCGCGGTGCGCACGGTGGGCGGGGCGCTCTCCTTGGGCGCCCGCCAGAAGAAGCCTCCGTAGGCGGCGCCGGAGCGGCCGTTGGTGGCGGGGCTGCCGACGGTGACGGGCTCGTGGCCCGGATTGGTGAGCGCGAAGGTGAGGTCGAGCGCCCAGGCGTCGTCGGCGAGCCGGGTCGCGGCGACGGTGCGGCGCTCGCGCAGCAGCACGCGCGTGTCCGCGATCCAGTCCAGGTCCTCGACGCAGCCGTCCGGGTCGCGGAGCTTGAACTCGCGGTGCCGCTGCTCGCCGTGGTTGTCCAGTTCGGTCGGGCCCCGGCCGCGCACATAGGTCCGCCCGCCCCAGAAGTTGTGCCCGTCGACGTCCGGCACGGCGACGCCGACGCCGAGGTGGTGCGGGTGGTCGGCGGGCGCGTACTCCGTGACGGGGATGCCGGCGAGGGTGGTCACCGGGTGCAGGAACGGGCGCGGTGCGCTGCGTCGGCCGAGGTCGGCGTGGACCTCGTAGCGGGCGACCGGGCGGCCCGCGCAGTGCAGGGTGAGGGGTGCGGCGGCGATCCGGTTCATCGGGCGGCCTCCTGTTCCGTGCGGGCCGGGTCCGTCTCCCGCCGGGCCCAGTCCGCGCCGAGCCCGGCGAAGCCGGTGAGCGTGTCGGCGCTGGCGGCGACGAGTCCGTCGATGCCGCGCACGACCCTGCGGACGGTGCCGTCGCCCCCGCCGCCGGGCACCGTGTGCCACGCGTCGGCGGGCAGCGGGAGCGGGTCGGGCGCACGGCGGACCGCCTCGACGACCCGCATGAACGCGCCGGTCGCGGCGGGGGTGACGAGGAGCCCGGTGGCCCCGGCCGGGTCGGTGAGATGGTCGACCAGGTTCTCCAGGAGGTCCGTACGGGCGTACGTGGTCTCCTGCGGTCCGTGTCCGGCGCGCTGCACGAGGACGCGGTCCTGCTTGTACCAGAAGGTGATCCGGCCGTGGCTGCCGTGCACGACGACGTAGGGCTCGTCGGGCCGCTCGGCGCACAGGGTCGCGGCGACGGTGACCCGCGACCCGGTGCGGGTCGTGATCGAGACGTACGAGGTGTCGTCGGCCTCGATGGCGTTGGCGCGGAACAGTTCGGTGCGGATGGCGGTCAGGTCGTCGGCGCCGGTCGCGCCGTCGAGGGCGAGGCCGGTGGCGACGGCGTGGGCGAGGGGGTTGGTGAGCACGCCGTCGACCACGTCGACGGAGCCGCCGGTGCCGTCCGTGAGCCTGCGCCGCCCGGACCAGGGGGCGCGCCGGAAGTAGGCCTCGTCGCGGACCCAGGCTCCGGCGGCGCCGATGCCGAGGGGTTCGCCGATGACTCCGTCCCGTACGAGATCTCGTACCTGGGACACCGCGTGCGAGCCCAGCGACTGGAACCCGATCTGGCAGGCGACACCGGCCTCGGCGACTCCGGCCGCCATCCGCTCGTACTCCGCGTACGACGGCGCGGGCGGCTTCTCCAGGAGCAGGTGCACGCCCCGCGCCGCGGCGGTGAGCGCCAGGTCGGTGTGGGTCGGGATCGGGGTGCAGATCACGGCGGCGCGGGCGCCGGTGCGGTCCAGGAGGTCGCCGAAGTCCGCGGACTGGGCGACGCCGTCGAAACCGGCGAGTTCGCCGTCGTCGAGCGGCTTCAGCTCGCAGACTCCGGCGAGGGTGACGCGGCCCGCGTCGGCGAGGCGCCGGATGTTGTTGAGGTGCCAGCGGCCGTGTCCGCGCGCGCCGGCGAGGACGACGGGTACCGGGATCATGGTGGTCATCCCTTCACCGCCCCGGCGCTGAAGCCCGTGACGAGCCACTTCTGGATGAAGGCGAAGACGATCACGACGGGCACGGCGGCCACGACACCGCCGGCGGCGAGCGCGCCCAGGTCGACGGAGTCGGCGCCCATGAGGGTGGCGAGGCCGACCGGGATCGTCTGCTTGCTCTGGTCCGAGAGGAACATCAGGGCGAACAGGAAGTGGTTCCAGCTGTGCACGAAGGCGAAGGAGCCCACGGCGATGAGTCCGGGCCGCAGCAGCGGCAGGACGACGGCGCAGAAGGCGCGGAAGCGTCCGCAGCCGTCGACCCAGGCGGCCTCCTCCAGGGAGGGCGGCACGTTCCGGATGAAGCCGCTGATCAGGATCATCGTCAGCGGCAGCTGGAAGACCGTCTCGGCGATGATGACGCTGCCGAGGGAGTTGATCATCTTCAGGTTGGCGAAGATCTCGAAGAGCGGGACCAGCATCAGCGCGCCCGGGATGAACTGCGAGCACAGCAGCGCCAGCATGAAGGCCCGCTTGACCTTGAAGTTGAAGCGGGCGAGCGCATAGCCGCCGGCCAGCGCCACGACGGTCGTCATGAACATCGAGGCGACGCCGACGAGCAGGCTGTTCTGGAAGAAGGTGGCGAACGCCCGCTCGTTCCAGACCTTGTCGAAGTGCTCGAAGGTGAGCGGCCACGGCACGAGCGAGGTCGAGCCGGTGGGCCGGAACGCGAACAGCAGCATCCAGTAGAAGGGGATCAGCGTGAAGACGAGGTACACGCCGAGCGGCACGTAGATCTGCCAGCGCGGTACGTCGTCCCAGGACGACCCCTTCTTCGAGGGCTTGATCTCCAGGCGGTGGCGGCCGGGCTCCGGGCGCACCGGGGCGGTAGTGGCGGTCAACTGCGCTTCCTTGACGGTCACTTGTCGTCGCCCCCGAACTTGCTCAGGCGGAGATAGATCATCGAGCAGAACAGGAGGATCACGAAGGCGATGGAGGTCAGCGCGGACGCGTAGCCGAAGTCGTGGCTGTCGACGGCGATGGAGGCGATCCGCAGCGGCAGGGTCGTCGTCTCCCCCGCGGGTCCGCCGCCGGTGAGGGTGTAGAGCAGGTCGACGTTGTTGAACTCCCACACCGCGCGCAGCAGCGTGGACAGGATGATGGCGTCCTTCAGGTGCGGCAGCGTGATGTGGAAGAACTGCCGCATCCTGCTCGCGCCGTCCACCTCCGCGGCCTCGTACAGGTCCTTGGAGACGGACTGGAGGTCGGCGAGGATGAGGATCGCGAAGAACGGTACGCCGCGCCAGAGTTCGGCGGTGACGACGGCCGGGAAGACGGTCGCGGTGTCGGACAGCCACGACGTCCCGTAGCTGCCGATGCCCGCGTCGGCGAGGTAACGGGTGATGCCCGTCTGGGAGTTGTAGAGCAGCATCCAGATGGACGAGGTCAGCACGCCGGAGACGGCCCAGGGCGAGAAGACCAGGGCGCGGGCGAGGCCGCGGCCGATGAACGTCTGGTTCACGACCAGCGCGAGACCGAGCCCGAGCAGGAGTTGCAGGACGACCTGCACCACGACCCACTGGAGGCTGAAGCCCAGCGTGCTCCAGAAGTCGGGGTCACTGGTGAACGCGGTGACGAAGTTGTCGAAGCCCGCGAAACCGTTCCGCCAGGGCTTGGTGGGGTTGTAGTGCTGCAGGCTGTAGTAGAAGACGCTGATGACGGGGTACGCGATGAAGCCCAGCATCAGCAGACCGGCGGGCGCGATCAGCAGATACGGCAGCCTGCGCGGGGTGGCGGACGTGCGGCGGCGCCGGGGCGGCGGTCCGGCCGGCGGGGCTTTGGCCACGGCTGCGGCTTGGGCCATGACGGGAACTCCGTTCTCAGTGGCTCAGGTCGGTACGTCGTGCGGGTGAAGCGCTTCGCGGACGATGTTCGAGATGTCGATCATGGGGAGCCGGGGCCGGGTCCCGCCCGGCCGCGGTCTCAGCTCGCGTACGGGTCCGGCACCTTTCCCGGCCTGGCCAGGAAGGCGAAGTCGCAGCCGGTGTCGGCCTGCGTGATCTGCTCGTTGTAGAGCGCGCCGTAGCCGCGCTCGTACCGCTCGGGCGGCGCGCTCCACTCGGCCCGGCGGCGCGCCAGCTCCTCGTCGCCGACGTCGAGCCGGAGGCTGCGGGCGGCCACGTCGAGGGTGATGCGGTCGCCGGTGCGGACGAGCGCGAGCGGACCGCCGATGTACGACTCGGGGGCCACGTGCAGGACGCACGCCCCGTAACTGGTGCCGCTCATCCGGGCGTCGGAGATCCGCACCATGTCCCGTACGCCCTGCTTGAGCAGGTGGTCGGGGATCGGCAGCATGCCGTACTCGGGCATGCCGGGTCCGCCCTTGGGGCCGGAGCCCCGCAGCACCAGGACGCTGTCCGCGGTGATGCCCAGCTCCGGGTCGTTGATGGTGCGCTGCATCGTCTTGTAGTCGTCGAAGACGACGGCGGGCCCGGTGTGCTTGAGCAGGTGCGGCTCGGCGGCGATGTGCTTGATGACGGCGCCGTCGGGACAGAGGTTGCCGCGCAGGACGGCGACGCCGCCCTCGGCGGCGACCGGGTTGTCGCGGGTGCGGATGACGTCGTCGTCGTGGACGGCGGCGTCCTCGATCTGTGTGCCCAGCGTGCCGTTCACCGTGGGCCGTTCGAGGTGCAGCAGGTCGGTGATCCGGGAGAGGAAGGCGGGCAGTCCGCCGGCGAAGTGGAAGTCCTCCATGAGGTACGTCTGTCCACCCGGCCGCACGTTGGCGAGGACGGGCACGGTGCGGGCGATGCGGTCGAAGTCGTCGAGGGTGAGCGCGACGCCCGCGCGGCCGGCCATCGCGATCAGGTGGATGACGGCGTTGGTGGAGCCGCCGAGGCCGAGCACGGTGGTGACGGCGTCGTCGAAGGCCTCGCGGGTGAGGATCTCGGAGGGCCTGAGCGCGGTCCAGGCCAGCTCGACGGCGCGGCGCCCGGAGGCGGCGGCCATCCGTTCGTGCGCGGAGTCGACGGCGGGGACGGAGGACGCGCCGGGCAGCGTCATGCCGAGGACCTCGGCGGCCGCGGTCATGGTGGAGGCGGTCCCCATGGTCATGCAGTGCCCGGGCGACCGTGCCAACCCGCCCTGGAGTTCGCGCAGTTCGCAGTCGGTGAGATTGCCCGCGCGGTGCTCGTCCCAGTACTTCCACATGTCGGTGCCGGAGCCGAGGGTCTCGCCGCGCCAGTGGCCCGGGAGCATCGGACCGGCGGGCACGAAGAGGGCGGGGACGTCGGCGGAGGTGGCGCCCATGAGGAGCGCCGGGGTCGACTTGTCGCAGCCGCCGAGCAGCACGGCCGCGTCCACCGGATAGGAGCGCAGAAGCTCCTCCGTCTCCATGGCGAGGAGGTTGCGGTAGAGCATCGGGGTCGGCTTCTGGTACGTCTCCGAGAGCGTGGAGACGGGGAACTCCAGCGGGAAACCGCCCGCCTGCCACACGCCCCGCTTGACCGCCTGGGCGCGCTCGCGCAGGTGGACGTGGCAGGGGTTGATGTCGGACCACGTGTTGAGGACGGCGATCACCGGGCGACCCCGGTACTCCTCGGCCTCGTAACCGAGTTGGCGCATCCGGGCGTTGTGCGACCAGGTGCGCAGGGCGCCCTCGGTGCCGTACCACTGGTGGGAGCGCAGCTCCTCGGGGGCGAGCCGCGGGCGGTCGGGGGCGGCGGTCATATGGACCACCCCGCCGCGATCCCGGCCACCTCGGCGCGCTGCGCCTGCGGCAACTCCTGGCTCGGGGGCCGGACGTCGCGGCGGCACAGGCCGAGCGAGGCAAGGGCCTCCTTGACGACGGAGACGTTGTTGGCGGAGGCGTCGGCGGCGCGCAGCTCCTCGAAGCGGCGGATCTGCTCCCAGACCTTCATCGCGGCCGGATAGTCGCCGGATCGAAGCGCTTCGATCATGGACAGCGAGACGCTCGGGGCGACGTTCACCAGGCCGGAGGTGAAGCCGGTGGCACCGGCCGAGAAGTAGGAGGGGGCGTACGGTTCGGCGAGCCCGGCCACCCACACGAACCGGTCGAGGCCCGCGTCACGGGCGAAGGCGGCGAAGCGCGCGGCGTCCGGGACGGCGTACTTGACGCCGATCACGTTCGGGCAGGCCGCGCCGAGTTCGGCGAGCCGGGCGCCCGGCAGCGTGGCGTTCTTGATGTAGGGGACGACGCCGAGCTCGGGCACCGCGTCGGCGACGGCCCGGTGGTAGTCGACCCAGCCGCCCTCGGAGACGTACGGGTGGACCGGCTGGTGCACCATCACCATCTGCGCGCCGTGGTCCCGGGCGTGCCGGGCGGCGTCGATCGCGGTCGGCACGTCGTGGCCGACGCCGGCCAGGACGGCGGCCGAGGAGCCCGCCTCGTCGAGGGTGACCTCGGCGACCAGGCGGCGCTCGTCGGCGGTCAGGGCGTAGAACTCACCGGTGTTGCCGTTCGGCGTGAGGATGCGCACGCCGCCGTCGAGCAGGCGGCGCAGCAGGGTCCGCAGGACCGGCACGTCGACGGCGCCGTCCGCGGCGAACGGTGTCACCGGGATCGCCACGACGTCGGCGAGCGCGGCCCGCTGGATCTCGAACGAAGCCTTCGGCGCGGTCATGACGGCTGCTCACTCTCTTCTTCACTGGCCTCGGGGAAGGCCCGCTGCACGAACGACGCGATGTGGTCGCGCAGTGCGCGCGAGGCGCCCTGCGCGTCTCCGGCCAGCGCGAGTTCGAGGATCTCCCGGTGCTCGGCGGCCTCCCGCTCCCAGGACGGGTCGGCGGCCCAGGCCACCGCGGAGACCAGCGCGGCCTGGTCGCGCACCTCGTCGAGCATCCGGCCGAGCAGCGGGTTGCCGCAGGGGGCGTAGAGGGCGCGGTGGAACTCCCGGTTGGCGAGCGAGCGCTGGGCGGTGTCGGCCGCGGTGTCGGCGGCGCGCAGGGCGTCGCGGGCGTCGTCGAGGGACGCCTTGCGGCGCACGGTGCGGCGCAGGGCCTCCGGTTCGAGGAGGAGGCGCACGTCGTAGACCTCGCGGGCCATGTCCGCGTCCACCATGCGCACCGTGACGCCCTTGTACTGGTTCATCACGACGAGTCCGGTCCCGGCGAGCGTCTTGAGCGCCTCGCGCACCGGCGTCTTGGAGACCCCGAACTGCGCGGCCAGGTCGGTCTCGACCAGGGCCTGGCCGGGTCTCAACTGGCCGGTCAGGATGCGGCGCTTGATCTCCTCCAGGACGAACTGGGTGCGGGAGGGAATCGGGGTGGGCACAGAGGTCATGCGCGCCTCTCGGTGTGGGCCGGGGTACCGGGTACCGCGTATCACGTATCGCGTCTCATATATGACGTACGAAGTACGACGCGTTGAAGCTAGAAGCACGAAGTTGTTTCGTCAACGCTTCCGGCAAAAGAAGTTGCAACCGGGAGGACTTCGGCCCGAACGCCGGGCGGATTAGGGCAGTTGACCGATCCCGGAAGCGGGGCCTTAGCCGCAGCCTGAGCTGCCATGACGACTCCGACCGTGCTGCGCGACCGATCCGCCTCCCGTTATCTGCTCGCCGTCTTCGTGTCCGGCTTCGGCACCGGTGCGCTGTGGCTGGTGGCGGGGGTCTGGACGAAGGAGCTGACCGGCTCGGACGCCCTGGCGGCGCTGTGCGTGAGCGCGCTGTGGGCGCCGACCCTGGCGGGCCCCTGGCTGGGCGCGGTCGCGGACCGGTTCCGGCGCGGGCGGCTGCTCGTGGTGGTGAACGCGTCCCTGGCCGTGCTCCTCCTCGCGCTCCTCGCGGTCGACGGCCCGGACCGGTTGTGGATCCTGTTCACGGTGCTGGTCCTGTACGGGGCGTGCGGGGTGGTCACGGAGGCGGCGGAGTCGGCGTTCGTGGCGGGCGCCGTGCCCGGGGACGTGCTCGGTGACCTGAACGGGCTGCGCATGTCGGTGAACGAGGGCACGAAGATCCTCGCGCCGCTCACCGGGGCCGCGCTCTACACGGCGTTCGGCGGGGCGCGGGTGGCGCTGCTCGACGCGGTGACGTTCGCGCTCGCGGCGGGCCTGTTCGCGTCCATCGCGGGCCCCCGGACGGAGCCCCGGGTGCGCCGCGTCCGGCTCCGGGCCCTGGACGGCGTACGGGAGTTGTGGGCGCGGCCGCCGCTGCGCCGCCTCGTCCTGGCCGGGGGCGCCGCCATGTTCCTGTCGGGGATCGCCGCCGGGTCGCTGTTCGCGGTCGTCGGGGCGCTGGGCCGCGCGCCGTCGTACACGGGGGTGCTCTACGCGGTGCAGGGCGCGGGCTCCGTGGCGTCGGGTCTGCTGACGGGCCCGCTGCTGCGGCGGCTCGGCCCGCACCGGTTCGCGGCGTACGGCATCGCGCTGTTCGCGCTCGGCACGGCGGTGCGGGCGGTGCCGTACGACGCGGCGGCGCTGGCGGGCGGCGCGGCGATCGGGTGCGGGCTGCCGTGCCCGCTGGTGGCGGCCCTGACGACGGTGCAGCGCGCGACGCCGGACGCGCTGCTCGGCCGGGTGACGGCGGCGGCGCACACCGTGCTGTTCACGCCGACCGCGGTGGCGCTCGCGGCGGGCGCGGGTCTGGTGGCGGTGGCGCCGCCCGGGGTGCTGCTGCCGGTGGTGGGCGCGGCCGGCCTGGCGGTGGCCTGCGCCGCGGGGGCGGGGGCCCGGCCCGGGGGGCCTACGGGCGCCAGCCCGGATCGCGGCCGCTGAGGCCGACGACCCGGTCGGTGAGCGACGCGCCCTCGGACACCGCGACGACCGGGCCGAACAGACCGCCGCGCCCGCTGTCCTCCACGGCGGGGGCGAGCAGCGCGTGGGCGGCGCCGAGGGCCGCCTCGTCCGGGGTGTACTCCTGGCCGGTGGCGCGGGCCAGGTCCCAGCCGTGCACGACGAGTTCGTCGGCGGTGACGAGACCGGCGACGGCGCCGGGCAGGTCGAGGCCGCCCGCGTGGGTCGTGCCGTCCCAGGCGGCGGGGTCCCGCCAGGCCTCGACCAGCTCGTCGAGCGCCTTGGGCAGGGCGGCGCGCCAGTCCGGGGCGAGCTCGGGCAGGGTGCTGCCGGGCTGCGCCGTGTTCTCGTCCGCGCGCTCCTTGCGGGCCGTCGCGCGCAGGCCGCCGGCGAGCCCGACGAGGTGGCCGATGAGATGGCGCACCGCGTAGTCGGGGCAGGGCGTCGGCAGGTCGAGCTGGTCCTCGCGGACCCCGTGGGCGAGCCGGGCGACGATCCGGGCCTGGGGGCCGAGGTCGACTGTCGTGCCACTCATGGTGACCCTTCCGGTGAGGCGTGATGTCCGGTGTTCACCGGTACTGACCCCGCCGCGGCCCGG
The DNA here is from genome assembly GCF_040645755.1 of Streptomyces sp. NPDC046716. Classification (NCBI taxonomy): domain Bacteria; kingdom Bacillati; phylum Actinomycetota; class Actinomycetes; order Kitasatosporales; family Streptomycetaceae; genus Streptomyces; species Streptomyces sp. NPDC046716. The sequence continues at coordinate 122,811 of NZ_JBEYYU010000016.1, forward strand.
AACTCATCGGTGCCGCCCCTCACAGCTCCGCGAGGGCCGCCGTGACGAGGCCGAGGTCCGCGTCCGAGGCCAGTCCCGCGTGGTAGAGCCGCAGCTCGCTCGCGCCCAGCTCGCGGGCGGCCCGCGCGTCGGCGGCGAGGGTGTGGGGGCTGCCGCCCATGCCCCGTACGACGGTGAGGTTCGCGGCGAGCACCGCCCGGCCCCGCCCGTCCTGCGTGTCCTGCTCGTGCTGCGCGTCCTCCTCGGCGAAGGGCTTCAGCAGCCCTGCGCCGCCCGTGCACGGCACGACCACCCCGTCGGCGACGGCCAGGATGTGCGCGGGGTCCACGCCGGCGTTGGCGCCGCAGTGGTAGGAGACGGGGTCGGCGTGGAGCAGGACCTGGAAGCCGGCCGGGGCCGCTTCCCGTACCGCCGCCACCGCGGCTTCCTGGAGGCTGCGGGCGGTGGCGTCGCGGTAGGCGCGGGTGGCGGCGGCCGGTGCGGCGCCGAGCAGCTTCTCGACGCTCCCCCAGCCGTCGTCGGCGGCCTCGCCCCGCCATACGGGCTCCAGGGCGGCCCGCACCGAGTGGCGCAGCTCATCGGCGTCCAGGCCGTGTCGGGCGTAGCCGCTCCGGCAGTCCGGGCAGAAGCAGAGCGACATCAGGTACTGCCCGGCCTCGCCGAGGCCGACGCCGCCGGTCTTGTCGTGGGCGTGCAGATGCGCGAGGCCGTACCAGCCGAGCGATTCGAGTTCGGTGCCGCGGGCGCCGGGCCGGGTGGCGGCCTCGGCGGCGAGGGCGACGAGGTAGGCGCGGGTGGCGGGGCGGGCGATGCAGGGGGCCCACGGGTAGCGGTCGCCGTAGGCGTTGACGACCGAGGTGTCCGGATGTTCGGCGCCCAGGCGCGAGTTGTGGGCGAGGACGACCCAGGTGTGCACCTCGAGACCGGCGTCGGCGAGCGCGGCGGCGGCCTCGCCCCAGGCGTCGCCGGGCGCCCAGTCCCCGGCCGCGTACGGCCTCAACTCGGCACCCGCCCAGCGCTGTTCGTCGACCGGATAGAGCACGGAGGCGTGTTCCGCGGTGACGACGCGGTGCCGGGGGTGGCGGGGGGTGAGGGCGCGGGTCGAGTGGTAGGCGGCGGCGAGGGTGACCTGCTGGACGCCGAGGCCGGCGATGCGGCGGGCGGCGTCCGGGTCGCCGACGACGTCCCAGGGGTAGACGAAGGCGGAGGTCTTCACGCGTCCTGCTCCTCACTCGCGGCGGCACCGGGCGTGCTCGGCCGGTCCAGCAACTCTCCTGCCCGGTCGATGAGTTCGGCGAGTTGTTTGACGTGCTCCCCGGTCGGCTCGTGCAGCGGCGGGCGGACCTCGCCGACGTCGAGCCCGCGCAACCGTACCCCGGCCTTCACCAGCGCGACCGCGTAGCCCCGCCCCTGGTTGCGCAGTTCGACGAGCGGCCGGTAGAAGCCGTCGAGCAGCGCGTTCACCGTGGTGTCGTCGCCGGTGTTCACCGCCTTGTGGAAGGCCTGCGCGATCTCGGGCGCGAAGCAGAACACGGCGGAGGAGTAGAGGGTGATGCCGATGCCCCGGTAGGCGAGCATGGTGAGTTCGGCGGTGGGCAGCCCGTTGAAGTAGAGGAAGTCGTCGCGCACTCCGGAGGCGCGCACCGCGCTCACGGTCCGCTGCATCAGGTCGAGGTCGCCGAGTCCGTCCTTGAGTCCGATGACCTTCGGGTGGCGGGCGAGCGCGACGACGGTCTCCGGGGTGAACACGGCGTTGTCGCGCTGGTAGACGATGACGTCGAGGGAGGTCGCGTCGGCCAGCTCGGTGTAGTGCCGCAGCAGGCCCTCCTGCCCGGCGACGACGAGGTAGGGCGGCATCGCCAACAGGCCGTCCGCACCCGCCCGTTCGGCCGCGCGCGCATAGCGGACGGCGAGCGCGGTGCCGTAGCCGGCGCCCGCGACCACCGGCACCCGTCCGTCGGTCGCCTCGACCGCGGCGGCCACGCACGCCTCGAACTCCTCGGGCGCGAGCGCGTGGAACTCCCCGGTGCCGCAGCAGGCGAAGACGGCGGCGGCCCCGGCCTCGACGCCGCGCCGCACATGGGTGCGGTAGGTGTCGAGATCCACGGCGCCGTCCGGCCCGTACGGGGTGACGGGGAAGAAGAGCGGGCCACTCGGGACACCGAGTCGAGCGGCGAGGGCGGCTGACGTCACGGGCTCTCCCTGAGCGTTGCACGCACGCATGTGCATGTTTCTGATCAGCGTTTATATTTCTGAACGCATGTACCGTAAGCCGCCCCAAAGCAGACGGTCAAGCGTCCGAACTCGGCGGGACCTTGACGGAGCGGGGCCACCTCCTTAGCGTGTCCACGAATGTGAATGCCGCTCACGCATGGACATGGAGAACTCGCACATGTCAGTCCCCTCCGCGCCCCGCACCCTCCTGCTCACCGGCGCCGCCGGCGGACTCGGCACCCTGATGCGCGAGTTGCTGCCGCGGCACGGGTACACCCTGCGCCTGCTGGACGTCCGGCCCGTACCGGACGCGCCGGACGCGATCGTCGCGGACCTGAACGACACGGAGGCGCTGCGCGAGGCGGTACGCGGCGTCGACGGCGTCCTGCACCTGGCGGGCATCTCCCTGGAGTCGACCTTCGACAAGATCGTCGAGTCGAACATCAGGGGCACCCAGCGGCTCTACGAGGCGGTCCGCGCGGAGGGCGGGGCCCGCGCCGACGGCACGGCGCCCCGCGTCGTCTTCGCCTCCTCCAACCACGCGATCGGCTACACCCCGCGCCCGCGCACCGAGGACGGCGACCCCCTGGTCCCGGTCTCGACGCTCCGCCGCCCCGACACCTTCTACGGCCTGTCCAAGTCGTTCGGCGAGGATCTGGCCCAGTTCTACTGGGACCAGCACCGCATCGAGACGGTGTCGGTCCGGATCGGCTCCTGCTTCCGCGAGCCCACCGACGTCCGCATGATGTCGGTCTGGATGAGCCCCGGCGACGGCGCCCGGCTCTTCCACGCGGCGCTGTCCGCGCCGGACGTCGGCCACACCGTCGTCTACGGCTCCTCCGCCAACACCCGCGTCTGGTGGGACCTGTCGAGCGCCCGCGCCCTCGGCTACGAGCCGCAGGACGACTCCGAGGCGTACGCGGAGAAGCTGCTCGCCGAGTTCGGCCCGCTCAGCGACGACAATCCGGCACACCGGTACATGGGCGGGCGTTTCATCAACGACCCGCCGATCTGGCCCTACTGACCCACCCGCCCCCGTGGACCATCCGGTCACCAAACGGGCCCGCCCGCCCCGGGGAACGGGCATCCGCCCCGCCCGAACCCACATGATTCCCGGCTCCCGCCCTGGTCCGCGCCGGGCAGCCGCGCCCTGAAACGGACAGAAACGGTCCCTATCGCTTCCGCAACAGACCTGGTCACCACTCCGTGCCGCCGGTAGAAATTCCGGAGCGGGCCCCACCGGGCCCGAACGGGCACCATGGCACCAGGGCACGGAGGGGCGAGATGAGCGCCGAGGAACGGCAGCGGGAGATCGTACGCGCGGCGCGCCGCACCGGCAGTGTCGACGTCACCGAGCTCGCGGCCGAACTGGGCGTCGCCAAGGAGACGGTCCGCCGCGATCTGCGCGCCCTGGAGGACCACGGTCTGGTCCGGCGCACGCACGGCGGGGCGTACCCGGTGGAGAGCGCCGGGTTCGAGACGACGCTCGCGTTCCGCACCACCATGCACGTACCGGAGAAACGGCGGATCGCGACGGCCGCCGCCGAACTGCTCGGCGACGCGGAGACGGTCTTCGTCGACGAGGGGTTCACCCCGCAGCTCATCGCGGAGGCGCTGCCGCGCGACCGGCCGCTGACCGTCGTCACGGCGTCCCTGTCCACGGCGGGCGCGCTGGCCGAGGCCCCGAACACCTCGGTCCTGCTGCTCGGCGGGCGGGTCCGCGCGGGCACGCTCGCCACCGTGGACCACTGGACGACGAAGATGCTCGCCGGCTTCGTCATCGACCTCGCCTACATCGGCGCCAACGGCATCAGCCGCGACCACGGTCTGACCACCCCCGACCCGGCGGTCAGCGAAGTCAAGGCACAGGCGATCCGGGCGTCACGGCGCACGGTCTTCGCGGGCGTGCACACCAAGTTCGGCGCGGTCAGCTTCTGCCGGTTCGCGCCCGTGGGCGCCCTGGAGACGATCGTGACGAGCACGCAGCTGCCCGTCTCCGAAGCACACCGCTACTCACTGATGGGCCCGCAGGTCATCCGCGCCTGACTCCCCGAACCGACCGTCAGCTTCCGTGCCGCGCACGGAAGCCGGACCCGCACACCCGTCAGCGGAGCGACTCATCCCTATACGCGACAGAAGTCCAGGAGCATCCATGCGAACCCAGAGCCGACGGAGGCCGCCGGGCGCCCTGCTCGCGACGGCCGCCGCAGGGACGCTGCTCACCCCTCTGCTGTCCGGCTGCTGGGCCGGAGCGGGCGGGCTGGGGGGCGGCGACTCCATCAACGTCCTGATGGTGAACAACCCGCAGATGACCGAGTTGCAGAAACTCACCGCCAAGCACTTCACCCGCGAGACCGGCATCAAGGTGAACTTCACCGTGCTGCCGGAGAACGACGTCCGCGACAAGATCAGCCAGGACTTCGCCAACCAGGCGGGCCAGTACGACGTGGCGACGCTCTCCAACTACGAGATCCCGATCTACGCCCGCAACGGCTGGCTGCACGAACTGGGCCCGTACGTGAAGAAGGACCCGGGCTTCGACCAGCAGGACATCCTCGCGCCGATGCGCCAGTCGCTGACCGGCGACGACGGCAAGCTCTACGGCGAGCCCTTCTACGGCGAGTCGTCCTTCCTCATGTACCGCAAGGACGTCTTCGCGAAGAAGGGCCTGAAGATGCCCGCGCACCCGACCTGGAGCCAGGTCGCGGACCTCGCGGCGAAGGCCGACGGCGCCGAGTCCGGCATGAAGGGCATCTGCCTGCGCGGCCTGCCCGGCTGGGGCGAGCTGATGGCGCCGCTGACGACGGTGGTGAACACCTACGGCGGCACCTGGTTCGACAAGGACTGGACCGCGCGCCTCGACGACAAGGGCTTCAAGGAGGCGACCCGCTTCTACGTCGACCTGGTGCGCAAGCACGGCGAGTCGGGCGCCGCCCAGTCCGGGTTCGCCGAGTGCCTCAACAACCTCACCCAGGGCAAGACCGCCATGTGGTACGACGCCACCTCGGCCGCGGGCTCCCTGGAGTCGGCCAAGTCGCCGGTCAAGGGCAAGATCGGCTACGTCGCCGCGCCCACCGAGAAGACGAAGTCCAGCGGCTGGCTGTACACGTGGGCGTGGGGCCTGCAGAAGGCGTCCCCCAACCCCGACAAGGCCTGGAAGTTCATCTCCTGGGCGTCCGGCAAGGAGTACGAGAAGCTGGTCGGCGAGAACTTCGGCTGGGCCAACGTGCCCGCGGGCAAGCGCGCGTCGACGTACGACATCCCGCAGTACCGTTCCGAGGCCGCCGCCTTCCAGGACCAGACCCGCGCCGCCATCGAGGGCGCCAGGCCGCGCGATCCGGGCGTACAGCCGCGGCCCGCGCCCGGCATCCAGTTCGTCGGCATCCCGGAGTTCACCGACCTCGGCACCAAGGTCTCGCAGGAGATCAGCGCGGCGATCGCCGGACGCCAGTCCGTCGACTCGGCCCTGGAGAAGTCCCAGAAACTCGCCTCCGAGATCGCGAAGGAGTACGAGGGCCGATGACGACCGTGACCTCGGCCCCCGTGGCCGCCCCGCAGACCGCCGCGAACCGGCGCCCTCCCCAACGGCTGCGCGCCTGGGCCACCCGGGCGCCCCTCCTGCCCGCCCTGATCTTCATGATCGTCGTCACCCAGCTGCCCTTCGTGGCCACGCTGGTGATCTCGTTCTTCGACTGGAACGCCCTCTACCCCGACGCCCGCCACTTCGCCGGCTTCGCCAACTACTCGGAGGTCCTCACCGACCCCGATCTGCGCAAGTCGGTCCTCACGACGATCTTGCTCACGGTGAGCGTGGTCGTGGTCAGCCTGGTCGCGGGCCTGGCGCTCGCCCTCCTCCTGGACCGGAAGTTCAGAGGCCGCGGCATCGTCCGTACGCTGCTGATCGCACCGTTCCTCGTCGTGCCCGTGGCGGCCGCGCTGCTGTGGAAGCACGTCCTGTACAACCCCGAGTACGGCCTGCTCAACGGCCTGCTGCACTACGTCGGCGGCCCCCAGCCCGACTGGATATCGAACACGCCGCTGCTCGCCGTGGAGATGTCGCTGATCTGGCAGTGGACCCCGTTCATGATGCTGATCCTGCTCGCGGGCCTGCAGTCACGCTCCGCCGAGCAGATCGAGGCGGCCCGGATGGACGGCGCGAGCCCCTGGCAGATCTTCCGCCATCTCACCCTCCCCCACCTGCGCCGCTATCTCGAACTCGGCGCCCTGCTCGGCTCGATCTACATCGTGCAGAACTTCGACGCGGTGTTCACCCTCACCTCCGGCGGCCTGGGCACGGCCAACCTGCCCTACACCGTCTACCAGACCTTCTACCAGGCCCACGAGAACGGCCTCGCCTCCGCGGCGGGCGTCCTCGTCGTCATCGGCTCCATCATCATCGCGACGTTCGCGCTGCGCGTCGTGTCGTCACTGTTCCGCGAGGAGGTGGGCCGCGGATGAACTTCGCAACGGTCCTCAAGGGCAAGGGACTCGGTCTCGTCGCCTGGCTGCTCGGCATCGTCTTCTTCCTGCCGATCGCCTGGATGGCCCTGACCTCCTTCCACTCGGAGGAGAACGCGGCGACCAACCCGCCGTCCTTCGCCGCCGCGCTGACCCTCGACGGCTACCGCGACTTCTTCGGCGCGGGCGGCGGCGCGAGCCCCTGGCCGGCGCTGATCAACTCGCTGGTGGCGTCGCTCGGTTCGACCCTGTTCGTGCTGCTCCTCGCGCTCCCGGCCGCGTACGCCCTGTCCATCCGGCCGGTGAAGAAGTGGACGGACGTCCTGTTCTTCTTCCTGTCCACGAAGATGCTGCCGGTCGTGGCCGGTCTGCTGCCGATCTACCTCTTCGCGAAGAACACGGACTTCCTCGACAACATCTGGCTCCTGGTCATCCTCTACACGTCGATGAACCTGCCGATCGCGGTGTGGATGATGCAGTCCTTCCTCGCCGAGGTCCCGGTCGCGGTGATCGAGGCGGCGCAGATCGACGGCGCCCGGCTGCCCACCGTCCTCACCCGGGTCGTGGCGCCCATCGCGCTGCCCGGCATCGCGGCGACGGCCCTGATCTGCTTCATCTTCAGCTGGAACGAACTTCTCTTCGCGCGGGTGCTCACCGGGGTCGTCGCCCAGACCGCGCCCGTCTTCCTGACCGGCTTCATCACCAGCCAGGGCCTGTTCCTGGCGAAGGTGTGCGCCGCGTCGCTCGTGATCTCCCTGCCGGTGCTCGCCGCGGGGTTCGCCGCCCAGGACAAGCTGGTCCAGGGCCTGTCGTTGGGAGCAGTGAAATGAAGGCAGCGATCGTCGAGTCGGTCGGCAAGGTCACCGTCGGCGAGGTGCCCGACCCCACGCCGGGGCCCCGGGACGTGGTCGTCGAGGTCGCGGCCTGCGGACTGTGCGGCACCGATCTGCACATCCTCCAGGGCGAGTTCGCGCCCACGCTGCCGGTGGTGCCGGGCCACGAGTTCGCCGGCACGGTCGCCGAGGTGGGCCGCGACGTCACGGAGGTCCGGGTGGGCGACCGGGTCGCCGTCGACCCCTCCCTGCACTGTCACGAGTGCCGCTTCTGCCGGGCGGGCCGCGGCAACCTGTGCGAGCGGTGGGCCGCGATCGGCGTGACCACGGCCGGCGGCGCCGCCCAGTACGCCCTGGCCCCCGCCGCCAACTGCGTCCGCCTGCCCGACCACGTACGCACCCAGGACGCGGCCCTCATCGAGCCACTGTCGTGCGCGGTGCGCGGCTACGACGTGCTGAACTCCCGGCTGGGCGCGCACGTGCTGATCTACGGCTCCGGGACCATGGGCCTGATGATGCTGGAGCTCGCCAAGCGGACCGGCGCGGCGAGCGTCGACGTCGTCGACCTGAACCCGGACCGGCTCGCCACGGCCCAGCGGCTCGGCGTCTCCGCGTCGGCGGCGGGCCCCGACGAGCTGGACCGGCCCGAGGGCTGGGACGTCGTCATCGACGCGACCGGCAACGCGGCGGCGATCCAGGACGGCCTCGGCCGTGTCTCCAAGGCCGGTACGTTCCTCCAGTTCGGCGTCGCCGACTACGCGACCCGGGTGACCATCGACCCGTACCGCATCTACAACCAGGAGATCACCATCACCGGGTCGATGGCGGTCCTGCACAGCTACGAGCGCGCGGCCGAACTCTTCGCGGGCGGCGTGCTCGACCCGGACGTCTTCATCAGCGACCGGCTCCCGCTGGACAGTTACCCGCAGGCCCTCGACCAGTTCGCCTCCGGGGTGGGCCGGAAGATCGTCGTGGTCCCGTAGCGGACCGGTCGGGAACGGTTCAGGAGCGGCTCAGCCAGGTGTGGGCGGCGATCACCAGCGCCTCCACGCCCGTGCTGAGCGTGGGCTCGATCTGCGGGGCGAAGAACGGCGAGTGGTTGCTGGGGAGTTCGTCCATGCGGCCCTCCAGGAGGGCGGCGATCGTCGGGTCCGGGTCGAGACCGCCCCAGAACCAGAAGACGGTGGGCACCTTCAGGACGTCGCCGAACACGCCGACGTCCTCGCTGGCGGTGACGAGCGGCAGGGTGTGGATGCGCTGCTCGCCGAAGTGATCGGCGAAGGCGGCGATCGTGGCCTCCGTCGCGCCGGGGTCGCTGACCAGGGCGGGCGCGGCGGCGGACCAGACCAGATCGGGCTCCGCGACGGCGTTGCCCGCCGCCGACTCGGCGCGCACGATCCGCTCGACGGCGGCGCGGACCAGGTCGCGGGTCTGCGGGGTGTAGGTCCTGATGTTGATCCCGAGCTCGGCCCGGTCCGGAATGATGTTGTCCTTCGTGCCCGCCTGGAGCCGGCCGACGGTGACGACGGCGGGCTCGGACGGGGAGACCTCGCGGGCGACGATGCCCTGGAGCCGGGTGACGACGTGCGCGGCCGTCAGGACCGGGTCGACGGTCGCCTCGGGCCGTGAGCCGTGGCCGCCACGGCCGTGCAGGGTGACGTGCAGGGAGTCGGCCGCCGCCATGACGGGGCCCGTGCCGTACCCGATGAAGCCCGCGGGCAGCGGCCCCACGTGCTGGCCGAGGACGATCTCCGGGGCGGGGAACCGCTCGAAGAGGCCGTCGTCGATCATGCCCTGGGCGCCTACGGCGAGTTCCTCGGCGGGCTGGAACACGACCAGCAGGGTCCCCGACCACGCGTCGCGGGCCTGCGCGAACAGGGTGGCGGCGCCGACGAGGCAGGTGGCGTGCATGTCGTGGCCGCAGGCGTGCATGACCGGGACCTCGCGGCCCTCGTGGTCCACGGCACGGGCCGTGCTCGCGTACGGCAGGCCGGTCTTCTCCTCGACGGGCAGTGCGTCGAAGTCGGCGCGGAGCATGACCACGGGCCCCTCGCCGTTGCGCAGCACGCCCACGACTCCGGTGGTGCCGACGCCCTCGGCGACCTCGTCGAACCCGGCGTCGCGCAGCCGTCCCGCGAGCAGTCCGGCCGTCCGGGTCTCCTGGAGGGACAGCTCCGGATGCCGGTGCAGGTCCTGGTAGAACGCGGCCAGATCCTCCCGGATCCGCGCCAGTCCCCCGGTCACCGACTGAACGTGCGCCATGGCCAGGCCTCCTGGTGTCTCGACGCGCCCACCGTACGCCGGTGGCCGCCCGCGGGCGCGGGCGGCCACCGCTGTTCGGTCGTACGGCGCGCGGGGCGCCGCGGCCCCGGCTAGAGGGCCTGCGCCGCGGGCTTCACCATGCCGCGCACGGTCCGCGACTTCACGAAGTCCCCCATCGCGGTCATCTCCCACTCGCCGGTGAACTGCTTGATGAGCTTGGCCATCATGACGCCCGTCTGCGCCTCGGCGTTCGTGAGGTCGAAGCGGACCAGCTCCTCGCCCGTCGCCGCGTCGAGCAGTCGGCAGTACGCCTTGGCGACCTCGGTGAACTTCTGGCCCGAGAACGAGTTCACCGTGAAGACCAGGCCCGTGACGTCCTGCGGGAGCCGGCCCAGGTCGACGACGATCACCTCGTCGTCACCGCCGCCCTCGCCCGTGAGGTTGTCGCCCGAGTGCTTGATCGCGCCGTTCACGATCGACAGCTTGCCGAAGTAGCAGCTGTCGATGTGATTGCGCTGCGGCCCGTACGCGATGACCGACGCGTCCAGGTCGATGTCCTTGCCGCGGTAGGCGGGCTCCCAGCCCAGGCCCATCTTGACCTGGCTCAGCAGCGGCCGGCCCGCCTTGACCAGGGACACCGTCTGGTTCTTCTGGAGGGAGACCCGCCCCTTGTCCAGGTTGATCTTCCCGGCGCCCGGAGCGGGGGCCGGCGGCGCCGCGGGGGCGGCGGGAGCGGCCGGGGCGGCGGCCTGCGGCGGGGGCGGCGCGAGGCGCGGGTCGACCGGCGGCGTGGTCGGCGGGGGCGGCGCCGTCACCGGGGCGGCCGGGGCGGGGGCGGGCGCGGCCTGGGCGGGCGCGGCCGGGGCCGCCGGCTCCTCCTCCACGGAGACGCCGAAGTCGGTGGCGATGCCCGCCAGCCCGTTCGCATAGCCCTGGCCCACCGCGCGGGCCTTCCACGCGCCGTTCCTCAGGTACACCTCCATGACCACCAGCGCCGTCTCCGCGCCGAGCTGCGGCGGGGTGAAGGTGGCGAGGACCGAGCCGTCGTCCGCGTTGCGAATCGTGGCCGTGGGCTCGATGCCCTGGAACGTCTGGCCGTCGGCGTCCGGGCTCGCGGTGACGACGATCTTCTCGATGCCGGGCGGCACGGCCGAGGTGTCCACGGTGATCGAGTCGGGGGACGTCCCCCCGCCCGACGCGTACGTCACACCGGGCCCGGCGGGCTGGTTGTAGAAGATGAAGTCGTCGTCCGAGCGCACCTTGCCGTCGGCGGTGAGCAGCAGGCCCGAGACGTCGAGCCGCACGGGAGCGGTGACGTCCACCGCCACGCGCTGCGCGGTGAGCGGGATGTTCGAGCCGGGGGTCATAGCGGTCATGCCCCAGGTAACGAGCGGCTCCGCTTTACCGTTCCCTTACCGAAGACTTTTCTACGGTTCTCTCACCCGGACTCACTGCCGCGCCGGTGTCCGCAGGCCTTCCAGCATCAGCCGCCGGTAGCGGGCCACGCCCTGCGGATCGCCGCCGGCCAGCTGCGCCGCCTCGACGACGGCGTGGTTGAGGCGCAGCAGCTCCAGATGGTTGAGGTCGGTGCGCACCTCGCCGGCCTCCTGGGCCGCGGCGAGCAGCTCGGCCGCGGCGGTCTTGAGGCATTCGCCGCACTGGATGACGAGCGGCGCCCCGCTCTCGGCGACGACCGCGCCGAGCAGCGCTTTGAGGGCCTTCACCTGCACGATCTGCTCGCCGAGGTCCCCGAGCCAGGTGAAGAGCGCCTCACCCGGCGGCAGCTCGGCGCCCAGCGTCGTCGCCCGCTCGGCCAGCGCCTCGAAGAGGTCGACGTACACGGCCTCCATGAGGGCCTCGCGCGTCGGGAAGTGCCGGTAGAGGGTGCCCGATCCGACGCCGGCCCGCTTGGCGATGTCGTCCAGCGAGGCCTGGGGCCCCTTCTCGGCGAACGCGACCGCGGCTTCCTTCAGAAGCCGTTCGTAGTTGCGGCGCGCGTCCGCGCGCTGCGGTTTCGCCGGCCGCCCGGCCGCTCCCACCTGGGCCATGTCCGCCTCCTCCGGGGACGCCGTCCAGCACCCCTTGCACAACCGGGGACTGTCTCCGTATGTTAGCCGGAGCTAAACGGAGACAGTCCCCGCTTCTTCTCGCGGGCAGTCCGGGCTGCCCGCGCGCTCCTCAACCCACCGTCCCCGTACGGGAGTCGAGCATGTCCTCCGCACCGCCTGCCACGGAATCCACGAGCCCGGGGAAGCGCACCGTAGCGCGTCCGGGCGCCGTCCTCGCCCTCATCGTCACCGCCTACCTGATGGTGGGCCTGGACTCCACCGTCGTGAACGTCGCCCTCCCCGACATCCAAGGCACCCTCGGCTTCACGCCCACCGGCCTGTCCTGGGTCCTCAACGCCTACACCCTCGCCTTCGGCGGCCTGCTCCTGCTGGCCGGCCGCGCGGGCGACATCCTCGGCCGCCGCCGGACGCTGATGACCGGCGTCCTGGTCTTCGCGGCCGCGTCCCTGTGCGGCGGCCTCGCCACCGACGGCGCGTTACTGCTGGCCGCCCGCGCCGTCCAGGGCGTCGGCGCCGCCCTGATCGCACCCAGCACCCTCGCCCTGATCACCACCCACTTCGCCGACGGACCGGCCCGCCACCGCGCCCTCGCCGTCTACTCCTCGATGGCCGGCATCGGCGCCTCCATCGGCCTCGTGCTCGGCGGCGCCCTCACCGACCTCGCGTCCTGGCGCTGGTCGCTCCTCATCAACGTACCGATCGGCGTCGCGCTCGCCCTCGCCCTGCCGCGCGTGGTCCGCGAAACCCCGCGCCGCAGCGGGCGGTTCGACACGTTCGACACCAGGGGGGCCGTCACCGGCACGGCCGGGATGTTCTTCCTCGTCTACGCCTTCCTCCGCGTCTCGGACAGCTCATGGACCGACGCCCGCGCCCTGACCTGCTTCTTCTCGGCGGCGGCCCTGCTCGCCGGATTCCTCTGGACCGAGTCGCGCGCCCGGCAGCCCATCGCCCCGCTCGCCCTCTTCGGGAACCGCGACCGCGCGGCCGCCTACGCGATCATCCTGCTGCTGCCCGCCGGGAACTTCGGCGCCTTCTACTTCCTCACGCTCTACGTCCAACAGGTCCTGGACTACAGCCCGTTGAAGGCCGGATTCGCCTTCCTGCCGCTGACGGTCGCGGTGTTCGCGACGGTGCGCCGCGCGCCCCGCCTGCTCGCCCGCTTCGGCGCCAAGCCGCTCCTGGTCACCGGATCCCTGCTGATGATCGCGAGCAGCGCCTGGCTCAGCCGCCTCGATGCCACCGACGGCTTCGCGACCGGCCTGCTCGGCCCGATGCTGCTGCTCGGCATGGGCGTCGGCCTGAGCTTCATGCCCCTGAACGCCACGATCCTGAAGAACATCACCCCGGCCGAGGCGGGCGCGGCCTCGGGCCTGCTCCAGACGTTCCAGTGGCTGGGCGGCACGCTGGGCCTCGCGGCACTGGTCACGGTGTACGGCACGGCGACGCGTCACGCCCACGGTTCGGCGGACGCGGTCCTGGTGCACGGGGCGACCAGGGCGTTCGGGGTGGGCGCGGTGATCGCAACGGGAGCCCTACTGGTGATCGTGGTGGGACTGCGGCCCCGCAAGGGGCGCGGGGAACTGCACGAGCAACCACACACAGCCGGCACCCGGCAGAAGACCTGACCGGGCAGACGTCCGGCCGGGGTCGAGCGGCCCGAGCCGCTCGACCCCGCTACATCCAGGGCCAGTCCGCGTCCCGCCCCGATTCCAGCAGCGTCACCATCCGGAACGCCGCGTCGGAGAGTCCGCCGAACGTGTGCCGGTGTGCCGAACCGGAGGGCGCGTGGCCCGCCCGGTACCCGGCCAGGTTCCAGGTGTAGACCGGGACCTGCGCCGGGACCTGCCCGGTCGGGTCGCCGTGCCGGCTGTGGTGCGCCTGCTCGTCGGTGACGATGAGCACCCGGTCGTGGCCGCGGTAGTGGCGCCGTACCGCCTCGGCGGTGTTCGTCCCGCCCAGGTTCCCGAAGCGCTCCAGGACCTTCAGGACGGACTCGCCCTTGCGGTACATCACGTCGGTGCTGCCCGTGCCGAACTGCACCAGGTCGGCCCGCTCGGCCCGCAGCGCGAGCGCCGCGCCGAACACCGCGGCCGCGTCCGCCCGGTTGAGCTGCGACCGGTCGGACAGCGGGGCCCACATGGAGCCCGAGCGGTCCACCATGATCAGCGAACGGCCGGGCAGGGACGGCACGTTGGCCAGCGAGTGGCCGAGCGCCGTCTCCAGCGGGTACGCCCAGCGCAGCGACGGCGCGTGCTGGTACGCGGCGAGGTAGCGGAACGGGAACTGCCGCGAGCGCGCCACCTCGGCCGGGTCGGAGACCTTCGCGGCGACCCGGGCCGCGACCTCGTCCGAGACGCCCGCCTCGTCGAAATTGCGGAGGTTGCGGATGAGAGCCATGGAGCCCATGGACGGGATCACGGCCTCCCAGGCCGCCTTGTCCATGGGGCCCTGCAGCCAGCCGGCCAGCGCCTCCCACGTCATGCCCGCCGCCGCGAGCCGCTCGGCACCGTCGGGCGCGAGCAGCACGGCGCGCCGCTCGGCGACCGGCAGCGCCATCAGCTCCCGGTGGGCGAGCAGGACCTCGCTGCCCGCCGGAGGCACGGCCGTGTCGGGGCGGTGACGCCGGTCGAGCGCGTACCGGAACAGCTCGCCCTGCCACGGCTTGGCCGGGTCGGGCGACGCGTGCACCAGGTTGAGGACGTCGCCGAAGCGGTAGCCCTTGGACGCGGTGTCGTACTTCAGGAGCGCCTTGCCGTGGTAGAGGCGGCGCACGGCGTCGGCGATGCCGCGCTTGACGGGCTTGGGGACGGCCCGCCCGTACGTCTGCGTCCAGTAGCCGAGCAGCTCGCCGGGCTCGTCGGGGCGGCGCAGCACGGAGGCGACGACCGCACGGTTCGACGGTCCTTCGCTCGCGCCGGCGTCGAGACGCGCCTTCACGTACTCGGCGGCGCCCACGAGGGACGCGGTGCGCAGGTTCCCCTCGCCGCGCAGCCAGCCGAGCAGGCCCGCGGTCCACTCCGGGTCGGTCACGGCGAGCCCGCGCACGAGCGTGGCGAACCGGTCGTCGCGGTCCGCGCCGTCCTCGTAGAAGGTCCGCTGGGAGACGAAATTGGCGATCGCGAGCAGGAAGAGCTCGGAACGCCTGTCGCGCTCGAATCCACGGCCGCCCTCATGGGTCGGCACGGTGCGGCCCGTGGTCCGTACGGCGGAAAGGACAGCGGCCCGGGCCGGCTTGCGGTTGAAACGCGCCATGCGGAATTCCCCCGAATTCCTTCGGAGGGAGACACGGCGAATGGAGCGTGCCCGAGATCGAGGTCGACGACGGAACAGTCAAGTGCTCTACCCGATTGAGCTACGGCGACCCGAAGTCACCGACGGGATTCGAACCCGCAACCGCCCGATCCAGAAGTAACCGTTGTCTGCGCACCGGGCACGCACCAAGTGCCGCGCCTCCCGAGATCAGACCGGTCACGGCATCGGATTCTGTGAAAGAGAAGTAGCCGTGGCCTTCGCACCGGGAGGTACGAAGAACGACTGTACGGCGGCGCGCATCAGCCGTGCGAGGCAATTATTTTGCGAGAGTTCCCCGCGTGCACCAGGACAGAAATCCAGACTCGCGCCTCGACGACCCGACCACCGCCGAAGGCGTCGCCGACGCCGGTGACCTCGGCTACAGCAAGACGCTCAAGCCCCGCCACATCAGCATGATCGCGATCGGCGGGGCGATCGGCACCGGTCTGCTCTACGGCGCCGGAGGCAATCTCGCCAAGGCCGGGCCCGCGCTCGCGATCGCCTATCTGGTGTGCGGAGTGTTCGCCTTCTTCGTCGTGCGGGCGCTGGGCGAACTGGTGGTGCACCGGCCGTCGTCCGGATCGTTCGTGAGTTACGCGCGGGAATTCCTCGGCGAGCAGGGCGCGTTCGCGGCGGGCTGGATGTACGTCCTGCAGTGGTCGACCGCGGGAATGGCGGACATCACGGCGGCCGCGGTGTACGTGCACTACTGGTCGATGTTCACCTCGGTGCCGCAGTGGGTGCTCGCCGCGATCGCCCTGGGCATCGTCCTCACCGTCAATCTCATCTCGGTGAAGGCGTTCGGCGAGATGGAGTTCTGGTTCGCGATCGTCAAGGTCGCCGCGCTGGTGATCTTCCTGC
Organism: Streptomyces sp. NPDC046716; assembly: GCF_040645755.1. Lineage (NCBI taxonomy): Bacteria > Bacillati > Actinomycetota > Actinomycetes > Kitasatosporales > Streptomycetaceae > Streptomyces > Streptomyces sp. NPDC046716. The sequence goes on from NZ_JBEYYU010000016.1 coordinate 138,799, forward strand.
TGATCGGGATCTACTTCCTCGTCTCGCGCGAGCCCGTCGACGGACACACGGCGGGCGTCTCCCTGATCGCCGACAACGGCGGCATGTTCCCGCTGGGCATCTGGCCGGTGGTGCTGATCACCCAGACCGTGATCTTCGCGTACGCGGCCGTGGAGATGGTCGGTGTGACGGCGGGCGAGACCGAAGATCCGGCGACCGTCGTGCCGCGCGCGGTGAACTCGATCATGTGGCGGGTGGCGATCTTCTACGTCGGCTCGGTCGTGATGCTGACGCTGCTGCTGCCCTGGACGTCGTACTCGGCGAACGAGAGCCCGTTCGTGACGGTGCTGTCGAAGATCGGGGTGCCGTCGGCGGGCGGCATCATGAACCTGGTGGTGCTGACCGCCGCGCTGTCCTCGCTCAACTCCGGGCTCTACACGACCGGCCGCATCCTGCGCTCGATGTCGATGGCGGGTTCGGCGCCGTCCTTCACGGCCCGGATGAGCCGCAGCCACGTCCCGTACGGCGGGATCCTGCTGGTGGCGGTGGTGGCGCTGCTCGGTGTCGCGCTGAACGCGTGGCTGCCCGACAAGGCGTTCGAGATCGTCACCAACATCTCGTCGCTGGGCGTGATCTCCACCTGGTCGATGATCATGATCTGTCATCTGCTGTTCGTGCGCCGCGCCAAGCAGGGGCTGGTGCACCGGCCGGCGTTCCGGCTGTGGGCCTCGCCGTGGATCGAGCTGTCGACGGTCGCCTTCCTGCTCGCGGTCGTCGTCATGATGTGGTTCGACACGGACGGCGCGGGCCGGGACACGGTGCTCACCCTGATCCCGATCGCGGCCGCCCTGCTGATCGGCTGGTACGCGGTGCGCAGGCGGGTCCACCGGATCGCCTCGGAAAGCGAGGCGCCGCCGGTGGACCCGCTGCGGTAGGCGGCTAGCGCTGGCGCTTCCAGGGGCCGGTGATGGCGAGCATGATGCCGGGCGTCTGGATGTTGGCGTACAGGGTGCGTCCGTCGGGCGAGAAGGTGACGCCGGTGAACTCGCTGTACTCCGGGTCGTCCGCGGAGCCGATGTTCAGCTCGTTGCGCGCGATCGGGTACGTGCGGCCCTTCTCGGTCGCGCCGAACAGGTGCTGGACGCCCTCGCCGTCCTCGGCGATGACCAGACCGCCGTAGGGCGAGACGGTGATGTTGTCGGGGCCGTCGAAGGCGCCGTCCTTCGACGGGTCCGGGTTGACGCCGAGCAGCACCTTGAGGGTCAGGGTGCGGCGCTTGGGGTCGTAGAACCAGACCTGGCCGTCGTGCTGGACCGGGCTCTCGGTGCGGGCGAAGGAGGAGACGATGTACGCGCCGCCGTCACCCCACCACATGCCCTCCAGCTTGCGGGCTCGGGTGACCTCGCCGTCCTTGAACTGCTTGCGGGTGGAGACGGTCTTGGCGTCGCGGTCGGGGACCTCGACCCAGTCGACGCCGTAGACGGTGCCGATCTTCGTGGCGCGGGAGAGGTCGTCGACGAACCGGCCGCCGGAGTCGAAGCACTTGAACGCCTGGAGGACGCCCGCGTCGTCGGCGAGGGTGCGCAAGCGACCGCGGCCGTGCTTGAAGCCGTGCGGCGGCACCCAGCGGTAGAGCAGGCCGTTGGGGCTCGAGGCGTCCTCGGTGAGCAGCGCCTGGCCGTTCTTCGGGTCGATGACGACGGCCTCGTGGGCGTACCGGCCGAGCGCCTTGACCGGCTTGGGCGCACGGTTGGCGCGGCGGTCGGCGGGGTCGACCTCGAAGACGTAGCCGTGGTCCTTGGTGAAGCCCTTGGAGCCGGCCTTGTCCTCGGTCTCCTCGCAGGTCAGCCAGGTGTCCCAGGGGGTGGAGCCGCCCGCGCAGTTGGTGGCGGTGCCCGCGATGCCGACCCACTCGGCGACCTCGCCGCCGCGCCGGACCTCGACGACGGTGCAGCCGCCGGCCGCGCCCGGGTCGTAGACGAGGCCCTCGGTGAGCGGCACCGGGTGTGGCCAGTCGGCGCGGGCGCCGGCCAGCTCGTGGTTGTTGACGAGGAGGGTGGTGCCGCGCGGGCCCTCGAAGGTGGCGGTGCCGTCGTGGTTGGACGGGGTGAACTCGCCGGACTCCAGCTTGGTCTTCCCGCTGTAGGTGATGACCTTGTACGAGAAGTGGGCGGGCAGCGCCAGGATGCCGGCCGGGTCGGGGATCAGCGGGCCGTAGCCGACGCCGTGCTCGTGGTCGTGACCGTGACCATGACCGTCGTGGTCGTGGTCGTGACCGTGGTCCGTGGCCGCGAGCGCGTTCGGCGCGGTGGCGAGGGCGCCGACGGAGCCGGCCAGGGCGACTCCGGCACCGGTGGCCGCGGAGCGTCTGGCGAAGTCCCTGCGAGTGAGCGACATGTGGCTGTCTCCCGTGATGATGGTGTGGCGGGGGGCGGGCCTGTTTCGGCCACACGTTCTCGCTCGCGTATAAACGGCGGTTGAACACCGTCCTAAGCCGAGGGGCCCCCTTTCATGACTTCAGTGAACCTGCCGGAATCCGGACGCCGCGTGCTGGTGAGCGGCGCCTCGCGCGGCCTGGGGCGGGCGCTGGCCCGGGCGTTCGCGGCGGGCGGCGACCGGGTGGCGGTGCACTACGGCTCCCGGGAGGCGGAGGCGCGCGCCACCCTCGACTCGCTGGCCGGCGACGGGCATGTGCTCGTCGGGGGCGATCTGTCCGACCCGGCGGGCGCCGCGTCGATCGCCGAGCGGGCCGCGCACGGGCTCGGCGGCCTCGACGTCCTGGTCAACAACGCGGCCGTGAACCTGCCGCACCCGCCCGCGACCACGTCGTACGAGGAATGGTCGGAGCTGTGGCAGCGCCATGTGGCGGTGAACCTGCTCGGCACCGCGAACCTGAGCCACCTCGCGGCCCGGCGCATGATCGACCAGGGCACCGGGGGCCGGATCGTCAACGTCGGGTCGCGCGGCGCCTTCAAGGGCGAGCCGGACCATCCGGCGTACGGGGCGACGAAGGCCGCCGTGCACGCGCTCGGCCAGTCCCTGGCGGTCGCGCTCGCGCCGCACGGGATCGGGGTGGCGTCGGTGGCGCCCGGGTTCATCGAGACGGAGCGGGTGGCGCACCGGCTGACCGACGAGGTGCGGGCGCAGAGTCCGTTCGGCCGGGTCGCCTCGGCGGAGGAGATCGCCGGGGCCGTGCTCTGGCTGGCGTCGCCGGGGGCGCAGTGGGCCTCGGGAACCGTTCTGGACCTCAACGGCGCCTCCTACTTGCGGACCTGACGAACCGGGGAGCGCTTTCCCACAGACATCGGAAGAATCATCGTAAAGAAGGTCAACAGACCCACTACGGCGACAAACCGAAGATTTAGCGCAGAACGCCTTGACCACCTGTCCGGCCGTCACTAGACAGGCCTTGACTGCATCACCGCATCACCCGCCGAGGGGGTGGCGAGCCGAGTGGACGCACGGCGGGCACGCACCCTCCATGAGAGCCGGCTGATGAAGCTGGCCAATGTCACCGGAGTCGGGATCGGAAGGGACGAGCACTCGGGGGCGGACGTGATCGTCGTCTTCGTCTCCCGGAAGGTGCCCCCGGACCGGCTCCCCGCGGACGACATGGTTCCTAAGGAGCTGGACGGCGTACCGGTGCGCGTGCTCGCGATCGGCGACGTCCGGGCCCAGGACGGGCCCTCCGGCGAGCCAAGGGGAAGAGGTGGTCTGGCGTGAGTAGCCAGCCCGAATTGATGCGAGGACCGGCCGGCGGTCAGCTCAGCGACAGCGCCCGTCACCAGGCACAGAGCGACTTCCTGCGGCGCGAACAGCCGCTGGCCAACGTGATCGGCTACGGCCACGGCGTGAAATGGGTCGACGGGCGGCCCACCGGCGAACCGGCCGTCCTGGTCTTCGTGACCCAGAAGGTGCCCGAATCCATGTTGCCCGAGCGGGATGTGATTCCACGTCAGATGGATGACGGCACCCCCACCGACATCCTGGCCGTCGGCCAGATCTCCGCCCAGCGGCGGCAGAGCCGGCCGGGCGCCGGGGCACGTCAGCAGGAGATCGGCTACGGGCCCGACGGCGGCGTCGGCCAGCAGCTCGGCGGCATGAGCCAGCCGGTGCTGGAGGAGCTGGGCGGCCTCGCGACCTTCGAGCCGCAGGTCCTGGTCCGCCGGATGCGCCCCTGCCCGGCCGGTTTCTCGGTCGGCAACGTGGCCATCACCGCGGGCACGCTGGGCAGCGTCGTCTACGACTTCCTGCCGGGCGCCACCGTGGACCCGCCGGGGCCCGGCCTCGGCACCCCGGCCAAGTTCTACGTCCTGTCCAACAACCATGTGCTCGCCGACTCCAACCGGGCGCAGCCGGGCAGCGTGATCCTCCAGCCCGGCACGTTCGACGGCGGCACCAACCCGGCGGACCGGATCGCCACGCTGTCCCGGTTCATCACCATCCAGTTCGCCCCGCAGACGCCGCTCGACCAGCAGAACAACGTGGTCGACTGCGCGCTCGGCGAGGTCCAGTTCCAGGACGCCACGCGCGAGCAGTACTTCAGCGGCGCGCCGCGGGCCTGGCGGCGCAGGGCCAATGTCGCGGTCGGCGACCTCGTGAAGAAGACCGGCCGCACGACGAACATCTCCTTCGGCCGGATCATCGCGGTCGACGCGACGATCGACGTCAACTACGGCACCGCGGGCACGGCCCGCTTCAAGGACCAGATCCTCACCACGAACATCTCGGCCGGCGGTGACTCCGGCTCCCTGGTGACCTCCCTCGACAACGTCGCGGTGGGCCTGCTCTTCGCCGGTTCCTCGCAGGTGACGGTCGTCAACCACATCGAGAACGTCCGCGCGCTGCTGCGCGTCGAGATCGCCGAGCAGCTCGCATAGGGGGTGACGTCATGACCACTCAGGCACGTAGGCAGAAGAGCCCGACCCGCGCCGAGCACCGGTTCCACAACCCGCAGGGCGCGGAGGTCAAGACCCGCGACGAGGCGTTCGCCGCGCCGGCCGACGTGTCCGCCGAGGCGGTGTCCGTCGAGTGCAAGCTGGAGCTGAACAACGGGACGGTCACCTTCGCCATCACCGCGAAGGTCAACCCGAACACGCATCCCTACGTGGTGACCGGCGGGCAGATCACGTCCGGCATCTGCGGTGCCCCGTGGGACATCACGGGCGGCTTCATCGGGGACTCGATCCGGATCGACGCCAAGCGGGCCGGGCAGGGGTCCTGCGCCAACACCGTCACCATCGTCGGGGAGTACCAGAATCCGCCGGCGTACCGGGGCACCTACGGGTTCGACGGGGCGGCGTCGTCCTTCCAGCACACGACGCGCTATCTCTGCTAGCGGGTGCCACGGCGGGCCGGCACTTCTGGCCCCGGCCCGCCGTGCCGGTCCTTCGTCCGCGGCCCTCGTCGTGGCTGGTCGCGCAGTTCCCCGCGCCCCTGAAAGCGAGCTCCGCTCGCTCAGGGGCGCGGTGCGGGGGACCAACGGCAACGCCGTCTGGGTGGACGCGGACCCGCACCCCCAGGGCGCGAAGATCCGTTACGGCACCGCC